>JAUJNJ010000016.1 GCA_030448225.1 Phycisphaerae bacterium
GAGGACCGTTCGCATGGGTGACACGATCTGGGTGGACGTCGAAGGCCGTGCGAAGGATGACCCGCCGTCCGACAACTCGATCATGCTTCGGCTCGACAAGCAGCTCGACAAGGTCGCCGCGAAGCTCGGCGTGTCGAAGCTGACGACCTTCTACGACTACAGCGCCGTGGAACACGAGTTCGGCGGCTTCGGCGAGGCCGCCGAGAGCGATGAGGATGACGACGACGCGGCCGACGCCGAGGAAGACAGCGCGTCACGCGGGACGTGGTTCGACCCGTCCGACGCGCTCGCGGCCGTCCGCGCGATCCGTCAGCACCTCTTGCGACAGCCCGACGATCTCGGGTTCAAGCCCGATGCCCCCCGGTCGCACTGGCCCGCCGACGTCATGGCGGAATTAGAGCACGTGCAGGCGGTGTTGGAAGATGCCGTGTCGCAGAGCAAGAAGTTCCGTTTCCTGATCGTGCCCTAGCGGCCGGGTACGAGCGCCCGCTCGGGGGCCCGCGCAGCATTCCGTCGTCCGGCCACAGATCAGCGTAACGTGATCTTGTGGGGGAGGGTGACTCACATGACGTCGACGGCGATGCGCCGGATTCTGCAAACATGCCTCAATCAGCAAGGGCTGGAGGTGTGGCTGCTCACGGGGCGCCCGCCGCTACTCCGCATTCCGGAGGGCGTACGCGAACTCCGCACCGGGAAACCGTTGTCGGTGGCGGACATCATCGATCTAGTTCTCGACGGCGCGACCAACGCGCGATCCTACTTCGAGCAGAGTGATTTTTACCGCTTCGACTGGCAGTGCGACTGGCGTGACGAGCGATTCCGCGTGTTCCTTGTTCGGCACGGCGACTCTGTCATGGCGACGCTCACGCCGCTGCCGCCGGGGACCCCCGAACTTGAGTATTCTGAGGACGAACCCGGCCGCAGTGCCTCGACATAACTCATCGATGCAACGGACGGTCGCGGAGATGGCGCCACCCGAACCATGAGCCTGTCGGCCGCAGGGCGGCTGGCCGGGCATGCGTTACGCGTCCCACTAGGGGTTAGTCGCGACGGCCGTGCGGGCGGCGGCTACCTCCTACTCCCCACCCCCCCCACTCCTCCACTCCCCACCCTCCGTTTGACGCTCGGGATCGAACCTCTACAATCCCTGCCCGTTTCGACCCGGCCTCACTATCCCGCGAAAACATGAGCGATCCCTACATCCAAAACCTCTTCGCCGACCGCATCGGCGGCCGGCAGTACGGCAAGGGCACCGAGATCTACAAGTTCGAGAAGATCAAGCGCGCCAAGCGGGCGGCGCTCGACGCCAACCCCGGGGCGGAACTGATCGACATGGGCGTCGGCGAGCCGGACGAGATGGCGTTCCCCGAGTGCGTCGACGCGCTCTGCAACGCCGCCCGCGACCCGAACAACCGCGGCTACGCCGACAACGGCGCCCGCCCCTACCAGGACGCCGCCGCCCGCTGGATGAAGAACGTGTGCGGCGTGCAGATCGCCGACCCGGGCGCGCAGATCGTCCACTCGATCGGCTCGAAGGCGGCTCTCACAATCCTGCCGGGCTGCTTCATCAACCCGGGCGACGTGGCGCTGATGACGACGCCGGGCTACCCGGTCTTCGGCACGCACGCGCGGTACTACGGCGGCGAGGTGCACAACATCCCGCTGCTGGAGAAGAACGGGTTCCTGCCGGACCTCAAGAGCATCCCGGCGGACAAGCTGAAGCGGGCCAAGACGCTCGTCCTCAACTACCCGAACAACCCGACCGGCGCGAGCGCGACGCCGGCGTTCTTCGCCGAGGTCGTGGCGTTCGCGAAGCAGCACGACCTCGTGGTGATCCACGACGCGGCGTACGCGGCGCTCGTGTTCGAGGGCAAGCCGCTCTCGTTCCTGGCGACGCCGGGCGCGATGGACGTGGGCGTCGAGCTTCACTCGATGAGCAAGGGCTTCAACATGACCGGCTGGCGGCTCGGGTTCGTCGTCGGCAACCCGCTGATCGTCAAGGCGTACGCCGACGTGAAGGACAACAGCGACTCCGGGCAGTTCCTGGCCGTGCAGCAGGCGTGCGCCTACGCGCTGGACCACCCGCAGATCACGCAGAAGATCGCCGACAAGTACGGCCGCCGGATGGACGGCCTCGTGAACGTGCTGAACAAGCACGGCCTGAAGGCGCGCAAGCCCAAGGGCAGTTTCTTCCTCTACGTCCCCGCCCCCAGGGCCGCCACGACCGGCGGCAAGCGCGTGGCGTTCGAGAAGGGCGAGGCGTTCAGCCAGTGGATGATCACGGAAAAGCTCATCAGCACCGTCCCGTGGGACGACGCCGGGGCGTACGTGCGGTTCAGCGTGACGTTCCTCGCCAAGGACGCCGCCGACGAGGGGCGCGTGCTGGCCGAGATCGACAAGCGCCTCGCGAGCTCGACGTTCGAGTTCTAGACGCGACGAAGAGGGTTTGAACCACGAAGGCACGAAGGCACGAAGCGGGCCCTGTTGTTCTGCGGGTGAATCCACTCCACAGATTCATTGATGTGGCAATCGCGAAGCAGCTTTGAACGTCGAGCCCCGCGTCGTGTCTTCGTGCCTTCTTGGTTCAACAACTGATTTCCCCTAATGCCGCTTCCCACCCCCACCACTGCCTACGTCGCGCTCGGCGCCAACCTCGGCGACCGGGAGGCGACGATCCGCGCGGCGGTGGAACGGTTGGGGGAGACGCCGGGCATCGCGGTGTCGCGGGTGTCGGCCCTCATCGAGAACCCGGCCGTCGGCGGGCCGCCGGACTCGCCGGCGTTCCTCAACGGCGTGGCGGAGGTGGAGACGACGCTCGACCCCCGCGGCCTGCTCGACCGCCTGCTCGACGTCGAGCGCAAACTCGGCCGCGAGCGGCGCGACCGGTGGGAGCCGCGCCCGATCGACCTCGACCTGCTCCTCTTCGGCGACGCCGCCGTCGACGCCGACGGCCTGACGGTCCCCCACGCCCGGATGCACGAGCGCGACTTCGTCCTGCGCCCGCTCGCCGAGATCGCGCCGCAGGTGGTTCACCCGACGAACGGCAAGACAATCGCCGCGCTGCTCGAGGAACTCGAATCCGCGACGCGGAACGTCCAGGGAGCTGAAGGGCTCGACATCGAAAACGCGGCGGGTGCCGAGGACGACGCCGGCGCCGATGAAGACGAAGGCGCCGAGGACGGAGACGACGACGACGACGACGTGCGGGCGTTCGAGCCGCCGAACCAGGCGTCGTCGCTCCCGCGGATCGGCACGAACCGGCCGCTGCGCAAGAGCACGATCCTCGTCCGCACGATCGCCGAGTGCCGGGCCGCCCGGGCGAAGCTGCGGCGCAAGCGCCTCGCGCTCGTGCCGACGATGGGGGCGCTGCACGAGGGGCACCTGCTCTGCATGCAGGTGGCCGGCGAGCACGCGCCGAGCACCGCCGTCAGCATCTTCGTGAACCCGACGCAGTTCGGCCCGCGGGAGGACTTCAACCGCTACCCGCGCCCGATCGAGGAAGATCTGGAGAAGTGCCGCAAGGCGGGCGTCGACCTCGTGTTCGTCCCGACGGTCGAGGAGATGTACCCGCCCGGCCAGCCGGACGTCGCGATCGACCTGCCGCAGCTCACCGGCATCCTCGAGGGCAAGCACCGCCCCGGTCACTTCCGCGGCGTGTGCCAGGTGGTGGCCAAGCTGTTCCACATCATCCAGCCGAACGTCGCCGTCTTCGGCCAGAAGGACTTCCAGCAACTCCGCATCCTCGCCGCCATGACCGAGGCGCTCGACTGGCCCGTGGACGTCGTGCGGTGCCCCACCCTCCGCGAGCCCGACGGCCTGGCGATGAGCAGCCGCAACCAGTACCTCTCGCCGGACGACCGCGTGCGCGCCCTGTCGCTCTACCGCGCGCTGATGGCCGCCGAGGCGGAGTTCAACAAGGGGTTCGTGCAGACGAACCGGCTGATGACGACGATGCAGAAGATCCTGCTCGAGCAACACCTCAACGTCGACTACGTCGCGGCCGTCGACCCGATCACCCTGAAGAACGTCGACAACGTCACCAGCCCCACCGTCCTCGCCGTCGCCGCCCGCGTCGGCAACACGCGGCTCATCGATAACATTATCATCGGGGAGTGACGGGACCGCACCGATCGCTGCGGGTAGCCTGCTGGGTCGACGCGCCGCTCTGCGAGCGGCGGCTAAACGCGGCTCCGGCGCGGATTCGCATTTGCGTTCGCGTCGGCAGAGGTATCGGACGGATCCAGCGCGCATGTCGGACTTGTGGTGGGCGACACCACGGTCGCCCTGCGTGAACGGGCGCGGGCATGGGAGGGAATGTCATGAGCAGCGAAACGACCACTTCGCCGACGCCCGAACTCGCCGAACCGCCGCCGCTCGCCTACCCGACGCCCGCCGCCCCCGCGCCCCCGCCCGGCACATGGCTGCTGACGGTGACGCTCGCCGACGCCGCACGCCTCCTGTTCGCCTACCCGGTCGCCGACGCCGTCGGCCTCCCCGCACTGCGGGGGGAGCCGGAGTCGGCGCTACTGTGGCCCGTCGTCGGCCTCCTCGTCGCGGGCGCGGTGCTGGCGTTGCTGCGATCATTCGTCGCCGTGGCAACGGCGGTTGCGCACGCGCTGCGCGACGTGCGACGCCCGCCGGACCGCGTCGGCGCGATCGCGGTCGGCGGGTGCGGCACCCTCGTCGTGATCGCCGCCGTGTGGCTCCAGTCCGTCGTCCTGCACCACCTCCTGCCGCTCGGCAGAGAGACCCCCTTACCCCACGGCCCCGAGTCCGGCGGCTACCTCGTCGCCGCCCAGGCGATCGTCTTCGTACTGCTGCTCGCCGGGGGCGGGCTGATGGCGATCGCCGCGTTCGCGGTGTTCGCCCGCGCTACATCGCCGGCGGGTGAGCGTTCGGCTTAGTCGCGGGGGCGGGCGGAAGGGGACGTGCCGACGTCGGCCGTCGCGGCCCGGGAGGGGTTGGCGGTGCACGCGACGACGGCTACGCGGTCCGGGACAGCGGCTTCTTCTGCTGCTTCTTCCGCTCGGTCGTGAGGCGCTTCTGGAGCATCACCAGGACGGCCGCCTCTTCGGGGCCCAGGCCCTGCACGCCCTTGATCATCTTGCGCGCCTCGTCGCCGATGTTCTCGAGCAGTTCGCCGTCCATGTACGAGTCGATCACGGCGGGGTGAATGTAGCACTTGCGGCAGACGGCTCGCGTGTTACCGAGCCGCATGGCGACGTTCTCGACCGCCTGCACGATGTTCTTCTTCGCCATCGCCTGCGAGTCGAACTGCTGGAACTCCTGAAGCGCCTGGGCGGCCAGCACCGTGCCGGCCCAGGTGCGGAAGTCCTTCGCGGTGAACTCCTGGCCGCTGATCTCCTTCAGGTACGCGTTGACGTCGTCGGAGACGATGTCGCGGACGTTCCCGTCGCCGTCCACGTACTGGAGCAGTTCCTGGCCCGGCAGGTCCTGGCACTGCTTGACGATCTTTGCCACCCGGCGGTCGTTCACGTCGATGTCGTGCTGCACGCCGGCCTTGCCGCGGAAGCGGAAGCGGACCGTGCTGCCCGACACGTCGGCGTGGCGGTCGCGCATCGTGGTGAGGCCGAACGAGTTGTTCTTCGCCGCGTACTCGTCATTGCCGACGCGGATCAGCGTCGTCTCCAGCAGGCGCAGGACGGCCGCCAGCACCTTCTCGCGCGACAGGCCGGGCTTGGCGAGGTCGCGCCCCACGCGCCGGCGGATGCGCGGCAGCGCGCCGACGAACGCGATCATCCGCCCGTACTTCGACTCGTCGCGCTGCTCGCGCCACTTCGGGTGATAGCGGTACTGCTTGCGCCCCCGCGCGTCGCGCCCGACCGCCTGGATGTGGCCGTTGGGGTTCGCGCAGATCCACACGTCGGTCCACGCCGGCGGGATCGCCAGGGAGCGGATGCGGAGCAGGTCGTCGGTGTCCTGCAGGGAAATGCCGTCGGGCTTCACGTACGCGAACGACTTGCCGGACTTCTTGCGCGTGATGCCGGGGGCGGTGTCGGAGACGTAGCGGAGGCCCGCGTCCTTCGCCGACTGCACGGGATCGACCGGCTCGGCCGTCTTGAGTTCCGCCACCAACTGCCGAATGGCTGGCGTTGCAGGCGCATTCTTCTTCGCCCGGGTGCTGACGCGCTGGATGGCACTGCTGACTCGGCTGCTCATAGGCTCCTTAAGCGCGTGTCGTCGGTCATCTGCTGTGTCTGTCTATGATGGTCAGTCTTGCCGGCGCTGATGGATCGATAGGTGCGTCGCGTTGGGGCGCGCCCGCGGGATTCGCGTCGACCTTCGCGCGTCACCTCGCGCGCGACGCGCCGCTCTGCGAGCGGCGGCTAAACGGGGAGAGCGTTGCGTCGATCGCGCTCGTGATCCGTTCTCCGCGGAAGTTCGTCGCCGCGAGTGAATCGCGCGTCGCGAGTTACCGACAACCCACTCGGCAAAACGTCATCCGCGCCCGCTAACGCATCTGATTGTTCGCGCGGGCGGCATCCTGCGTGAGCGCCGTCAGCGGCGAGCGCGTGACGGCCGACTCGCTCTCCTCGCCTCGGGCGCGCTGGCTGCCGATGCCGCCGGGGGCGGGCAGCAGGCGGTTGATGATCGCGTTGATGTCGGTCGAGATGCCGGTGAACAGCGAGTGGAACTTTACCGCGAGCTTCGCCTGGATGCTCAGGATCAAGTCCGCCTCGCCGCGCTGGCTCGCGAGCACGACGCGCGCCGCGCCGCGGGCGGCGTTCATGCTCGTGAGCGGGATCGAGTCGCTGACGGCGAACCACGCGTACTCCGCGCGGTGCTGCCCCTTGAACCACGCGTTGCGCGGGCTGCCCGTGCGGATCAGGCCGGGGCAGACGGTGGTGACGTAGACGTTGTCCTTCACGAGTTCCGCCCGCAGGCCCTGCGACAGGCCGACGAGCGCGAACTTGCTCGCCGAGTACGGCAGCAGGTGCGGGGCCGCGATCTTCCCGCCGATCGACGAGATGTTCACGATCCGCCCCCCGCCGCGGCTGCGCATGGCGGGCAGCACGGCGAGCGTGGTGTGCAGCGGCGCCCAGAAGTGCAGGTCCATCGCCTCGCGGTAGTCCTCGAGCGTCATCACTTCCATCGGCCCGACGGCGATCGTGCCGGCGTTGTTCACGAGCACGTCGAATGGGCCGAACCGGTTCGTCACGTCCGCCACCATCCGCCGCACGTCGTCCTCGTTCGTCAGGTCGCACGGGACGGCGAACACCTCCACGCCGCGGCCGCGCAAATCGTTCGTCGCCCGGTCAAGTTCCTGCGGGTCGCGCGCGCAGATGGCGACGCGGGCGCCGAGCGCGCCGTACTCGCGCGCCATCAACAAGCCGAATCCGCGCGAGCCGCCGGTGATGAGGACCGTCTTACCCGACAGGTCGTACCAGCGGTGGTTCCGCACCGCCGCGCGGGCAGCGAGGAACAGGCCCGCGCCGACGGCGGCCGTCAGTAGCAGAGACGAGCGACCCCGATCGTTGGCGTCGTCGTCGTCGTCGTCGTCATCTCGTCGGCTGCGTAACATCGGAACCCGCCTCTGTGTCGTCGGGCGGGCTCAGGCCGCCGCCGTCACCAGCAGCATCGCCGCCAGCGCCAGGCCGACGCCGATCCAATAGGTCGACTGCGCCTCGTCGCCCTCGGTCGTCGGCCGCTGGGCCACGCGGAGCTGGGGACGGGTCCGATCCATCACGTATCGCTTGCGCCTAACCATTGATCACGCTCCCGCCGTTGGGGTGAAGAACCTGGCCGGTCATGTACGACGCGTCGTCCGACGCGAGGAACAGGAAACAACTGGCGACCTCCTCCGGCTGTCCCACCCGGCCGAGCGGGACGTCGGTGCCGAAATCCTCCACCTTGTCGGGCGGAAACGTCGACGGGATCAGCGGCGTCCAGATCGGGCCGGGCGCCACCGCGTTCACGCGGATCTTCTTCTTCGCCAGCGACTGCGACAGCGCCCGCGTGAACGCGACCTGCGCGCCCTTCGTCGAGGAGTAGTCGAGCAGTTGCGGGTTGCCCTTGTAGGCCGTCACGCTCGTCGTGTTGACGATCGCCGACCCTTCCTTCAGGTGCTTGAGGGCGGCCTTGGTGAGGAAGAACATCGCGAACACGTTCGTGCGGAACGTGCGCTCGAGTTGTTCGCGGTCGATGTCCTCGAGGCTCTCCTGCGGATGCTGCTCGGCCGCGTTGTTGACGAGGACGTCGAGCCCGCCCAGCTCCTTCACCACGCGCTCCACCGCCTGACGGCAGAAGCTCTCGTAGCCGATGTCGCCGGGCAGCAGGATGCACTTGCGCCCCTGCTCCTCGACCATCCGCTTGGTCTCCTCGGCGTCGCTGTGCTCGTTGAGGTACGAGATCGCGACGTCGGCCCCCTCCTTGGCGAACAGGATCGCGACGGCCCGCCCGATGCCGCTGTCGCCGCCGGTGATGAGTGCCACCTTGTCGCGGAGCTTGCCGGTCCCGACGTGTTTCGGGTCCTCCGACCGCGGCCTGGGCCGCATCTCCGACTCCAGGCCGGGCCGGCGGCTCTGCTGCTGCCGGGGCTGGCCCTTCTGCTTTTTCGCTTCCGCCATCGATCCGATCTCCTTCCGGTCGCCGCCCGACCCCCCGAGGCGGGATCCTGGCGGCCGATCGGCTTATCAGCAACGGCCGTGCCGTAAGTATATGCACGGGCCCCGGCCGATATCGCGGTCGCGTGGGGCCGGCTGTTCAGCGTTCCGCCGGGCGGCGCGCCGGTCCATCCCCACCTGTTTTCCCGGGGGGAGCGTAGGATCACGTGGGGTATTCCTGAAAACGGTGGGAGAGCCTTCGCTGCGCTCCCGCGGCCCCGTTCCGGGAGTGGCCGGATGGTCGCGAACGCGCTATCGCGGCTCTTCGGCGTGAATGGAGGTGCTGGTCCGCTTCGCGCGGCGCAGTGAGAGGAGCACGCCGAGAAATACGACGACGCAAGTCGCCTTCCAGACGAACAGCCACCACGGGTGCCACCACGCGCCGGTGTTCGCCTCGACGACGTCCGACCCGCCGAAGGCGAGCAGCGTCGCGGCGAGCAGCAGGTGGGGGCGGCGCGGCGCGCCTTGCCGCTTGGAGCGGAACAGCACGACGACGGCGACGGCCGCCCACAGGGCGGCCTCTGCGTAGTTCGAATTGCGGAAGAACGGCGTGATCGCCGGCGGCGCGCCGTCGCCGAACAGCCAGGTGATCGGGTTCACGCGGTCGCCGCTTCGGGCTTGCCCTTGGGCTTGCGGGGGTTGAGCGCCCGCTCGAGGTTCCGCATGGCCTGGCGGAGGCGGTGCTCGTTCTCGACGAGCGCGATCCGCACGGCCCCCTCGCCGTTCTCGCCGAACGCCCGGCCGGGCGAGAGCGCGACCTCGGCCTCGTCCATCATGCGCAGGCAGAACTCGATCGTGTCCTCGCCCGGCTTGTAGTGCTGCGGGTTGATGTTCGCCCAGACGAACATGCTGGCGCGCGGGCGGTCGTAGATCCACCCGAGCTTGTCGAGCCCGCGGCACACCTCGTCGCGCCGGGCCTCGTAGATCTTCGCCTGGATGTCCGGCGTGTCGCCGCACTCGCGCATCGCGATCACGCTGGCGATCTGGATCGGCGCGAACATGCCGTAGTCGTAGTACTCCTTGATCGTCGCCAGCGCCTTGACCATCTCGGCGTTGCCGGCGCAGAACCCGCAGCCGCCAGCCGGCCATGTTGTAGCTCTTGCTCATCGTCGTGAACTCGACGCCGACCTCCTTGGCGCCCGGGGCCGACAGGAAGCTCGGCCTTGTACCCGTCGAAGCAGATCTCGCCGTAGGCGAAGTCGCTGACGATCATCACGTTGTGCCGGCGGCACATCTCGATCGCCCGCCCAGAAGCCGGCGTCGATCGTCATGGCCGTCCGGGTTGTGCGGGTAGTTGAGGATCAGCAGCTTCGGCGTCGGGTACAGCTCGGAGATCACCTGCTCGATGCGGTCGAGGAACGGCTGGTCGTTGCCGAGCGGCACGCGCACGACGTTCGCCCCGCCATGGCCGGGGCGTAGATGTGGATCGGGAACGCCGGGTCGCCGACGACGACCGTGTCGCCCGGGCCGAGCAGCGCGAGGCACAGGTGGCTGAACCCTCCTTCGAGCCGATCGTGGCGATCACCTCGGTCTCGGCGTCGAGGTCGACGTCGTACTTCTTCTTGTACTTGATCGCGACCTCGCGGCGCAGGCCGGCGATGCCGTTGCTGACGCTGTAGCGGTGGTTGCGCGGGTCGACCGCCGCCTCCTTCAGCTTGTCGACGACGCACTCGGGCGTCGGGTCGGTGGGGTTGCCCATGCCGAGGTCGATGATGTCGACGCCCGCCACGCGCTTCTCGTACTTCATCTTGTTGATCCGCGCGAACAGGTACGGCGGAGGCGCTTGATCCGGCCCGAGACGTCGATCTTGAACGGCTTCCTTGCTGCTGCTGCTGCTGGCTCGGGCGTTGTTCGTCGGCTTTCGACGGTGTAGGTGAGGGCGATGGGTTCGCCGGGGTTGCGGCCGAGCGCGCGCGTCCTGATCGATCCGATCGATCGAAACGGCCGGGCGGCTACTTGCCTGCGGGGCGGCCGCCGGGGCGCCGATGCGCCAGGACGCGCCGGACGCGGGCGTCGCGGCGCGGTCACTGCCAGCGGGCGGAGTGGCCGGCGCCGCGCGGCACCGGGGGTGCGCGGCGGCGCTGGGGCCGGCTACGTGGGGCGCGTGCCCGGGGCGGTGGCCGGGGCTTGGGGCGAAGCGCTCGCTCTCCTTCGTCTGCGCGCGTTCCTTCTGGAACTGCTCGCGCATCGCCCGCTCGTCCTTGATCTGCTTGTCGCGCGCTCGGCGAGCTTCGCCTCGAACTGCCGGCGGAGCGTCGGGTCGCGGATCTTCAGGTCGGTCCGGCGCCTGGTCCGCCAGGTTGTCGCGCTGCCGCTTCACCGCCAGCTGCACGGTCCTCGCGCAACTGCTCGCGGATCCCCTCCTTCACGCTCTCGAACTTTACGGCCTTGGGCGAGAACTTCCTCCAGCTTGATCAGGTGGTACGACCCGTCGGCTTCCACCATGTTCGACACCTCGCCGATCTTCAGGTCGAACGTGGCCCGCTTGAAGTTCTCCGGCAGCCTGGCCGTCGCGAGGCTGAACCGCGGCAGCTCGCCGCCGAGGCCCGCCGGGTCTGCGGGTTGCGGCTCATCTGGCGGGCGACGGCCTCGAACTTCTCCCCGCGGTCAGCCGCAGGCCTGCGCGCGCGCGAGTTCCTGCGGGTTGCCCTGGATGCTGCACGCGGACCGACGCGCCGTACTCGGTCTCGTAGGCCTTGCAACTCCTCGTCGTTGATCTGGCCCGCCACGCGCGGCTCGGCGATCTTTCGGAGGTAGACGTTGGTCCGCAGGACGAGCTCGAACTCCGGGCGGCTCACCTTCTGGTTCTGGAGGAACTGCTCGAGGAGCTGCTCGTGGTCGCGCTCCAGCTCCCGCTTCAGCCGTTCCTCGGCCTCGTCGAACTTCTTGGCGATCGCCTCGTCGATCTTGTCGCGGACCTTCTCGTCGGTCTCCTTGAACATCCGGTCGGTCGTCTGGCGGCTGCTCGGCGGCGACGTCCTCCTCGGTCACGGTGACGCCGGCGGTCGGCCGCCTGCTTCGCGAGCTCGAGCTGGACGAGGTTGAGCAGCACCGGCAGCCCGCGCCTCGACGAGGGGCTCCATGAGCTGCCGCATCGTGACCGAGCCGCCCGCCGATGTTGGCGATGACGTCGTCCGACGCCGCCGCGTGGCCGCCGCCGTCGCGGCCGACCTGTCGGGCGCCGCGGCCGACGACGCGTCCGCCACGGCGACGGTCGCCGAAGTCGCCGACGCGCCCGGCGATGCAGACGCCGCCGTCGCGGCGACGGCCGCCTGCGGCCGGCCCGCCGCCGGCCGCGGCGGCGGGCGTCGCGCGCAACCTGGCAGCAGGGCAAGCGTAAGGGCGATGCTGGTGACGCTTGGGCTGTTTTCAAGCGGATACTCCTGACCGTGGGGCGAAATCGTCAGTATCCGAGTCGTCGCGCGGGGTGTCAAGCCGGCCCAGTGCCGCCGGGCGCACGACGTCGGCCGACTCGCCCGCGACTTGCCCGCCCTATCCCCGAGGGGTACAAGGCGGGCGGAGAACCCGCACATGCAACGGCCGCTCGCGATCCCGCTGCTCCTGACCCTCCTCACGCTCGCCGCGGCCGGCGAACCCTTGCGCGCGCGCAAGCGCGGCCGCCGGCGCGCCGACTCCTTCCCGCCGGCGACGATCGACTCCCACCCCCAAATCGCCGACCGCCCACCCGGCGGCTACCAAGCCGATCGCTGCGATCGAGCACGTGGTGATCATCAGTTGCGACGGCGCGCGGCCGGACGTCCTGCTCCGCCGCCCGCACGCCGCACGTTCGAAGCCTGATCGAGGCCGGCAGTTACACGTTCTGGGCGCGGACCGTCGATCAGCCTCACCCTGCCGTCGCACGCGAGCATGCTCACCGGCGTGTCGCCCGAGCGGCACGGCATCGACTGGAACGACGACCGCCCCGACGCCGGCTACCCAAAGGTGCCGACGATCTTCGAACTGGCGAAGCGGGCCGGCCTCACCACCGGCATGGCCACGGGCAAGTCCAAGTTCACGACGCTCGCCCGGCCGGGCACCGTCGACTGGGCGCGCATCGCGGCCGCGAGCGACCTGGACGTGGCGGCGCGGGCGAGCGAGATCATCGCGTCGCACAAGCCCCACGTGATGGTCGTGCACTTTCCCGGTGCGGATCAGGTCGGCCACGCGCAAGGGTGGGGATCGAAGCCGCAGATCGCGGCGCTCGAGCAGATCGACGAGGCCGTCGGCATCGTCCTGAAGGCGATCGACGGCGCGGGCCTGCGCGACTCGACCGCCGTCCTCTTCTCCGCCGACCACGGCGGGGCCGGCCGGCGCCACACCGGCGACGACCCGCGGCACCGGCACATCCCGTGGATCATCGCCGGCCCCGGCGTCCGCAAGGACCACGACCTCACGTCCGACCCGAAGCTCACGGTAAAGACCGAAGATACCTTCGCGACGGCGTGCCACCTGCTCGGCATCGAGCCGGGCGACGTCGAGGGCCGGCCGGTGCTTCAGATCCTCGCCGACCGCGAATTATTGCGCAGCAGCAAGAAGTGACGCCGGGCCCGTCGGCGATGCCCCGACCGCTGGGCACGATCGACTTTCATGCTGCGGACGTGAACGCACCCGCATCGCACGCGCGTTTGTCGGGATCACCGGCCGCGTTCTGGATCGTACGAAGCTGAAACCATGCCTTCATTCGCGGCGATCCTCCCGGCGGCCGGCCAGTCGACGCGCTACGGCGGGACGACGAACAAGCTCCTCGCCGACCTCGCCGGCCGGCCGGTGCTGGCACGCAGCCTCGGCGCGTTCCTCGACCGCACGGACGTCGCGTGCGCCGTGCTGCCGACCGCCCTTCCGCTGCTCGGCAACCCCGACCTGCCGCCGTCCCTCGCGTCGCGCCTGCGCGACCGGCGCGTCAGGATCTGCCCCGGCGGCGCGTCGCGCGCCGACAGCGTCCGCGGCGCGTTGCGGCTCGTCCCGCCGGAGGTCGAATGGGTGGCGATCCACGACGCGGCCCGCCCGCTCGTCTCGCCCGCGCTGATCGACCGCGTCTTCGCCGCCGCCCGAGCGCACGGGGCGGCCGTGCCGGCGCTGCCGGTCGCGCTCACGGTGAAACAGGCGCGAGGGCCGCTGCCCGCGCTCGTCGAGCGGACGATCCCGCGCCACACCTTATGGGCGATGCAGACGCCGCAGATCATGCGCCGCGCGACGCTGTTGGCCGCGTTCGAGAACTGCCCGCTCCCGCTCGAAGAGGTGACCGACGACGCGCAACTCGTCGAAATGTCGGGGGGACCCGTCTGGCTCGTGGACGGCGAAGAACGGAACCTCAAGATCACGACGCCGCTCGATCTCCGGCTCGCGGAGATGCTGCTGAACGACCCCCCCGTCTGAATTGACGAAACGCGGACCAAAGCACTTCAACTTCGTGTCTACCGTACCGGCGAGGACCGTCATCCCGAGGAGCGACATCGACGAGGGATCTCCAGCCCAGGTGAAGCGTTCCTTCTCCCATGATCCGGCGTTTATCCGGATCGACGGACCGCGACGACTTCGTAGAATGGTGTGCGACGTTCGACGCGGGCGCGTTTAGGCTTCCGCGCGACACGTCGCCGCTGTAGCCCAACGGCAGAGGCAATCGACTTAAAATCGATCAAGTGCGGGTTCGAATCCCGCCAGCGGCAGTAGCGCGAAAGCCGGACCATCGATCTCGCGCCCTTCATCCGTCAGCGCGGTGGTGCCAGCCCCGCCGACCGCCGGCGGTCGCGTCGCCTCACAACTCTTTGACCTGGATGTTCCGGAACTCGACACGGGTGCCGTGGCCGAGGAAGCCGACGTGGCCCTTTGTCCGGCGCAGCCCGGGGTGCTTCCTCAGCACGGCCTCGTCCTTCACGTCGTCGAGGTTCGCGTCGACGATCGTCTGGCCGTTGAGCGTGACCGTGACGCGGCGGCCCTGCACGCGGATCTCCTCGGTGTTCCACTCGCCGACCGGCTTCTGGTGGCCGCGCTTCGTCGCGACCACGTCGTAGATCGAGCCGTGGTACTGCGCCGGCCGGAGCTTGGCGTATTTCGAGCCGCTGTCGTCGAGCACCTGGATCTCGATGCCGGCGTAGGCCGCGTCGCCCGCCAGCGGCGAGCGGATGGCGATGCCGTTGTTGGCGTTGGGCTCGAGCTTGAACTCGAAGCGGAACGCGAAGTCGGCGTACTCCTTCTCGGTGAACAGGTTGCCGCCGTCCTTCGCGGTGCAGTACAGGACGCCGTCCTTCACCTGATACCCCTGCCCGCTCTTGCCCGGCTTCTCCGCCGAGCCGCCGTAGACCCATCCAGTGAGGTCCTTGCCGTTGAAGAGCGGCACGAAGTCCCCCTCGCCGGCCTTCGCGTCGGCCGCACGGCTCGGCGCGGTGACGGCGGCGAGCATGAGCACGAGCGTGGCGACAATGCGGAGCATGACAACGACGTGATGTGAACCGACCTGTTTCATGTGCGAACCTCCGCCGCTACTACCGACACCGCCGGGGGCGCGTTGCGATACGACCTTTGCCGAGCCGGTGGATGCCGACGGCCGGTTCGCGGTGGGCAAATCCTCGCCGACCCAGAACCGGTTGCAGCTCCGTAGCCGCGCCCGTTCGTGTCATGCTGAGCGCAGCGAGGGACCTCGCCAAGACTTTCCGAGGCCGCTCGAGATCCTTCGCTGCGCTCGGGCAGACATCCGCCCCGGGCGATGCCACGAGGTGGTTCAAACGACTGTAGACAGATGATCACCGGAAACCGTGGCCGCAGGCCGCCGCCGGCGCGGGTGAGATTCTACGCCTTCAGTTCGCCGGGTCCGATCTCTTTGGCGCTCTGGTCTTCGACTTGCCCGTGGTCGATTTCGATTTCGGTTTGCTCTTCGTGCCCAGATCCGCCGGCTGCGTCGTCGCCGCGGGTTGCGTGGCGGGGGCGGGGAGTTTGGCGGCGTAGCTGAGGACCTTCGTCATGATCGTCGTGGCGGTCTTCGGGTCGTAGCCGACGATGCCGTCCACGTCCTGGCCGACGAGGCCGGCGCTGAGGTCCTCCCGGCTGAAGAAGACGGCGACCCGGCCGCCGATCGTCGCGCCCTGGAGGCGCGGCGCGTCGGACCGCCCCACCGTCGTGTCGCGCGCCGCGCGCCGGTAGCCGAAGGCCGCGGGGCGCGGGCCGCCGGCGGCGTAGACGGCGTGGTCGGCGGGCAACGGCGCGAGCTTCGCGCCGGGCAGGATCGCCGCGACCTCCGCCTCGGCCGCTTCTGCGAACGCGGGGGCGCCGCCCGCGGCGTCGACCACGAGCGTGCCGCCGCCGTCGATGAACGTCTTGATCGCCGCCCGCGCGCGCGGATCGAGCGTGAACCGCTGCGTCCCCGTCAGGTGCGCGACCTGCCCGCCGATCGCGCCGGCCGCGGGCGTCACCGGCTTCACGTCGAGCGGCGCGACCTTCGCGTTGCGCAGCACGGCGGCGAGGCGCCGCCACCCGCCCGGCTCGGGGTCCCAGTTGCCGGCGTGCTCGATGCGGGCGACGGCGACGGCGGCCTTCGGCGCGGCGGCGGCGGGGTCGGCCTCGACCCAGTGGCCCTCGCCGCGGAAGCGGGCGTTCTTCCGGTCGATCGCATAGAGGAAGATGTTCGCGCCGAGCTGGTACATCTCCTCGCGCGTCTTCGTCGCCTGCGCCTGCCACGCCCGGCCCGGGTCCGCCTGCGGGATCAGCAGCATCAGCTCGCGCACGCCGTTGCTCAGGCCCAGCACGCTCGGCTTCGCCTTCCACTTCTCGCGCGGGTAGCCGGCCTTGTAGATCGGGTGGTCGGCCGGGAGCTCGCGGAACTTGTAGTTCGGGAAGAGCTTCTGCCCGATCGTGCGGAACGAGGTGGCGAACGCGCGGCCGGCGCAGTCGGCGTGGCCGAGGATGATCCCGCCTCCCTCGGCAAACGCGCGGAGCTTGGCGAGGCCGGCGTCGTCGATCGGCAGCGCGTCGGACCCGCTGACGTATAGGATCGGCGCGTCGTGGAGGTCGGCGGCCGGGGCGTCGAGGTTCACGACCTGCCAGTTCAGGTCGCGCTCCGAGGCCCGCCCGATCCAGCGCGCGAGGTTGGCCGCGTCGCGCGGGCGCAGGTTCCACTGCGCCTCGACCTTTGCGCCGACGGGCGCGAGGTACTCCAGCTTGTTCATCACGCCCGGCGCCCGCCCGCGCGAGAGGAACAGCAGGCCGAAGCACGTGTTGGCGAGCGGGCCGACGAAGTCGCCGCCGGACGACACGCGCCACGAGCCGTCCTTCATCTGCTCGCGCAGCAGGAACGTCGAGCCCTTCTCGAACCAGTCGACCTTGCCGAAGTACTTCCGCCCGCTCGCCAGCCCGATGCGCTCGACGGAGTAGAGCGTGGCGTACGGGAAGTCGCGCGGGTAGCGGCGGTCGGTGGCGACGTCGTCGAAGTGCTGCTCCATCCACCGCAGCCCGCGTTCGATCGCCGGCGTCTCCAGGTTGCCGCGGCACTTGGCGCCGACGTCGGCGAACAGGTACTCCTGCGCGATGTAGAGCGTCGCGACGCCGACGGCCGTGATGCCCGGCGTGTAGGGGTACGCCTTGCTCCCCTTCGAGTACGTCCACCCGCCGGAGGCGTCCTGGTCGCGCGTCCACGCCTTGTCGATCAGCTCCCAGTACGACGCCGGCACCTCGACGCCCGCCTGCGCGCACGCCCACATCCCCAGCACGGCGTACTGCGCGCGGCTCAGGCTGTACGTCTTGGGGCCGCCGCTCGCGTCGTAGTCGTAGAAGCCGGTGGCCGGGTCCTTCGTCTTGATCATCCCCTGGAGGGCGGCGGCGTCGGCCCTCATGATCGCGCGCGTCTCCGGCGTCGGCGGCAGGAGCAGCATCACCTGGCACCGCAGGCCGAGCGCGTAGGTGCCGACGAGTTTCGCCTGCTTCAGGAACGCGATGGCCGGCGCGAGGCGCTTGTCCTGCGGGTCCTCGCCGGCCGCGAGCAGCGCGTAGGTCGCCAGCGCGGTGAGCCCGCCCCACTGCGCGCCGTCGGTGTCGTTGCGCGTCTTCGTCTGCACGGGCTGTGGCGACGTCTCCCAGGTGCCGTTCTTCTGCTGCGCATAGACGTACGCCTTGGCGGCCACGATCATCCGCTCCACGTCCGCCGAGCGAGCAACCCGGCCGGCGGCCGGCGCCGTGGCAGGAGCCGCGACGGACGCGGGCGCCGGGGGCGGACAGCAGAAGGTGACGGCGGCGAGGAACGCCACGGTGCGAACGTCTGGGCGCAAGCGCATAGAGCCTCCCGGCGGACGGCGCGGGAGCATCCCGCGACCGAGCGGCGCGATCATACACCGGCGGCGGCTAGAGCGTGTTGTGAACTTCGCATTACCCGCGACGGCGGGGAAAACGCGACCCAGCGCGCAGCGACGGACGCGCGAGGCGGCCGTTCGTCGCCCCGCACGTGATGCTGATGCGCGAGGATGCCCCGCAGCGGGAGCACCCGATGCGGCTCGGTGTCCGACTCGACGCGGTCTGCCGATGGGCGCCCCGCAGGGGCGCGGCGGATGCACCTTCTTGGACGCGGCCCTTGACCTTCAACGCTTCGGCGCGCGCTGGGGGAGGTAGCGGTAGTAGACCTCGAGCGTGAGCGCCGGCCGAGCGCGGTGGTGAAGACGCGGCCGCCCTCCTCGCGCCAGGCGATGCGGCCGTCGAACATGCCGTCGTCGTCGCCGCCGCGGGTCTGCATCGAGATGAGCGTCTCGCGGGTGCGGTCGTTCCAGCGGCGCTACGCGTCGTTCTGGAGTTGGATGAGCGAGAGCGAGCCGTAGTACCAGCCGTAGAAGTCGGCGTCACGGCGGTCGGGCAGGTCGCGGGTGAGGTAGGGCTGACCTCCGCCTCGGCCGCCGCGTCGAGGTCCTGCCCGAGCATGATGCGGCAGAAGAGCAGCTCGGCCGTCATCGCCGTCGACGGCCCGCCGCCGGGCTGGTAGCCGCCGAGGCTCCTGCGGCGGCCGGTGCTGGCGATGTCGATGTACTTCAGCATGCCCGAGCGGCAGTCGGGCGGGATCGCGTAGCCGAGCTGCTCCGCCGAATGCAGCGCCATCACCTGCCAGCCGAACACGCTCGTGTCGCCCGACTCGCCCGGCACGTAGCGCCACCCGCCGGTGCGGCGGTGCTGCGCGGCGACGATGAAGTCGCACCCGCGGAACGCCGCCCCGGCGATGCGCCGGTCGCCGGTCATCAGCGCCTCGGCCAGCGCGAAGGTGGCGATGCCGTGGTCGTACATGTTGCCGTTGTTCGCCCCGCCGCCGGCCCGCGAGCCGCGCAAACCGCCGTCGCGCTCGATCTTCAGCAGGTATTCCACGCCCGCGGCGACGACCTCGCGGTACGGGCCGGGCTCGTAGGGCGTGTGGTCGTTGGCGAGGAACGCGAGCACCGACAGCCCGGTGAGCGCGGGTCGTGCGCCCCGCGCGCGGGCGATTGCGGCCACGGCGGTCGCCGGTGACGCGCGTCCAGTGCCCGCCGGGCTCCTGGTTGCGCGAGGTACGCCAGCGCGCGGTCGACGGCCTCCTCGGACTGCCGCGTGCCGCCCATCTTCTCGAGGATCGGCTTGCGCGCTCGACCGACCGCTGCTCGAACATCGCCTCGAGCGCGCTGAGCTTCGGCTCGGCGATGCTCACCTGCGGCCCCGCCGGCCCGCCCACGATCGGGGACGGCACGCGCGCCGGCGAAGAGCCCCACGCCGCCCGCGAGCGAGCGGCGCACTCCGGCGCGCGCCCGGCCGCACCGGGCTGACGCCGATCCCGATGCCCGCGGCCCCCGGCGTCGCGCCCGGCCCAGTCCCGCCCGCGCGCGCGCCGCCCACGTCCGCCTTCGCGCTCGCCATCGCCCGCGTCGGGCGAACCGCCGCCCCCGGGCTCCGCCTCGGCGACGATTCGCCCCGGCCGCACCGCGGGCGAGCTTCGGCCCGCCGAGCGGCGCGCGGGTGACCGCGCCCGTCACGAGCGGGACGACCGGGCCGGCGGATGCCGCCGTCGCCCGTGACCGCCCGCGGGCCGGCCGCCGCCGCGGCCGTCGCCAGTGAAGGTCGTCGATCCCGTGCTCGCCGCGGTGGCCGCCGGAACGGAGGGCCCGGCGACGCCGACCGCCGGATCCGGGGTAGCGGCGGCGGATGACGCGGTCGCTTGTTTGAGCCGCGGTGCCGGCAACGTCGGATCCCGCCCGCGTGGCCGGTGCCGCTTCGCCGCCGGCCGAAATAGCGCGCTTCGACGTTGACGATCCGATCGCCACCGGCTGCGTGGGCAGGGGCGTCGATGCTCGGCCTCACCTGCGGATCGACGCGGACCGTAACCGTCATCATCGGTCGCGTCGTCGCCCGCCACCGCCGCCGCCTGCGTCGTCGCGGGCTTGGGACCAGGCAACGCCGGAGCGACGTCTGGCGTCAGATTGCCCGCCGTTGTGCCGCCCAAGTTACTTGTCTTCTCCGGCGCGCGCGGCCGGCCGCCTGTGTCCGCCCGCACGATTGTTTCACTCGCATCCGGCACGTCGGGCGGATCGCTCGCGACCGGCGATGATGGCCGCGGCGGCGTGGCGAACGACGGCATCGCCTCCAACTCACTCACGCGGGGTCCCACCGTGACCTGTGGTCGATCCGGCGACGTGCCCCCCAGCGCGCGAGCTTCGAGCCGACATCCGCCGGCGGCGCGCGGACGCCGACGAAGTGGCGCGCCGTCGGAATCGCCGTTGTCGCCGGGGCCGTGCCGCCGAGTTCCGGCATCACCTGCGGCACGGGCACGAGATCGCTCGGCCGCACGGGCGGCTACGGGACTGACGGCGGGTTCGTCGATCGCGGGCGATCAGCGGCGCGGCGTCGGCGAGCTTCTCCGGCGGCGTCACCGCGGCCCGCGTACGTCCGGGGCGAGGCCGCGGATGGCGGCCGACGGCGGCCGGGCGGCGTCGATGTCGGGCACGGCTCGGATCATCTCGCGCCGCGGGGCCGCCGCCATCGAACTGCTCGGGCGGGCGGCGGGCGTCGCGGCCGTATCGATCTGCGGCACGGCCGCGGTCGGGGCGACCTCGATCGCCTGCGCGACCGCGGCGGCGCTCACGTCCGGCGTCACGACGCTCGGCGCCACCTCCGGCGCGCTCACGCGGGAGCGCGGGGCGAGATCGGCGGCGGGCGGCGGCGGCGGCGCGACGGGGCGCAGAATCAACGGCGCGACGGTCACCTCCAGCGGCTTCGACGGCGGGCGCGCGGCGGGCTGGGGCGCGGAGGTCGACGCGCACCTCGCCCGGGTCGGCCGCCGTGCCGGGCACGCCGACGCGCAGGTCGTCCGGCGCGTCGATGGGCGCGAGGCCGTTGTCGGTGGTTGGGGCGGCCTCCGCCATCGGGCCGTCGCCGACGGGAAGGTCGGAGTCGCCGGAAAGCGAGCGGATCGACACGCCGATCTGCGTCTCGGCGGGCACGTCGAAGTTGACGGGCAGTTCCATGCCCATCTCCTGTCGCGCGTAGTGGATCAGGTGCCCCGCCGTCTTGATGAACGTGAACGAGATCGTCAGCAGCACGTGGAACAGGATCGAGACGAGCAGACACTTCTGGAGCAGGTTGAGGCGTTGGTCGTTCCACCCGCGGAGGAACATCATCAGCGGCACCATCAGCGCGCACGCCACGATCAGCACCCACGCGTTGCGGCCGAGCGTCGGCAGCGGGCGGCCGAGTCGGACGGGGTAGACCTCGGCGCGAAGTCGGACGAGAGCAGGTCGTAGCCGCCGCCGCGGCCGCCGGCGCGGTCGGAGCTGAACAGCAGGTGGAACCCGCCCATCGCCAGTTGCGGGTCGGCCTCGTTGGCGGCGGTGTTGACCGACGCGCCGAGGTTCTCGGCGGGCTCGAAACCGCCGGCCGCGGTGACGCGCGTCGGTAGAGGTCGAATTTTCCCGCGCCGCCCGGCCGGTCTGACGCGAAGTAGAGGAAATCGCCGTACGGCGAGAGGCAACTCGCCCTCGTGGTAGCGCGTCGTTGACGCCCGCCAGCACTTCGACGGCCGGCTTGAACGCGAGCGGTGTGACCGGAGCGGTCGCGGGCGTACGCCGGGCGGACGCGGCTGGCGGGACCGGCGCGTCTGCGTTCTCCGGTCGTGCGGCCGGGGACGTCGGCTGCGTCGAAGCGTGACGCGTCGGGACAGCGCCGACGGTCGGCACGCCTTCTGGCGGGAGGGCCGCACCAGGTGCCGGGGCGGCAGGTCAGCTCCCGCAGGTTGCGTGCTCGCGGCGGCGGCGGGTGCGGTCGGGTTGTCGATATCCGCGACGAACAGGTCGTAGTCGCCGGCTGCCACGGGGGCAGTCGTCGGGCGTACTGCTCCCGTCTGCTCGGTGCGCCGGCCCTTGCGGTTCGTGGCGAAGAACAGGCGGCGGCCGTCGGGCGTGGGGGCGGGGCTGTATTCGTCGGCCGCGCTGTTGACGGTCGGGCCGAGGTTGAACAGCTCGCCGAACCCGCGGGCCGGTAAACGCTCGGCGGCCCAGATGTCGTGCCGCCCGAGGCCGCCGGGCGCGATCGGAGTGGAACAGCAGGAAGCGGCCGTCGGCGGTGAGCGCGCGGGCCGCGTTCTTCTTGCGGGGTGTTGACGCCTTCCAGCGCGCGCGGGCGCGGTCCACGCGTTGTTGCGGCGGTAGCTGACGAAGATGTCGGCGTCGGCCGGTCCGGCGGCGGCGGGCGGCGTGCGGCGAACGAAGAACAGCTCGGTGCCGTCCGGCGACATCGCCGGCTCCTGCTCCGCGCGCCGGCGGTGTTGAACGACGCGTCGAGCCGCCTCGGCCGGCGTCCACAGGACCTCGCGGAGCCCGGCCTCGCGCTCGGCGACGCGGATCGTCGCCGTCGGTCCAAACGCGCGTGCCGGCGAACCAGTAGCCCGCCGCCAACCCGGTCGCGAGCAGGACGAGGGCCGCGCCGACCCACCACCCCCACAGCCGCTCGCGCGGCGGGTCGTCGAGTTCACTGGCCGAAGATGTCCGCGTCCGCCGCTCGCCCATGGTTCCGTCTTCGCGCGCCAACGCGGCGCCTTTTCTCATTTCGCTCGAACCGCCCGAACCGCTGGTTCGGAAGATCGCGGCAAATCGTGCATCGACCCGCATTAGGGGACCGTGGGAGCAAGCTCCCACGGCGTTCGAAGACGCTCCACGGTAAGCCGCGGTTCCCAAGGCCGTGGGCCAGCGCGGGACGAACGAGATGGTATCTACGACCGCTTGCCGTCCTCGAGGAACCCGATTTTCCCGTGCCGCACGCCCGCCTGGCGGCACTGCGCGGCGACCGCCGCGAAGTACTTCATGTAGCTGCGCTCGTCGGCGCGGATGAGCACCTCGCGGTTGGGGTTCTCCCGCATCGCCGCCGTCAGGAGCGACGTCAGCTCTGCGCCGCTCTTGCGCGCGCCATTCACCCAGGTGCTGCCGTCCTCGCGGATGTTGATCATCAGCTGCGACGGCGTCTGCGACAGCGTGCGGAAGCCGCCGGTCTTCGGGAGCTGCACCGACAGGTCCCGCTCGATCTGCGTGAACGTGGTGGCCGCCATGAAGAAGATCAGGAGGTTGAACACCATGTCCGTCAGCGGAACGAGGTTGAATGGCTCCTCGGCCTCGCTCATGGGGTCTTTGATACGCATGCGGTTCTCTTGTGAGGAGCTTTAACCACGGAGGACACGGAGAGCCCGGACGAACTGGGACTTAAATCCATCGTTCGAACGTTCCGGCGCGAGTCGATCACTAACGAGTCGGGCGTGTGCTTCGATCATCGCTCATTCTCCTGCTCCGTGCTCTCCGTGCTCTCCGTGGTTCAATTTCCTTCCCTACCGCGCCAGCGAGAACTCCTGCAGCGTCGCACGCGTCTCGCCCGCCACGGCCGGCGCGGAACTGACGGGCGGGCCGTCTGCGGGCAAGTCGTCGGTGTAGGTGGCGGCGAAGTCGTTCACGAGGTCGTTGAGGTCGGAGACGAGCCGCTCGATCTTGCCGACGAAGTAGTAGTAGAAGATCGTGACGAAAATCGCGACCGCCAGCCCGCCGAACGTGCAGACCATCGCCTCGTAAATGCCCTTGGCGAGCAGTTCGCTCTTGCCCAGGCCGCCGCCCGAGGCGACGCGGAACGCCTGGATCATGCCGGAGATCGTGCCGATCAGGCCGAGCAGCGTGGCGATGCTGCCGATCGCGTAGAGCACGCGGAGGTTGCGGCGGAGCTTCAGCGCCTCGTTCGACCCCGAGTCCTCGATCGCCTTCTCGGTCGCCGCCTGCCCGCGCGGGATCCGGCGGACGCCGGCGGCGACCATACGCGCCACCGCCGAGTCCTTCCGGCGGCAGTACTCGAGGGCGGCCGGGCGGTCGGCGACGCGGTCGCGGTAGACGAGGCGCAGGCCGTGGAGGAACCGGCGCGGGATCACCGCGCCCCGCCGCAGCGCGACGAACCGCTCGATGATGATCGCCAACGCGATCACGCTGCACGCGAGCAGCGGGTACATGAAGATGCCGCCCTTGCGGAACATCTCGTACAGCGACTCGGCGGGGACGGGCGTCGCATCGGTCAATTCGGCATCAGCCGTGGCGGCGGCGGCGGCGGGATCAGCGGCGTCCGCGGCGGCGGCGGCGGGCGGCAAACTGCGGGTCGATGGGCCGGAAGTCGGCGCGGCGTTCTGCGCCAGCGCCGCGCAGGCCATGACCGCGATGGCCGCGAAGGCAACCATGGCGGACGGCAGGCGGAAGCTACGCCGTCGCTTCATCGTTCGATCGTCGTCGGTATTCACGTCAGGTACTCCTCGGATTCGCGCCGGGCGCGAGCGCCATTCGTCGTTTCACGGGCTGACGGCGCAGGTGGTGGTCTCGACACGGCTCTACTTGCCGAGCTGAATCTCCGCATCCGGGGGAAACTCTCGTCCGGCGGCCCGTGCCGACCGATTCGGCAACGGTGCGCCTGACGTAGTTGCGAACGTGCCCCGAGATCCCGCGCTGCATGTCGATGGCGACGTGGGGTCACGCAAACAAGGGCAAGCTTCGCCAACACGCTAGCTGCCCTTCAGCGTCTTCAGTCGCTCCCGCGCCAGCCCGGCCTCCGGGGCGTCCTTGTACTTCAAGACGAGCTGCGCGTACTGCTGTTCGGCCAGGTCCGGCTGCTTCAACTGCTCGAACGCCCGCCCCGCCTCCAGCAGCGCCCGAGCGGCCCACTTCGGGTAGGCGTACACGTCCTCGACGGCCAGCAGCGCGCCGACGGCCTCCTCGAACTTCCGTTCGGCGAGGAACGTCTCGCCGATCTGGAACTGCGCGCGGGCGGCGGTCTCGCCGTTGGTCGCCTTCGTCACCGCCTCGTAGGCCTGCCGGGCGGCGGCGTACTGCTGCTTGTTCTCGCGTGCCCAGCCGAGGCCGAAGTGGGCGCGGTAGGCATACGCGTGCGTCGGGTGCTTCCGCACGAAGGCCTCGTTCGTCGCGAGCGATGCGTCGAACTTCTCCTGGTCCGCCTGCACTTCGCCGAGCCGAAGCAGCGCGATCGGCGCCTGGTCGTGCTTCGGGTACTTCGCGAGCATCCCCGCCAGCGATTTCTCCGCCTCGTCGAGCTTCCCCTGCCCGGCGTACGCCAGGCCGGCTTGCAGCAGCGCCGACGCCGCCAGGTCGCTCTGCGGCGCGTCCTTCGCGTAGGCGGCGAACACGGCGGCGGCCTTCTCCGGGCGGTCGAGCTTTTCGTAGCACCAGCCGAGGCGGTAGCTGGCGGCGGCCGCGGTCGCGGGGTCGATGTCCTTCTTATCGGCCACCACCGCCTCGAGCAGCGCCGCCGCCTCGTCGTACTTCTTCTCGGCGTACAGGAACTCGGCCAGTTCGGTGCGGGCCGCGGGGGCGAGCTTGCTCTCCGGGTGCTGTTTCAACAGCCGGCGGTAAGCGTCGGCGGCGGCCGCGCTGTCCTTCAGGCCGCGGTGCGCCCAGGCGAGGTCGTACAGCACCGCGTCGGTCGCGCCCTTCGAATCGGCGGCGAGTGAGGAGAGGACTTGCTTCGCCTCCTCGTGCCGGTTGAGCGACGTCAGGCTCGCCGCGCGAAGTTGATTCGCCTTCACCGCGTGCTGGCCCTGCGGGTGCGCGGCCGTGTAACGCGAGAGGGCCGATTGCGCCTCGTCGTGCTTCCCCGCCTCGCGGAGCGCGACGCCCTGCTGGAACGCCGCGTCTGCAGCGAGCGAGTGATCGGCGTGCCGCTCCGCGACCTGCCCGAACCGGGCGGCGGCCTCGGGATATTTCTTGGCGTCGAAGTCGATCCACCCGCGGAGGTACAGCGTGGGCGCCGCCAGTTCCGCCGGCGGACGCGACGACGCGACGCGGTCGAGCGCGGCGGCCGCCTCGTCGGGGTGCTTGGCTTTGTAGGCGAGCTGTCCCAGTTCGAACAGCGCGCGGCCGACCCAGGGCGAGTCGGACGGGCCGTCGCTCACCTGCCGGAAGTGCTGCTTCGCCGCATCGGCGTCGCTCGCGCGCAGCAGCGCGAGGCCGAGCTTGAACTGCGCCTCGAGCTTGTCCCCCTTCGTCATTGCCAAGAACTTTTTCAGTGCGGCGGCCGCCTCGGCGTTCTTCCCCTTCTGGAGCAGCGCGTCGCCGAGCAGGAAGACGGCCGGGTGGAGTTCTTCGGACCCGTCGATCTTCGCGTCCTCCGCCAGCGGCCGGAGCGCGGCGATCGCGCCGTCGTAGTCGGCGGCGAAGTAGGCGCACTGGCCGAGGCGGAAGTCGTAGCGGCGTTTTTGGTCTGGGTCTTTAGCGTCTCCGGCGAGCGAGGCGAACGCCTTGGCCGCCTCGGGGTACCGGCCGAGGAGGAACAGGTTCTCGGCGTCCAGTTCCGCGGCGGGGCCAGCGAAGGGCGAGTCGTCGTTCGCCCCCACCTTCGCCGACAGCGGCTGGCTCTCGGCGAACTTGCCCAGCTTGTGGAGGCTGAACGCCTGGCGGTAGATCGCCTCGGGCGCTTGCGGCAGGTCGCCGTGCTGCGACGCGAAGGCGCCGAACGCCGCCGCCGCCCGCTCGTGCTGGCCGAGCTCGGCGAGGCAGATCCCGCGGTCGAGCTTCACCTGCGGCAGGTTCGACGGCGGCGGATCGGCCGAGGCGAGCGCGTCGAGCGACGCCAGCGCGGCCTCGAACTTCCTCTCGGCGATGTCGCACTGGGCCAGACCGTACCGCGCGTCGTTCGCCCGGCCGCGGTCGTCGTCGACGACGTCGATGAGCGCGCCGCGGGCGTCGTCGATGTTGCCGGCGGCGAGGTGCGCCAGGCCGAGTTGGAGGCGCGCGACGCTCGCGTACGGCGTCTGCGGCGATTCCTTCAGCATCGCCGACAAATGCTCGATCGCCGCGTCGTAATCGGCGGCCTTGTAGGCGACGGTGCCGAGGCTGAACTGCGCGTCCGCCTTGCGCGCGGGCGGGGCCGCGGCGAGCATCTTCTCGTACTGCTCGGCGGCGCCGGCAAGGTCGCCGGTCGCCTCGAGGCACTGGCCGAGCAGGAGCCTGGCGTCGAGCGCGAAGCGGGAGTCGGGCGACGCGGCGAGCAGGTCGCGCAGCGTCTTTGCGGCCTCCTTCGGCTCGTCGAGGTCGCGCCGGGCGAGGGCGAGGAAGTAGAGGGCCGTCGGCCGCTCGTCGCTCTTGGGGTACTTGTGGAGGAACGACTCGGCGGCCTTGATCGACTCGGGCTTCTCGCCGGCGAGGTACAGGACCTGCGCGCGGTTGAGCGCGGCCGTCTGGGCGTGCTTGCTGCCCGGGTGCTTGTCGAGCAGTTCGTCGAACGCCGCCAGCGCCTTGCGGTGATCGTTGCGGGCGAGGTGGGAGTGGCCGAGCACGGCCAGCGCTTCGTCGCGCTGCTGGAACTTGTCGTCGTGCAGCACCTCGTCGAGCAGGCGGATCGCGGGCTCGTGCTCGCCGATCCGATAGCGGCAGACGGCCAGCCGCGTACTTGGCGGTGACGACCTCGGCGTGCCGCGGGTACTGCTGGAGGAACTCCGCGTACTGCTGGGCGGCGAGCTTGAACAGGCTGCGCTGGAACAGGCCGTGGGCGGCGGTGAGTTTTTTCGTGCCGGCGTCGACCGCGCGCCCGGCTTCGCGGGCTGGGGCGTCGGCCGCCCGCGCCGGCGGGAGCCGCGGCGGCAACGGCGGCAACGGCGACGGCCGACAGCACGGGCACGCACAGGAGCGTGCGCACCCGCCGCCAAGGGGTTAGCGTTCGCGTCATACACGTCTCCGGTGGCCGGTCGGGGTTCACGTCGGTGGAGGCTTGGACCGCGGTGTCCGGCGCGTCGCGTTGCGGGTAGCCCGTGCTGGTCATCGTCAGTACGCGCCCGGCAAGCGGTAGTTGAACACGAACGGCCCAAAACGCAAGCGGGCGGCGGCCCGGTCGACCCGGCCGCGTCCGCCCTATCCCCCGCGGGCGGCGACATCGATACAATCGGCTTAAACGGCTCATCCGGGCGAGCGTAACCCCAGCGCGGCCCACGGTTTTTGCCCGGGCACGACCGCCGGGCGGATGGCCGATACAATGGATAACATGCGTGACGCACAACAGACGCTGGAGCAGTACTATCTGGAGATGCGCTGGCGTTGCCTCTCGCTGGCGGCCGACCTCGATCGCATCGAGCGGGCGGGCGGGCCGGCCGTTCTGGCCGACGACCCGCGGCTGGCGAAGTTGCGGCAGGCGATCGGCGTGCTGCTCGACAGCACCGGCGGCCGCGCCGAGCAGGTGCAGAACATCTTCAGCGACAAAACGCCCCCCGCCGGCCCGCGAGCCGGGCCGCGGCGTAGAGGGCGGCCGGCACGGGGGGATGTAGGGAGGGGTGGTGTGGTCGTGGGGTGGCGTGGTGGAGTAGGAGGCGGCAAAACCACACGTTTTGACTGCCCCCGCATCGCAAACCGCCCAACCACATCGGGCCCAGCACGAGACACCGAGACATGCGCTACATCGACCCGCACATTCACTGCGTCAGCCGGACGACTGAGGATTACCAGTACATGGCCCGCTGCGGCGTGGTGGCCGTGTCGGAGCCGGCGTTCTGGGCGGGGTTCGACCGCTCAGCGCGTCCAGCTTCGCCGACTACTTCCGCCACCTGCTCGACGTGGAGCCGAAGCGCGCGCCCGCTACGGCATCGACCATTACGCATGGCTCTGCATCAACGCGAAGGAGGCGGAGAACGTCGAGCTGTCGCGCGAGGTCATCAAGCTGATCCCCCGCTACTTGACCACCGCGCGTGCTCGGCGTGGGCGAGATCGGCCTGAACAAGAACACGCAACGAGATCACCGTGTTCGAGGAGCAGGTGGAGATCGCGCGCGGCACGACCAGCTCATCCTGATCCACACGCCCCACCTCGAGGACAAGCACAAGGGGACGGCGATCATCACGAGCATCCTGAAGAACGACAAGCGCATCCGCCCGGAGCGCGTGCTGATCGACCACTGCGAGGAGCACACGATCCGCGTCGCCCGCGAGAACGGCTTCTGGGCCGGCTTGACGATCTACCCGGTGACGAAGGTGACGCCGCAGCGCGCGCCGACATCCTGGAGCAGTTCGGCCCCGACATGATCTGCGTCAACAGCGCCAGCGACTGGGGCGAGTCCGGGCCCCACAACCTGACCGACACCGCGCGCTGGAGTTCATCCGCCGCGGCCACACCGAGCGCGGCGCTGGAGATCTTCCACAACAACCTGTGCCGGTTCTTCGGGCAAAGTCCGAAGTGGAAGGTGAAGCCGGTGAAGCGCAGGGTCAATACCTTGAAACACCGGCCCCCCCCACGTCGTCGCGCTATCCGCGGCACCGGGGGTCGGAGCCGTTGTCGCATACACCTCGAGCGGCCGGACTTCACGTGGGATGCGCCGCCAGACGCGGCTCGCAAGCGAGGCGGCTAAACAGGTTTCCGATTCACCACGATCACCTTTTCGCGATGCGTCAGCTTTGGCGGCTCGACCGCCGCGCGCACGTAAGGGTTGCTAGCCAGTTCGTCGGCAAGCGTGCTGGCGTCGCCGTGGCCCGGGAGCAGGCGGGTGTCGAGCGGGCGCATCACCTTGCGGATCGAGTCCTCGCAGCCGCCGACGGGTCGCACCCCGGCAGGTCGGTCCGGCCGACGGCGCCCATGATGATCAAGTCGCCGCCGATCAGCACCTTCTCGTCGGGGAAGTGATACATGACGTGGCCGGGGGCGTGGCCCGGCGTGTGGATCACGTCCACCCGTAGCGAGCCAAGTTGCAGCGACTGCCCGTCCTGGACGAACGCGTCGGCGGTGGCCGGCGGGATCTCGAACGGCAGGCGGAAGAGGCGACTCTGCGGGGCCGTCAGCATCGGCTCGTCGAGGCGGTGGATGAGGATCCGCGCGTTCGGAAACTTGGGCGCGGACGGCGGCGTGGTCGGCGAGGTGATCGAAGTGGCCGTGCGTCAGCCACAGGCCGACCACGTCCCACCCCGGCGGGCGGCCTCGTCGAGCAGCGGCGCGGCGGTGCTGTCGGGGCGCGTCGAAGAGCACGGCCACCTTCGCCGCCTCGTCGGCCACAAGGAAACAGTTCGTGACGGCGATGCCGCCGGTGTTCATCAGGACTTGCATGTTTGAATGGTACGGCCGCCGCGCGCCGGAGGCGGCACCCTGACCGCACAGGCCCGGCCCGGGCCTTGCGACCTGCTGCGAAGCTGCACTGTAGTTGCGACGCCTGCGTCGCGGTCGACGCGCAGCGGCGACTCTTTCGACAGCCGGCAGACCTGCGGCTGCCACAACCGCGACGCAGGCGTGTCATCTTCATCTGTTAGTTCGCCGTCGGCTCGCGACGCTAGCCGAGGGCCCGCTGAGTCTGTCCGAATTACCCGCAGCGGGCCCTTCGGGCCTGCGGCGAAACCGGGGACGTCGAGCTGTTTGAATAGGCTCCAAGCGAGCGCGCTATTTCAGGCCGGCCACGCCGAGGCGCTGCCGCATCGCGTCGAGGAGGCGCATGTTGCCGATGCTGTCCTGCCGGGTGACGCGGACGGGCGCGCCGTCGAGGGCGGCGGCGGCGAAGTCGTCGGCTTCTAAGCCGTACAGTTCCGTCGGCGCGTCGACGTGCCGCGTCTCGCGCGGCTTGATCCCGCTCGCCGCGCCGCCGTCCATCTTCGGCGGGACCGAGTGGGCGACCGTGTAAACCGCGTTGGCCCGCGGCGGCTTCCACGGGACGGGAATCTCGACGTACCCCTCGCTGCCGCAGATGTAGGCGGTGTTGTCGGCCTGCACGGTCATGCCGCAACTGAAGCTCGCGACCACGCCGCCGGGGAAGTGCAGCACGCCGGCGGCCAGTTCGTCGACGCCGGTCGCGTTGAGCTGGCCGAACACCTCGAACCGTTCCGGCTCGGCGCCCGCGACGAGGCGGGAGAAGTCGAGGCAGTAGCACCCGACGTCCATCAGCACGCCGCCGGCGAGGGCGGGGTCGAAGCGGATGTTGCCGGTGACCTTCGTCGTGCGGAAGCAGAAGCTCGTGCGGATCAGCTTGAGCTGGCCGATCTCGCCGCCGCGCACGGCGTCGAGGAACGCGTGGGTCAGCGGGTGCGAGCGGTACATGAACGCCTCGACGAGCACCCGCCCCGCCCGCGCCGCCACGTCGAACATCTCCTCGGCCTCGGCGGCGCTGGCGGCGAGAGGCTTCTCGCAGAGCACGTGCTTGCCGGCGCGCAGCGCGCGGATCGTCCACTCGTGGTGCATCGAGTTGGGGAGCGAGACGTAGACGGCGTCGACGTCGCCGTCGCGGAGCAGCGCGTCGTACGAGCCGTACGACCGCGGCACGCCGTACGCCTGGGCGAACGCCTCGGCCGTCTCCGCGGCCCGCGAGGCGACGGCGGCGACCGCGCCGCGCCGCGCCGGCGCGCCGCCGGCGGCGAACTGGCGGGCGATGTTGCCGGTGCCGAGGATGCCCCAGCGGAATGGATCGGCCATGCGTCAATGCCTCCGTGCGGCCGGAGGATATACGAAACCGGCGCGAGTTGCAGGCGGGCGAGCGGAGCGCAGAACGAACGGCACGAGCGGGCGGACCGCGCCGCGCCGCGCCCAATAACAAGGCCTACCCGATGTCGCCGTTTGCATCCGGACGGTCGTTCCCGATCGGGTGAAGCAGCCGCGCCGATGGCATCCGGGCGGAGCATGAACGATCGAAGTCATCCCAGCGATGCGAGGTACGTTCCCGACCTCGAGATGGGTCATCGCTGTCGCTCCTCAGGCTGGCGTATCCTCCCGTTGCCGGCGGCTACGCTGGGCCGCGAATCGCTCTAGCCGGCGCGCCAGGCGAGGTTCAGCGTCTCGCCGTGGCGGGGATGTTCCTGGCTGATCGCGTGGAGTTGCAGCGTCGCACCAACGTCGTTGAGTTGCAGGTCGACCCAGCCGTTGGGCTGGCCGGCGCCGAAGACGTAGGCGACGGGCGGGAGGTTGATGAGGTGCAGGCCGGCGTCGTGCGTGGCGGCCCAGTTGTGCGTGTGGCCGAAGACGATCGCCTTCACCTGGCGGCGCGGGCGGAGGGCGTCCATCAGGGCCGGGCCGTCGGAGATGCCCTTCCAGCCGATCGGGTTGTGGTGGAGCAGCACGATCGCCGGCTTGTCGCGCCGGGCGTCGAGCCCGCGGGCCAGCCAGTTGATCTGCGCGGCGCCAAGGGCGCCGCGGGTGAAGTTCGTCCAGTTCAGGGACTCGAGCAGGAAGAGGTTCGCCCGCGGCGACTTGATCAGCGACACGTGGCGCGGGCCGGTCCGCCGATCGCCCGGCGGCGACGACGCCGAGCCGTACAGGGCCTGGCGAAAGCGGTCGCGGTGGTCGTGGTTGCCGAGGCCGAGGTGCACGGGCAGGCCGGCCTCGCCGAGCGGCCGGAGCAGCGCCGCGAGCGTGGCGTAGTCGCCCGGCTTGCCCGACTTCATCGCCAGGTCGCCGGTGACGATCGCCGCGGCCGGCATCGTCGGCAGGGCCGTGACACCGGCGCAAGCCCGCCGCAGGTTGCCCGCGGGGTTCACGCCGCGGTTGACGGTCGCCGGGTCGGCGGCGACGTGGAGGTCGGACAGCAGCGCGAAGCGGTTTGCGTCGTGCCGCCGCCCGATCGACGGCTGTGGCGGGGCCGACGACACGCCCGTCGCGTTCGACGCCCGTTTTCCCACGGCCGTCGAGGCGGCGGCGGCGAGCGAACCGGCGAGGAAACGGCGGCGCGAGACCGGCGGGAGCGTAATCGGCATGCGATTACCTTCGGCTGGGCTCGCTCGCGGAGTGCAACGAATGAGGGGTGCGAATCAGGCTTCAGAGCGGGCGGTATCGGAGTAGGTCCGATAGCCGATCGTGCGTCAAAAAGGTGAGGGCGGAACGACGTCCAACGTCCAACGCTCGACGTTCAACGTCCAAGTGAGAAGCCAGCGTGGCGGTCCGCCTTTCCGCACGTCCGCCCGCCCGGCCGCTAGACGTTGGGCGTTGGGCGTTCGATCCCTACTTCACTTCCTGCCAGTTCTTCCCCCACCCGACTTCCACCTTCAGCGGCACGCGCAAGCTCATCGCGCGGTTCATCTCCTCGCGCACCATCTGCGCCTCGGATTCAACCGCCTCGATCGGCGTCTCGAACACGAGTTCGTCGTGGACCTGGAGCAGCAGCTTGCTCGGCCGGTTCTCCGACTTCAGCCGGCGGTACACGTTGAGCATCGCCTGCTTGATCATGTCGGCCGCCGACCCCTGCACGACGCTGTTGATCGCGGCCCGCTCGGCGTAGTTGCGCTGCTGCAGGACGCCGCTGTTGATGTCCGGGATCGGGCGGCGGCGGCCCATGAGGGTCTCGACGTACCCCTTGTCCTGCGCCTCCTTCACGCACTTCTTGAAGAACGCGTCGATCGTCGGGAAGCGCTTGTGGTACGCCTTGATCAGCTCACCCGCCGACTGCACGTTCAGTCCCTCGATCCGCTGGGCGAGGCCGAACGCGCTCACGCCGTAGATGATGCCGAAGTTGATCGTCTTGGCGTAGCCACGCTGCTGGCGGGTCACCGCCTCCAGCGGCACGCCGAACACCTCCGACGCCACGATCCGGTGCACGTCCTCGTCCGCCTCGAACGCGCGGATCAGCGCAGGCTCCTCCGTGAAGTGGGCGAGGAGGCGCAGCTCGATCTGGCTGTAGTCGGCGGTCAGCAGCACGTTCCGCACCGGGTCGCCCGGCACGAACGCGAGCCGAATGCGGCGACCCTCGTCGGTGCGGATCGGGATGTTCTGCAAGTTCGGGTCGCTGCAACTCAGCCGGCCCGTCTCCGCGCCGGTCTGGTTGAAGCTGGCGTGGATCCGGCCGGTCCTNAGTCGGCGGCGCTGCCCTGCACGACGCTGTTGATCGCGGCCCGCTCGGCGTAGTTGCGGCTGCTGCACGCCGCTGTTGATGTCCGGGATCGGGCGGCGGCCCCATGGTGGTCTCGACGTACCCCTTGTCCTGCGCCTCCTTCACGCACTTCTTGAAGAACGCGTCGATCGTCGAGAGCGCTTGTGGTACGCCTTGATCAGCTCCCCGCCGACTGAACGTTGAGGCCCTCGATCCGCTGGGCGAGGCCGAACGCTCACGCCGTAGATAGATGCCGAAGTTGATCGTCTTCGCGTAGCCGCGGCTGCTGGCGGGTCACCGCCTCCAGCGGCACGCCGAACACCTCCGACGCCACGATCCGGTGCACGTCCTCGTCCGCCTCGAACGCGCGGATGAGGGCAGGCTCCTCCGTGAAGTGGGCGGAGGCTGATCTGGCTGTAGTCGGCCGTCAGCAGCACGTTCCGCACCGGGTCGCCCGGCACGAACGCGAGGCGGATCCGGCGGCCCTCGTCGGTGCGGATCGGGATGTTCTGCAGGCTGGGTCGCAACTCCAGCCGGCCCGTCTCGGCCCCCGTCTGGTTGAAGCTGGCGTGGATCCGGCCGGTCCTGGGGTTGAGGTAGTCGGTGAGGTTGTCGAGGTACGTGTTCTTCAGCTTCACCAGGCTGCGGTACTCGATGATGAGCTTCGGCACCTTGTGCTCGGTTGCCAGCTTCTCCAGCACCTGAATGTCGGTGCTGTGGCCGGTCTTGGTCTTCATCACCGACCGCAGGCCGAGGCGGTTGAACAGCACGTCGCCGAGCTGCTTCGGCGAGTCGGGGTTAAACTCGCCGCCCGCCTCCTGCATGATCTCGGCCCGCAGCTTCTCGATCCGCTCGCCGAGGACGAAGCGCTCTGCTCCTTCAGCACGCTGGGGTCGACGGCGATCCCGTTCTGCTCCATCTCGACGAGGACCTCGATCAGCGGCGTCTCGAGCTCGTCGCTCATCTTTCGCAGGGTCGGCACGCGGTCGAGCCGCGGCTTGAGGTAGTCGGCCAGCCGCAGCGCGTGTCGGCGTCCTCGGCGGCGTAGCAGGCGATGCGCGTCAGCTCGACGCGGTCCATCGTGATCTGCGCCTTGCCCTTGCCGATCAGGTCCGTCGTCGGCACCTTCTTGAAGTTCAGAGCTGCATCGCCAGCGGATCGATGCCGTACTGGTTGCGGCTGGAGTCGATGAGGAACGCGGCGATCATCGAGTCCATCTCGACGCCGCGCACGTCCACGCCCGCCTCCCGCATCACCAGGATGTCGTACTTCAGGTTGTGGCCGACCTTCTTCACCTCCGGGTCCTGGAGGATCGGCCGCAGCGCCTCGAGCACGCGGCTTGCAGGCGAGGAGTCGGACCCCAGGGCCCGCAGACCGGAACGTAATAACCGGTACCCGCTTCCCAGCTGAAGCTCATGCCGACGAGCTTCGACTTCATCGCGCCGAGGTCGTCGGTCTCGGTGTCGAACGCGAACCGCTTCTGACGTTTGAGTTCCGCCAGGAACGCGTCGAACTGCGTCGGTCTGGACGAGGTCGTACTTGCACGACGCCGGTGGCCGGCCCGGGGTAGTCGCCGGCGCGCCGCCATCGCGGGCGCGCGGGGGCCGGGGCGCGCGCCGCGCCGCCGCCGCCCATCGGGCCGAAGAGGCCGTCCTCAAACGCCATCGGCGACGAGACGCGCATCGACCGCCCCGCCGGCGCGGCCGCCGCGCCCGCGGCCTCGCCGTCGGCGCCGATGCAGCTCAGGAGGTTCGTGAAGCCGAGCGTCTGAAAGTGCGGCTTGAGGCCGCCGGCGTTCAGGCCGGTGTACTTGCAGGCGTCGGCGGAGAACTCCATCTCCACGTCGTCCTTCAGCGTCACGAGTTGCCGGGCGACCGGCAGGCGGTCGGCGTACTTCTCGAAGTTCTCGCCATCTTCGGCGTCAGCTCGTCGAGGTGCTTCAGCACCGCGTCGGCCGAGCCGTACTTCTTCACGAGCTTCGCCGCCGTCTTCTCGCCGACACCGGGGATGCCCGGCACGTTGTCGATCGTGTCGCCCGTCAGCGTCTGCACCTCGACGGCCTCGGCCGGCGAGTAGCCGACCTTCGCCTCCATCGCCGCCACGTCGATCACCTCGTCGCCCTGAACGTCGTACATCTTCGTGCAGTCGTTGAGCACCTGGCGGAGGTCCTTGTCCTTCGAGACGATGAACGTCTCGTACCCCCCGTTGCAGAGGCGCTGGCCATCGTGGCGATGAGGTCGTCGGCCTCGAAGCCGGGCTTGGCGAAGATCGGCACCCCCGGCGTCGCGGACGATCTGGAGGATGCGCTCCTCCTGGGGCCCGAAGTCGTCCGGGCGGCTCTTGCGCGTGGCCTTGTACTCGGGGAAGATCGCCTTGCGGAAGACGGTCTCGTCGCCGGAGTCGATCACCATCGCCAGGTAGTCCGGCTTGCGCTGCTCGACGAGGTTGAGCAGCATCTGCGTGAAGACGTACGTCGCCTTCGTCGGCTCGCCGGTCGGGCTGGACAGGTCGCGGAACGGCGCGAAGTACGCGCGGTAGATGTGGGCGTGCCCGTCGATGATGTAGAAGGATTTGGCCATAGGGTGCCGCGGCGCGTCCGTGCCGTCGGCACGTTAATCTTAGGCAGCGGCGGCGGTACCGAAGCCGGCCGCGGCCCGAAACCGGAGGAACGCCTTGCGCACAACCGCCCGATCGATCGTCCCGCTCCTGTTGATTCTCTGCCTCGGCACCGCCGGCCCCGGCGGCGGCGGCGGATGCCGCCCACCGCGGTGCCGCGCGCCGCGCTCGTCGTGGGCGGACAGGGGGTACTTCCCGTGGGCGTTGAAACTGAAGGACGGCCGCATCGCCGTCGTGCTGCGGGGCGGGGCGGCGCACGTCGGCATCAAGGGGCGACTCGACGTCGTCTTCTCGTCCGACGACGGCAAGACCTGGACGAAGCCGGCCGTGGTGGTCGACTCCCCCACGACGACCGCAACCCCGCGTTCGGCCAAGCCGCCGACGGCACGCTCGTCGTCGCCTTCTGGCGGACCGCGAGGGACGTTCAAGGACTACGCCGCCCTCGACGACGCGGCGAAGCCGGTGTCGACATGGGTCACCCGGTCGTCCGACGGCGGCCGGACGTGGTCGGACCCTGCCGAGATCGACGTCCGCGACATCGGCTACGGCAGCCCCTACGGCAAGATGATCACCCTGCCCGACGGCACGATGCTCATGAACATTTACGGGTACGGCGTGGAGCCCGCCGGCGCACCGCGCAAAGCCCGCGACGACCACAGCCACCTGTACCGTTCGGCCGACGGCGGCAAGACGTGGTCGCGGCTCAGCACGATCGGCCGAAACTTCAACGAGACCGGCCTGCTCCGTCTGACCGACGGCACGCTCCTGGCCGCCATGCGCTCGGCCGGCGACAAGGCGAACGTGTCGCTCACGCGCAGCGCCGACGGCGGGAATACCTGGGCCGAGCCCGAAGCGGTCACCGGGGCCGCGGCCCACCCGGCCGACCTCGTGCAACTGCCGGACAATCGCGTCCTGATGGCCGTCGGTTACCGCGCCGGCCCGTTCGGCGTGCGGCGTCTAGTCGGCGACGATCAGGGCAACTTCGACTGGGAGAAACGCACCGTCCTCAACGACGACTCCACGAACGTCGACACCGGGTACCCGAGCAGCGTCGTGCTGGCCGACGGCCGGGTCCTGACGGTTTACTATGCGGTCGGCAGCAAGGCGCATCCGGCGTGGGGCGTTCATTGCGCGGCGGTCGAACACCGGCCGGACTGAAGAGGGCCCCCGCCGTTGGACGGGAGGTCCGATAGACGTCTCGTTTCTGGCGTCATTTCGCATCCGCGCCGACGGGCCTCGCCGGGCGGCGCCGAGGGATGCGAAAACCTTCGCTTTTCTTGACCGTACTATTCGTTAACCACTACACTGCCCCTGCGCGGCGGTCGGCGGCGGCGCCGGTTCCTTCGTTTCCCGCTACCGTCGTCGCCCCCCTGCCGCCCAGAGGGTTGTTCGCCGCCTGAGAAGACTCACCTTGGAGGTTCGCCTATGCCCCCCGTTGCACAGCAAGGGTCCCGGGCCGGACTGATTTCGGCGCTCGTCATCTTCGTGATCCTGTTCGTCACGACCACGATCCTGTTCATCTACCAGACCGCCGAGACGCGCAAGCGCGACGACCTGATCGCCGCCAACACCACCCGGTACGGCAAGGCCGTCTCGGAGACGACGCTCTCCAGCCCGGAGTACAGCGAGTTGACCGCGCTGGCCGGCGAGGGGAGCGGGCCGTACGCGAACATGACCGCGATCGAGGTCGCGATGGCCCAGCGCGACGCGCTCGCCCGGTCGATCGTCGGTGCCCCGGCCAACACGAAGGACGCGCTGGGGCAGTACCAGGCCGCCCTGAACCGGGCGACCCGTCCGGACGTGACCGCCGCCGGCGTGTCGCTGCCGAAGACCGCCGGCCTCGCGCCGGCCGTCGCGCGGCTCACCGAGCGGGTGATCGCCCAGGCGGGCGAGGCCGGCGGCCTCAACGAGCGGCTCGCCGCGGCCCAGAAGGAGACGCAGGGCACGCTCGAGGCCCAGAAGGCCCTGCTCGCCGAGCGCGACGCCGCCATCAAGGAGATCAGCGAGAAGTACAACGCGCTGGAGCAGGAGGTCACCGCCTACCGCACCGGCAGCGAGAAGAACGTCGTCGGCATCCAGACCAGCGCCACGCGCGCCATGAAGGCGGCCCAGAACCAGGCGGCCAAGCTCGTGCAGCAGGTCACGCAACTCCAGTCGAGCGTCGCGGGCAAGGACCAGGAGATCCGGACGCTCCAGACGAAGCTGGCCGACAAGCGCACGAACGTGAAGGAGCCGATCGTCCAGGCCGCCGACGGCAAGATCGTCCGCCTGCCCGGCAACGGGATGGCGTACATCAACCTCGGCTCCGGCGACCAGATCTCGCCGGGCATGACGTTCGAGGTGTACGACCAGTACACGAAGGTCCCGGCCCTGGGCGACACGCAGGAGGCGCTGTCGGACGAGACGAAGCTCCCGGTCGGCAAGGCGTCGGTCGAGGTCGTGCGCGTCAGCGCCGGCAGCAGCGAGTGCCGCGTGATCCGCAAGACCGGCGGGCAGGAGATCGTCGAGGGCGACCTGATCTCCAACGTCGTCTACGACGCCAAGACCAAGTACAACTTCGTCGTCTACGGCAACTTCGACCTCGACCAGAACGGCACCGCCTCCTCGGCCGACGCCGAGATCGTCAAGCGCCTCATCACCCAGTGGGGCGGCAACGTCCAGGCCAAGGTGACGGCCAACGTCGACTTCGTCGTGATGGGCAAGGAGCCCGAGGTGCCCGAGCTGACCGAGGAGGAGCGGCAGGACCCGGTCCGCCAGAAGGAACTCGAGGAGGCGACCGCCGCCAGCGAGGCGTACGCGAACATCGTGTCGCGGGCGACCGAGCTGCACATCCCGATCATGAACCAGAACCGCTTCCTCTACTTCAGCGGCTACTACGCCCAGGCCGGCCGGTAAACGCGACGGCCGCGACCTTCTGAGCCAACGCCCGACGCCCGGAGTGACCGATCACTCCGGGCGTCGCCGTTTTCGGACCCGCCGTGCAACACAGTGTGCGATGCCCAAATTGAGGTGTTTTCCGGCGGGAAGACCGAGCGCTTCCGCCCGCGGCTATGAGGTGCATTCGACGGCTCCCGTGATGCAAGGCCACGCCGGACAGGGTCGCGGCTGGTGGCCACGTCAGCTGGCTTGAACGCATCGGCCGCGATGTTCGCAGCGCGTCTCCCCCGCGCCGCCGCGTGCGAACGTCTCTATAATCCGGGCATGTGCGGCCGCTACACCCTGTTCAAGCTCGAGCAGTTGCTCCAGCGCTTCCCGTGGATCGAGGTGCCCCCCGCCGACGCGATCGCGCGGTACAACGTCGCGCCCACGCAGCCGGTGCTGGCGGTGTCCAACGCGGAGCCGGACCGGTTCGCGCACTTCCACTGGGGGCTCGTCCCGCCGTGGGCGAAGGACCCGTCGATCGGCGGGCGCATGATCAACGCGCGGGCCGAGACGCTCGCCGAGAAGCCGGCGTTCCGCAACGCGCTGCGGCGGCGCCGGTGCCTCGTGCCCGCCGACGGCTTCTACGAGTGGCGCCGCGAGCCGGACGGCAAGACCAAGACCCCCATGTACATCCGCATGAAGTCCCGCGAGCCGTTCGCGTTCGCCGGGCTGTGGGAGACTTGGCGCTCACCCGACGGCACCTCCCTCCCGAGTTGCACGCTCATCACCGGCATGCCCAACGAGGTCGTCGCCCCGATCCACGACCGCATGGTCGTGATCCTGCGCCCCGAGCACTACCAGCAGTGGCTCGACCCCGGCGAACGCGCGCCCGAAGACCTCGCCCCCCTGCTCGCCCCCTACCCGGCCGCCGAGATGGAGGCGCACCCCGTCTCCCGGACCGTCAACAGCCCCCGCAACGAGACCGCCGACTGCATCGCGCCCGTGACCGCCGAAACGCTCTTCTAGCGCGCGCGGACCGCGCACCGATGACCGGCGCGGCGGCGGTCGAGGACGTTCGCTCGGATCGAAAAGATTGACGTGATGCCGGCGGCGCCGGACAACGTCGCAACTCATGAAGTACGCCATCATCATCCCCGACGGGGCGGCCGACGAGCCCCTGAAGGAACTCGGCGGCAGAACCCCGCTCGAGGCGGCCGAGACGCCGAACATGGACCGCGTCGCCGCCGAGGGGCGGCAGGGCCTCGCCCGCACGGTCCCGGACGGCTTCGAGAGCGGCAGCGACGTCGCGACGATGACGCTCCTGGGCTACGACCCGGCCGTCTACCACACCGGCCGGGCCCCGCTCGAGGCCGCGGCGCGGCGCATCCCGCTGGCGCCGACGGACTGGGTCTTCCGCTGCAACCTCGTCACCGTCCTCGGCGGCGTGATGAAGGACCACTCGGCCGGCGGCATCTCCGACGCCGAGGCGCGGCGCCTCCTCGACCTCCTCGCCCGCTCGCTCGACCTCGGCGGGTGGGAGTTCCACGCCGGCGTCAGCTACCGCAACCTCCTCGTCTACCGCGGCGCCGCGGAGTTCGACGTGCTCACCCGCCCGCCCCACGAGATCCCCGAGGAGCCGATCGCCGGCCACCTGCCCAAGGGCGCCGGCAGCGAGATCCTCCGGCGGATCATGGAGCGCTCGGCCGACCTGTTCGACGGGCACGAGATCAACGCCGCCCGCAACGCCGCCGGCCACAACCCCGCGACGCAGGTCTGGCTCTGGGGCCAGGGCCACGCGCCGGCGATGCCGACATTCCGGGAGCGCTTCGGCGTCGCGCGCGGCGCGATGATCACCGGCGTCGACCTCCTGCGCGGCCTGGCCGCCCTGCTCGGCTGGGCGAACCTCGACGTCGAGGGGATGACGAGCTTCCACGACACGAACTACGTCGGCCAGGGCGACGCCACCGCCGCCGCCCTCGACGACTACGACCTCGTCTTCTCCCACGTCGAGTCCCCCGACGAGGCCAGCCACCAGGCCGACTGGCGGACGAAGGTGGCGGCGATCGAGCACATCGACCGGCACGTCGTTGGCCCGACCCTCGACAAGCTCCGCACGTTCCCCCAGTGGCGGATCCTCGTCATGCCCGACCACCCCACCAACATCAGCACGCGCAAGCACGGCTACGCCCCCAGCCCTTTCGCCATGGCCGGCACCGGCGTCACGCCGAACAGCCCCGCCCCCTACTCCGAGCGCAACGCCGCCGCGGGCGGCTTGAACATCGAGCGCGGCCACGAGTTGATGGAGCATTTCCTCCGCGGCGGGAACGACTAGGGGAGCGCGAAGATCGTGGGACGTCGCAACGACACACGAGCAAAGTCGAGCGGCCGCCGGGCCGGCGGCCACGATGGCGCGTCCGGCGGCGCGGCGGCCGGGGTGCTCGCGGGCCGCGCCGACCTGTTGGTTTGCGTCGCGCTGGCGGTGGTGTCGTTCCTGCTCTACGCGCGGTCGCTGTCGTTCGACTTCGTCGCGCTCGACGACAACGCCTACGTGACCGAGAACGCCACCGTCCAGCGGGGGCTGTCGCCGGCGACGGTTTGGTGGGCGTTCACGACGACCGAGTTCGCCAACTGGCTCCCGGTGACGTGGCTGTCGCACCTGGCCGACGTGTCGATGTTCGGCCTGAACGCCGGCGGCCACCACGCCACGAGCGCGGCGATCCACGCGTTGAACGCCGTGCTGCTGTTCGTCCTGCTGATGCGCTGGACGGGCCGCCGCTGGCCGGCGGCGTGGGCGGCCGCGCTGTTCGCCGTCCACCCGTTGCGGGTCGAGTCCGTCGCCTGGATCGCCGAGCGCAAGGACGTGCTGGCCGCCACGTTCTTCCTGCTGACGTTGCTCGCGTACACCCGCTACGCGCGCGGCCCGTCGGCGGCTCGGCTCATCCTCGTCTGCGTCGCGTTCGCGCTCGGGCTGATGTCGAAGACGATGATCGTCACGCTGCCGTTCCTGCTCCTGCTGCTGGACTGGTGGCCCCTGCGCCGCCCGTGGGCGGGCCGAATTGTGCCGCTGCCGGACGAACCGATGGACGACCGGGACGCAACAGATCTCCCCCCAGCGCCGCCGTCCGGCTCCGTCCGCGCCGGACTGCTCGAGAAGGTGCCGTTGCTCGTGCTGGCCCTCATCGCCTGCGGGTGGACGGTGGTCCTTCAGCGCGAGGGCGGGGCGCTGGAGATGGGCCAGTCGCTGACGATGGGGCAGCGGGTGGCCAACGCGTTCGTGTCCGTGCCGCGCTACATCGGCAAGACGATCGCGCCGGCGGACCTGGCGGTCTTGTACCCGCACCCGCGCGACTGGCCCGCGTCGTACGTCGCGGCGTCGGTTGCGTTCGTCTTCGGCGTGACGGTGCTCGCGTGGATGACGCGGCGGCGGCGGCCCTACGTGCTGGTCGGGTGGCTGTGGTTCCTCGGGATGCTCGTGCCGGTGTCGGGCGTGGTCCAGGCGGGCCTCCAGTCGATGGCGGACCGGTACACGTACCTGCCGGGCATGGGCCTGCTGATCGCGGCGGTGTGGGCGATCGACGACGTCGTCGCCCGCCACGGGCGCCGCGGCCGGCAACTGGCGACCGCCGCCGCCGCGGCGGCCTGCGTCGCGCTGTGCGTGCTGACGTTGCGGCAGGTCGAGACGTGGCGGAACACGGTTACGCTGTTCGTGCAGGCCGTCTCCGCGACGCGCGACAACGGCATGGCGCACCGCTACATCGCCACCGAGTTGACCCGGCCCGACGCGTTCGACGAGGGCGGCACGCACCGCCAGGCCGGCCTCGCGCGGGAGGCGGCGGCGCAGCAGGCGGAGGCGCACCTGCACGAGGCGCTGCGGATCGACCCGGGCGACGTCTACGCCCACTTCAACCTCGGCAACCTCCGCCTCCGCACGGCCGGCCCGGCCGTCGCGATCCCCCACTACCGCGAGGCGATCCGCCGGGGGATGAACAACGCCGCCGTCCACGAGAGCCTCGGCGCCGCCCTGGCGATGTCCGGCGACTTCGCCGCCGCCGAGGCCGAGTTCCGCCGGGCGGTCGATCGCGCCCGGCTCCCGCGGACGCTGGTGAACCTCGGCAACGCCGTGCGCAACCAGGGGCGGCTCGCCGAGGCGCTGACCTACTACGAGCAGGCGCTGGCGATCGACCCGAATGACCCTCGCGCCCGCCGGGCCGTCGCCGAGCTGACCGGTGCCGCCCGCTGAGCCGCCTCGCCAGGCCGCCCGCGCCTGCCCCAGACGTTGAGGATCCGGCCGTCCCCACTATAATCCGCCCTTTCACCCGCCGCGGCTGCGGCGGGATCGGACGCCAGACCATGGGCTTGATCGTTCAGAAATTCGGGGGCACGAGCGTCGCGGACGCCGAGCGCATCCACCGGGCGGCCCGCGCGCGGTATGCAGAAGGAGCCGCGGCAACCAGGTGGTCGTCGTCGTCCGCGCGATGGGCGACACGACCGACGACCCTCGTCGCGCTGGCGACGGAGGTCTGCAAGGACTGCCCGCCGCCAGCCGCGAGATGGACCAACTGCTGGCGACCGGCGAGCAGGTGACGATCGCGCTGATGGCGATGGCGCTGCACGCGTAGGGGCACGAGGCGATCAGCTTCACCGGCGGGCAGATCGGCCTCGTCACCGACGACGCGTTCAGCAAGGCGCGCATCCAGTCGATCAACAAGCAGCGCATCTTCGAGCAGCTCCAGGCGGGCCGGATCGTGATAGTCGCCGGCTTCCAGGGCGTCACGCCCGACGGCCACTTCACGACGCTCGGCCGCGGCGGCAGCAACGCGACGCTCGTCGCGCTGGGCGGGTCCTCAAGGCCGACGCCGGCGAGAACTTCACCGACGTCGACGGCATCTACACCGCCGACCCGCGCATCGTGAAGAACGCCCGCAAGATCGACCGCATCAGCTACGACGAGATGCTGGAACTGTCCGGCCTGGGCGCGTCGGTGCTGCAGACGCGGGCCGTGGAGTTCGCCAAGTACGACGTGCCGATCCACGTACGCAACAGCCAGAACGAGAACGAGGGGACGTGGATCGTCGCGGAGACGCAGAACATGGAACACATCGTCATCCGGGCGTCGCCCTCAAGAAGGACCTCGTCCGCGTCACGGTCAAGAACGTGCCCGACCGCCTGGGAATCGCCGCCAAGATCTTCGGCGACATCGCGGCGGCCAACGTGTCGGTCGACGACATCATCCAGAACGTGATGGACGACAACACGGCCAACATCAGCTTCACCGTCGAGCACGGCGACCTGGCCGACACCGGCCGCTCGTCGAGCGGATCGTGCGGGAACTCGGCGAGCGGGCGAAGGCGACGTACCAGAGCGACCTGGCGAAGGTGAGCGTCGTCGGCGTCGGCATGCGCGTCCACACCGGCGTCGCCCAGCGGATGTTCTGGGCGCGCTGGCCGACGCGAAGGTGAACATCCAGAACATCACGACGAGCGAGATCAAGATCTCCTGCATCATCGACAAGGAACAGGCCCCCAAGGCCCTGCAAATCGTCCACGACGCGTTCGACCTCGGCACGAAGAACTGACGACGGCGCACGCGCCCGTCCCCCGTCGCTGCGCGCCATGCACCTGCTCTCCACCTTTTAGCCGCAGGCCCGAAGGGCTCGTTCTTCCTCGCGCGCGTTCGCACAATGTCAAAGGCATTTAGAACGAATCAGGAATTGAACCACGGAGACACGGAGACACGGAGGTAGGAGGAGAGAACGACATCGGAGGATCGAGGATGGAGGGAACGGCCGCGACGCGTGCTTGGTCTTCCTTCACCTGCGGTCCTCCGACCTCGCCTCTCACTCTTCTCGGTGCCTCCGTGTCTGTTCTCCATCTCCGTGTGTCTCCGTGTCTCCGTGGTTCACCTTCGACTTTTTCCCGTCGGACCACCGCCAAACGTTCCGCGCCGCAAGCCGTACGAGTTGATGTGGACTCTCCCGCAGCTCGCGCGCCGCCGTCATGCGATGAACACGGTGTTCGAGGTCGTCGTGCTGCACCCCGACGCCGAGCACGCCGAGGCCGCGGCCGACGCGGGCGCTGGACGAGGTGGTGCGGGTGGAGTGCAGCTGCTCTCGCGGTTCGACCCGGCGAGCGAGACGTATCGGGTGAACCGCCTCGGCCACCCCGGGCCGGTGCTGGTGGACGTGGAACCGCGCAACTGCTGCAAGCCTGCGCGCGACGCCGCCGATGCCACCCGCGGTTACTTCGACGACGGCCGTGAGCCGGCGTCAGTCGCCGGCACTTCCGCGGCCGGCCGCGTCGATCGACCCGGCGACCCGACGCGTTCGGTTCTCGGCGTGCCCGGCGTCTTCCTCGACTTCGGCGGGTGCGGAAAGGGGTACGCGCTCGACCGCGCGGCGGCGGTGCTGCGCGCGGCGGCGATCGATCACGCGCTGCTCCACGGCGGCACGAGTTCGGTCCTCGCGATCGGGGACGGGCCCGACGGTCGGCCGTGGCGCGTCGGCGTGGGCGACCCATCCGCCGCCGCCGGCGATGGCGAGTCGATGGAGTGCGTGAGCCTGTCGGACCGCGCGATGTCGTCGTCGGCGGTGTTCCCACGCGGGCGGGCGTGGCGTCGGACGTGGTCGACCCGACGCGGAACGATCCGCTGCGCGCGAGCAGGCGGCGTGCGTCGTGCTGGCGGGCGGACCGACCAGCGCGTTCGACGCGGAGGTGTTGTCCACCGCCCTTTTGGCTATGGGGGCCGTTGACGCGGCGGGCGATATCACGCGACGGCGGCTCGGCCATTTTCGGCGGCGTGGATCGACCATCCGGACGACGACGGCCGGCCGCGACTCGTCTGGCTCAAACCCTGACCCGGGACCCACATGCCCCTCGCAGACGCGAACGTGAATCGGGCGCGCCAGTTCATCGCCGCCGCCGCTGGCGGCCTTGCGGTCGTGGGCGGCTGACGCACGCGCGCGGGCGCGCCGACGGCGACGCCGACGCTGCTGCCGCGTGGCGGTCGTCGGCACCGGCGGCCGCGGGTCGGACCTGCTCCGCAAGATCACGACGATCGAGGGCGCCCGCGTCGTGGCGATCTGCGACGACTACGAGCCCCACCGCAAGGCCGCCGCCGCCTTCGCGGGGCCGGACGCCGAAGCATTCGCCGATTACCGGCAGATGCTCGAGCCGCGTGAAGCCGCAGGTGGTGGTCGTGGCGACGCCGCTGCACGTGCACTTCCCCGTCTGCGCCGACGCGATCGACGCCGAAGCGCGGATGTCTTCTGCGAGAAGACGATGTGCTACAGCGTCGACGAAGCGCGCAAGCTCGCGGCGAAGGTGGAGGAGAAGAAGGTCGTGTTTCAGGTGGGCCTCGCAACGGCGGGCGAACCCGATCTACCAGCAGGCCCGCGATGGTCGACGCCGGGATGATCGGCCGGATCACCGCCATCAAATCCCAGTGGCACCGCAACGGCGCTGCCGCCGGCCGGTCCCGGTGCCGCGCGAGGACAAGAAGTGGGCCGACCTCGAGCCGCCGGCTCAACTGGCGGCTGTACAAGGCGTGCTCGCGCGGGCTGATGTCCGAGCTCGGCAGCCACCAGATGGACGCCGCTAGCTGGATGCTCGGCACCGTCCTCGCCGCCGTCACCGCGACCGGCGGCATCGACTACTGGCGCGACGGCCGGGAGGTGGCGGACAACCTGTTCTGCACCTACGAGTACGTCGTCACGCCCGCTGCCCACGACCGCGACCCGGCCCTGAAGGAGCCGTACACGGTTCGCGCTACGTACTCCTCGATCCGCGCCAACGCGTTCGAGGAAGGGCGTCGGAGCTGATCATGGGCACCCGCGGCACGATCCTGCTGACCGAGCCGGTCGGCCTGCTGTACAGGGAGAAGCAGGTCGACGCCGGCTGGACAGCGCGGCGAAGGCCGCCGCGGCCGCCGACAAGAACGCGGCCGTGGTGACGAGCGGCAAGACGCTCGGCTTCCCCAACGACCCCTGGGCCCACCGCGGCACGCCCACCGAGATCCAGAACGACGCCGGCGAGCCGACGCGCGAGCAGCTCGTCTCCTTCTTCGACCACGTCCGCAGCCGCGACGTCGCGACGATCTGCGACGTAAAGGCGGGGCTGCTCAACACTGCGACTGTCGCAATGGCCACCGAGGCGATGGAGGCGGGAAAGACGGTGGAGTTTCCGGTTGACCTGCTGGGATAGAAGCGGCCTGGAACGCCGCGCCGCACATCAAGCGCGTCCGGATGCCTCTCCGGACGATGTCGTTGAACTGGGATATGGCCGCGGGTGACCCCCCTGCGGATCGGGGTAGATCTGATCTCGCGCACCGTGACGCGGCTCGCAAGCGAGCGGACCAACGAGGCCGCAGCGTTGGGTGCCCTCTTCGGCATCACGACCGTGCGGCGGTCAGGAACACGCGCGCGGGCGCACGTAACCGATTCGGCTCGTCGGGCACGTGCGCTGCATTTGCGCTTTTCGGGCTGGTACGGACGGCGTCGCCGGTCAGGCGTAGCAGCGGAGTTCGAAGATCTTCGCGAGGTCGCGCGCCGTTGGTCGCCATCACGTGGACGCGGATCGATCGCGCCTCGACCGGTGCGAACGTGTGGCGGTTGAGGGCGCTGGTAGTTGCCCTGCACGCTGAGCAGTTCGTGCTGCTTGCCGGCGGCGTCGGTGTAGAGGACGCGGTAGTCCTTCACCGTCTCCGGCCGCGCGGCGCGGATCTGCTTGGCCGTGGCGGCGTTCGACGACGTCAGCATGAGCCGCCGCTGAAAGCCGGAGTCGAACGTCAATTGCAGGTGCGTCAGCTTCTGCGGCGTCCACGTCAGCTCGACCCACGCGCCCTCGGCGGCCGTCATCGGGGCGGCCCAGCAGTTCTTCACCTTCTTGGGGATGTCGCGGGTCAGCCCGTTGATCACGTTCGCCGCCGGCATCTCCGGGTCCTCGGCCGACGCGGCGACCTTCGCCGCGCGGGCGAGGTCGCGCGGGTCCTGATTGCGGACGGTCTTGATTCCCTGGTCGTCGCGGAGCAACGCCTGCTGAAGTTCGGCGAGCTTCGACTTGTCCTCGTACAGCGCGCGCGGCATCACGCCCTGCCGGGCGGCGGCGGCGGCGGCGGTGCCGGCGGCCTGGCCCATCACGCTGCACGTCGCCATCACGCGGGTCGACGTGAACGCGACGTGCGACGCGCGCGATGTTCCGCCCCGCCATCATCAGGTTCTTGACGTTGCGGCTGTAGAGCGACCGCAGCGGGATGCCGTAGACCTCGGCGAGCTTGATCTGCACGCACGGCTTCTGGTCGGGCTTGTCGAAGCCGGACGGCGGGTGGTCGTCCATCGGCCAGCCGCCGATCGCCACGTCGTCCTCGAACTCGCCGTTGAGGCCCATCAGGTCGCCCTGCGTGAGCATGTGGTCGCCGACGAGCCGCCGGCTCTCGCGCTTGCCCGGCACCATGCCGAGCCAGTCGAGGCCCCAGTTGGCGCTCGTCGGGTGCTCGCCCGAGTTCTTAATGAAGTCCCAGACGCCGGTGGCGATCGCCAGCAGTTCGAAGCGGATACGCTCGTTGTCGCGAATCGTGTCGAGCTGGCCGCCCCTCGATCCACCAGTAGCCGTACTCCCACGTCTTGGTCGGGCGGAAGCGGAGTTGTTCCTTCGTCACCTTCCGCGCCCACTTCGGCGCCTTGTACGGGATCGGCTTGCCGTAGTCGCGGCTCGTGAACAGGATGCTGCTGCCGAGCGTCTCCTTGTCCGCCTTCTCCATCCCGAGCGACTCGTTGAACTCCTGCCGCGTCTCGCGCCCCACCGCGTCGGCTCCCGTTTCGAGCGCGGCCGGCTGTCGCCGGTGCAGTCGATGAAGATCTTCGCCGTCACGCGGTAGAGGTGCTCGGTCTTGTCGCAGCGGGCCATCACGCGGCTGATCGTCGCGTCGGCGGTTTCGGCGGCGTAGAGGACGGTGTCGAGCAGGAGCGTGATGTTCGGCTCGCTCTTGACCTTGTCGTACAGCAGCAGGTCCCACAGTTCCCAGCTGCGGTGCGGGTTGTTCACCGCGTCGTCGAGGCGGAACTCCTCCAGCAGCCCGCTCTCGCGCAGCCGGGCCGGCCGAGGCCGTGGTCGGCGCGACGATGTGCATCTTCACTTCGCTGCTCGAATTCCCGCCGAGGCGCGGCGGTCCTGCACGAGGACGACCTTCGCCCCGTTGCGCGCCGCCACCGCCGCGCACGCCGGCCATCCCGCCGCCGGCGACGAACACGTCGCACGCGAGGTCGACGAGCGTCATGTGCGGCTCGCCCTCGAGGCGGCGGTCGTTGCCCGGCGGCCCCGCGACGGTGTCGAACGCCTTGCTGATCTCCTCGCGCGAGGGGACCTTGGCCGCGGCCAGCGGCTCGTCCCGCGCACGATGACTGAGTAGCCGAGGCTGCCGCCGAGTGCCGAGAGGAAGTGACGTCGGTTCATAGGAGAGATGTGGGGTTGCTGGTATCGTCTGATCCGTGCCGCGTCCGCCAGATGGGAGATTGTCGCGGCCGGCGGGGAACCGCTCGGCCTGCTTCAATCATTACGTCGAACTAATACCCGATGTTGGGTCCCATTTTTGCGCCAATAATGTGCGGATTTGAGCCAACGTGCCCGGCGTCGCCCGCGACGTCGACCATGAACCGCTAACCCCACGGCCGACACTCCTCCTCACCATGTTCGGCCGATCCCGCACCTTCCGCCGCCGTCGTCCCGTCGCCGGGCAGATCCGACTCCGCCGGTGGGTGCGGGTCGCATTGCTCTTGGTCGTGCTCGGCGGGGGCGGGTCGGCGGTGCTCGACCGGGCGGGCTGGTTCAAGTATCGGGGCGACGACTGGGCTCACTTCGACAAGCAGGCGTGCGAGGTCGTCTCGGTGGCCGACGGCGACACGCTCACCCTCCGCCGGCCGGGCGGGGGTGAACCGACGCGTCCGCCTGCTCGGCATCGACGCGCCGGAACTGCGTCCCAAGGGGGCGACGGCCCTGCCCACGGGGCGGAGCGCGCCAAGTCCTACCTCGCCGCCCGCACGCGCGGCCGCGACATCATCGTCCGCCTCGACCAGACGCAGACCCGCGACCACTACGGCCGCCTCCTCGCGTACCTGTACCTGAACGAGGGGGACAACCTGAACCTCGACCTCGTCCGCGACGGCCGCGCTACGCGGATCGCCGCTTCCAGCACGCGATGAAGCCGCAGTTCGAGCAGGCGGAAAATGAGGCCAGGAAGAAGGGACGGGGGCTCTGGAGCGACGTCACGGAGAAACAGATGCCCCCGTGGCGTCAGAAGTGGTTGGCGAAGCAGCGGGACGAGCGTTAGCACGACAGCGCGTTCTGCGCCTCGGTAGGTTGCCGCAGTTGAACCGGGTCGGCCCGTCGGCAACAGTTGATAGCCGCGGGCGGAAGCCCCGGGTCTATGAACACGAATGTCCGCGAGCTCGCGCCCCGGGGCTACGAGACGTGGGGAAGAATTCCGGCCGCGTCCGCGCCGGACGCGTCATCGTGAAATGTGCGCAAAAAAAGAGACCGGTGCTCGCCGTAACACCGGTCTCGATACAGGCTGCCCAACCTTTAAAGGTCGGAGACCCACAGCCTGTTTCAGATATCGGCACGCCACCCGCTTTCGTTGAAAGATTTTTGCCCGGCGGCGCCGCTTTCGGGACGCGAGCGGCTTGCGACCCATTCCGGGCGTCTCTATAATTGTCGGATTGCCCCGTCGGGCGGATGGTCCGTCCTTTTCTCATCCGGGGGTCTCTCCCGTCGTCGGCGCGCGGCCGCGGCGGTGGACGCATCGGTTCCGATCGTTTCCGCGCCTAACCACGCGGGCGGCGTGTTCCCTTCCGCCCGAACCCCCTTCTCATGGTTGACCTCAATCTGATCAATTCCCTCGGCGACATCGATGACGAAGTGAACTCGGCCGTCGCCACCGCCCTGCCCGACGCCCACACGATGGACGAGGCGGGCGACATGCAGCTCGACCTCGCCAAGCTCATCACGAGCGACGAGGTGCAGGACTTCACACCCGGCGCGATCATCAAGGGCCGCGTCAGCAGCATCATCGGCGACGACTTCGTCGTCGAGCTCGGCCTCAAGAGCGAGGGCGTGCTCGAGCCGCAACGAGTTTGACGACCCCGACGCGGTCGAGATCGGCCACGAGGTCCGCGTCCTGCTGGAAGACGTCGAGGGCGACACCGGTCTGGTGAAGATCAGCAAGCAAGGCTGATCGCATCATCAACTGGGAAGCCATCATGAAGTCCAAGAAGGAGGGCGACCCGGTCAAGGGCAAGGTGATGAAGAAGATCAAGGGCGGCCTGCTCGTCGACATCGGCGTGCCGGTCTTCCTCCCCGCCAGCCAGGTCGACATCCGCCGCCCCGGCGAGATCAGCGATTGGATCGGCCGCGACATCGACGCGCGATGATCCTCAAGATCGACGAGGAGCGTCGCAACATCGTCATCAGCCGCCGCAAGATGATCGAGGTCCAGCCGCGAGGAGCTCAAGCGCAAGACGCTCGACACGCTCGTCGTCGGCCAGACGATCAAGGGCACGGTCAAGAACATCGCCGACTTCGGCGCGTTCATCGACCTCGGCGGCATCGACGGGCTGCTGCACATCACCGACATGTCCTGGGGCCGGATCAACCACCCGAGCGAGATGCTCAAGATCGACGCCGAGGTGGAGGTCAAGGTCCTGCAGATCGACAAGGACAAGGAGAAGATCGCGCTGGGGCTGAAGCAGAAGGAAGCCTCGCCCTGGGAGACGATCGAGACGAAGTACCTGGTCGGGTCGGCCCACGAGGCCGAGGTGGTCAACATCATGTCGTACGGCGCGTTCTGCAAGCTGCAGGACGGCGTCGAGGGCCTGGTGCACATCTCGGAGATGAGCTGGACGAGCGCATCAACCACCCGAGCGAGGTCGTCGCCGCCGGCCAGAAGGTGCAGGTCAAGGTCCTGGAGATCAACAAGGACAAGCAGGAGATCTCCTCGGCATGAAGCAGGTCGAGGAGAACCCCTGGGAACGCGTGGCCGAGAAGTACCCGCCCGGGTCGGTCATCGAGGGCAAGGTCCGCAACATCGCCAACTACGCGCGTTCGTCGAGATCGAGGAGGGCATCGACGGCCTGCTGCACGTCAGCGACCTGTCGTGGACGAAGAAGATCGGCCACCCCAGCGAGGTGCTCAAGAAGAGCGAGAACGTCCGCGCGGTCGTCCTCAGCGTCGACCAGGAGAAGCAGCGCATCGCGCTGGGCCTGAAGCAGATGCAGGAAGACCCGTGGCAGACCGTCATCCCGGCGAACTACCGCCCGGGCATGGTCGTCAAGGGCGCGGTCACGAAGATCGCGAACTTCGGCGTGTTCGTCGAGCTCGAGTCGGGCCTCGAGGGTCTGCTGCACATCAGCGAGATCAGCGACCAGAAGATCGAGAAGCCCGAGGAGGCGCTGAAGGTCGGCCAGGAGGTCGACGTGAAGATCCTTCGCGTCGACTCCGACGAGCGCAAGATCGGCCTCTCGCTCAAGCGGGCCCAGTGGGCCCAGGACGAGGAGAGCCGCGAAGAAGTCCGCGCGGAACGCGCCGTCAAGAAGGGCCTCCGCGGCGGCCTCGAAGGCGGCGGCTTCGGCGGTGGGCTCGGCGACCTCAAGATCGGCCAGTAACCCTAACGATCGTCCGGACGTCAGTAAGAGCGGGCCGCCCAAAGGGTGGCCCGCTCTTTTTTGCGTGCTCGTTTCGACAACGCTTTCGCTCTGATCGTTGGCCGCTTGCGGATTAGCAGAGCGGGGCACGCCGGGTCTGCGAAGCCGCAAGCGCGCAACCGCGCTATCCGTTACGACCGGTACGAACCCCGTCGGGCCCACCGACAACCTCCTCCGAACGCGTACCACGTCGGAAATTTCTCCCCTTCCGCGCCTCCCGCAATCTTTCCAACCGATCCGCCTCCGGAGCCAAACCCGGGCCGGAGGCGGACCGATACCACCGATATGTCGACAGCCGCCGTTCAATCCGGGTTGCAGCTTTACCTCCGCCAGATCAACGACTCGCGCTGCTGACGGCCGACGAGGAGAAGCGCTGGCGCGCGCATCATCAACGACAACGATCCGGAGGCCCGCGAGCATGGTGCGCTCGAACCTGCGGCTCGTCGTCAACATCGCCAAGCACTACGTCAACCGCGGGCTCTGCCTGACGGACCTCATCGAGGAGGGGAACATCGGGCTCCTGAAGGCCGTCGAGGGGTTCGACCCGGACAACGGCGCCCGCTTCAGCACCTACGCGTCGTGGTGGATCAAGCAGGCGATCAAGCGCGCTGATCAACGCGGTGCAGCCGATCCACATCCCGGCCTACATGGTCGAGCTGATGACGAAGCTGAAGTACGCGATGCGCGAGCTCGAGGACCGCCTCGGCCGCATGCCCAGCACCGAGGAGCTGGCCGCGCATGAAGCTGTCGCCGAAGAAGCTGAAGATCATCCGCAAGGCGGTGAAGGCGTTCAACAGCCCCACCCAGTCCGGCAGCGACGACGGCGAGTTGACGATCAACGACATGGTCGCCGATACGAACAACCCGCCGCCCGACATGATCGTGCTGCAGAACGACAACCTGCGCGTCCTGGGCGAACTGCTCGGCGACATCGATGAGCGGGCCGCCAAGATCCTGCGCCTCCGCTACGGCCTCGACGGCGACGACCCCATGACGCTGAAGGAGATCGGCGAGCGGATCGGCCTGACCCGCGAGCCGCGTCCGCCAGATCGAGCACGAGGCGATCGGCCGCCTCCGCGGCGATGACGGTCGACGGCGGGATCTAGAGCGTCGCGGGACGTCGTGTATCGACGTCATTCGCGGGAACCGTGGGAGCAAGCTCCCACGGCGTATCGAGGAAGCTTCAGGGTTGTCCGCGGTGCAGTATCTAGTCGCGCGATACTCTGTCGAACTTCGACGGACGCCGCGGGTGCACGCAATGCCCCCGCGGCGTTCGTGCGATTCGGACCGCCGTCACGGGCCGATCGTGCCGCCGCCGCGGCCACGCCGTCTTTACGTTTCCCCCGCCCCGCCGTACGCTCCCCGCATGGTCGATCCGATCACCCGGCTGAAGGCGCTCGTGCGCGACATCCCCGACTTTCCCAAGCCGGGCATCCTGTTCCGCGACATCACGCCGATGCTCGCCAGCCCGCAGGGGCTGGGCTTGGCCGTCGAGTTGATGGCCAACCCGTACCGCGGCCAGAACATCGACCTCGTGATCGGCGCCGAGAGCCGCGGGTTCATCTTCGGCACCGCCGTCGCCTGCTGCCTGTCGGCGGGGTTCGGCCTCGTGCGCAAGCCGGGAAAGCTGCCGCACAAGAAGATCTCGATGACCTACGACCTCGAGTACGGCAAGGACACGCTCGAGATGCACGCCGACGCGATCGTGAAGGGCCAGCGCGTGCTCATCGTCGACGACCTGCTCGCCACCGGCGGCACGATGAAAGCCTGCTGCGACCTCGTCGAACAACTCGGCGGCCACATCGCCGGCATCGCCGTGCTGATCGAACTGGCGGGGCTGAACGGCCGCGCGAAGATGTCCTACGACATCCACTCGGTCCTGAAGTACGAATGAAGGGCGATTTTGGATTTTGGATTGCGGATTGCGGATTGAAGTGAAGAGGCCGACCGCGCGGATCGGGATATCCTCGACTCCAGCACACCCCACTCAACCAGCCCACACCACCACTTCCCACGATGTCCCTTCGAATCGTCTGCTCCGGCCACCTCGTCCGCCACCCCGTGGGCGGGCATAGCTGGCACCACCTGCAGTACCTCGTCGGGTTGAAGCGGCTCGGGCACGAGGTGACGTTCTTCGAAGACTTCGGCTGGCCCGACTCGTGTTTCGACGCCGGCCGGAACGTGATGACGGCCGACCCGACGTACGGCATCAACTACACGCTCAACCTGCTGCGCCCCCACGGCCTACAGGACGACTGGTGCTACCTCGCCGAGGACGGCACCGCCCACGGCCTGAGCCGGCCCGCGCTGGCGTCGCGGCTCGCCGAGTGCGACGTCTACTTCAACCTCAGCGGCGTGAACTACATCCCCGAGACCGACGCCGCCCGCCGGCGGGTGCTCGTCGACACCGACCCGATCTTCACGCAGATCGGCGGCCACGGGATGAAGGTCCCCTTCTCGGCCTACACGTCCCTCTTTACGTACGGCGAGAACCTCGGCCGGCCCGGCAACGACTCGCCCACCGCCGGCCAGGCGTGGCTCCCCACGCGCCAGCCGGTCGTGCTCGACCTCTGGCCCGTCACGACAGCCGATCCGGCCGCCCCGGTCACCACCGTGATCAACTGGTCCGCGTACGGCGACCGCGAGTACGGGGGCCGCGTCTACGGCCAGAAGGATCGCGAGTTCGTCCCGTACTTCGCGCTACCGAACGACACCGGCCGGCCAATGCGGATCGCCGTCAACGGGCCGGACGACATCAAGCGCCGCCTCCGCGACGGCGGGTGGGAAATCCTCGACCCCCGCGAGGTGACGAAGGATCCGTTCACCTACCAGCGATTCCTCGCCGGCTCCCGCGCCGAGTTCTGCGTCGCCAAGCACGGCTACGTCAGCACCCGCTCCGGCTGGTTCAGCGACCGCACCTCCGCCTACCTCGCCTCCGGCCGCCCCGCCGTCGTTCAAGACACCGGCTTCAGCGACTTCCTTCCCACCGGCGAGGGCCTGCTCCCCTTCCGCACGCCCGCCGAAGCCCACGCCGCGGTGGCGTCTCTCGACGCCGACTATCCCCGCCACTGCCGCGCCGCCCGCGCGATCGCCGAACAACACTTCGACGCCCGGCTCGTGCTGGGTCGGATGCTTGAGCAGGTGATTTGATGACGGAACCAACGCGTTCCCGACCGCGCTTCACGTTGGCAAAGTTCATCGTGGCCCTGCTGATCTTGGGCGCCGCGTTTATCTGGGCCTCAAGAGGGTCCCCGAGGTGTTGGCGTAACTACCTCGGTCAGACCAAAGCAGAAGTCACCGCGGCGTTGGGACAGCCGAGGTACAACGAGCGCATTCACAATCTCGGCTACGTGCGAGGCGAGACGTATTTTGTGTGGTGGCCCTACGGGATTGGCGGGCGGTTGTGTATGTACTTCGACGGGAACGGGCGGGCCGTGAGGCAGTACATCGGCGAGCCCAAGTGATGCTGGCGACGGCGGCGACCGGGAGACGGGCGGCCTTGCTGCGCCGTGAGGTTTGGAGTTATCCGCGCGGCTGTCGCTGGTGACGACGCACTCGCTCAAATCCGATGAGCGAGTTCGCGAGCGGCGGCGACCGCTTCTGCCGGTGATTCGGCCCGCCGCGCCAGCGTGCAAGGCTTCGTCCACGCCTCGCGGAAGCCGGCGATCTTGCCGTAGTAGTTGCGAGCACGACGTGGGGGATGCCGAGCAGAGTGCAAAGGATGTGACCGTGCAGGCGGTCGGTGATGACGGCGCGGCCGCGGCTGAGGAGGCGGCAGCCGCGGGCGACGCGCTCGCGGGCGAGCGGGTCGTAGGTGGCGCCGAGGTCGTCCTGTAGCTTCTGCCAATCCGCCGGATTCTCCTTCAGCGCGATGCTGAGGGCATGGTTTCGGTCACGCAGTTCAGACGGACCCTCTTCGAGCCAATCGTCACGCTCGACGCCGGCGAGTTCTCCGGGCGCGGCGGCGCCCAGCGATTCGGTGTCGGTGCGGGCGAGCCAGAAGACGTCGACGGCCGGGGCCTGTGGGCGCGGGATCGGGCCCAGCGCGAGCGCCATGTCCGGACAGAGCACGCGGGCGCCGTCGAACCGCTTCCGGGCGAACTCGATGCTCGGCTGATCGCGGCAGAGGATCGTCAGGTCCGGGTGAGAGTTGAAGACGGTGGCGCACTGGTCGGCGGCCCACGCGTTGACGAAGTAGATCGTCTGCGGCAGTTGGATGATGCGGTTGGCCGGAAAATCCTGGATCACCCGCTCGCGGAACTGCTGGTGGTGATACCAGAAGTCGCCGAGGTTGCCGCCGCCGTGGAGCAGGATGACGCCGCGTTCGCCGATGCGGGCGGCGAGGCGTTCCTTCGAATACGTCTCGACGTCGCAGACGTAGGAGACGTTCGCCCGCTGCCGGCGGAGCCAGTCGGTCTCGCCGAGCCAGATCGCGCTGTCACCGACGTTGTAGTGGTTCGGGAAGTCGAGCAACGCGACCGGCACGTCGCCGCCTGGCAGCAGCGGGCCGGCGACGCGGTCGATCTTGGCCGACAGCGAACCGATCACGTCCTGGCAGGGGTTTGGCGACGACTCGCTCATCGGCTTGGCTCCTGCTGCTGCTGCTGCTGAGACGCCCCAGTGGGTACGCCCGGCGGCCTGGGTGCGGTGCGGCCGGTGCCGCCGGTCGCGAAGATCGCCTCGAGCATCGGCGTCAGCACGCGATCGGGCGCGAGGTACTCGCGGGCGACGTCGTACGCCGCCCGGCGGTGTCGATGCGGATCGGCGGCCACGCGGTTTACGGCGTCGATCGCCTCGTCCATCGTCCAGAAGGCGAAGAGCCCATCACCGCTCGGCACGTACCGGCTCCACGCCGTGTCCTGCACCACCGCGGGCCGGCCCCCGGCGAGGTAGCACGCGGTTCGGCAACTGAACCAGCCGGTGCGGGTGGCGACGTAGATCTGCTTGGCGATCGACCACTCGCCGAAGCTGTCGGCGATGAATTGGCGGTAGCTCTCGGGCGTTGCCGTCTTCACCGTCGCGTCGAGCAGTTGCCACCCCTGCCCCGAGACCTCGTCCGGCACGAACTTGTAGCTGTTGATCGCCAGCGCCATCGGCGCCGACACGCGCTGCGGCAGCGACTGAAAACGGTCGTACTCCGGCACCTTGTTGAAGTACCCTTTGCCGGCGTACACGATCGGGCCCTTGAAGTAGTCCCACGACATGACCGTCGTGAACGGCGCGGCGGCGGGAGGCGGAGTCGCGCGCACCGATTCCCACTGCGGCAACGTCGCGATGCACCGCGTCGGGATCCAGTCGAAGTCCATGCGGGGCACGACGCAATCGTCGGCGTAGATGTTCTCGGCGTACGTCAGGTGCCGGTCGTGGGCGTCCACCATCGCGCACCACTCGTCGACCTTCTCCGCCCACTCCGGCCGCTCGTGCAGCATGATCTGGTTGTAGCCGGGGTCGGTGTCGAGGAAGACCTTGAGGCAGCGAGGGTTGAGATCGTGCGGGATGAAGCACGTCCCGCTGACGTTCAGGAACACGTCCGCCGTCCGCGCGACCTCCGCGAACGCCTCGGCCGTCATCCCGAAGCTCTTTTCCTGCAGGAGCAGGTAGTGCCACTTCTCCGCGAGCGCCGGCGCGTACGTCTTGAAGAACCCTTCGATGAACGTCCCGGTGCGCGACGGGTCGTCGGTCGGGAAACGCGTGGCCGGATCGATCGGCCAAGTGTTGGTGTCTTCGTGGTAGTAGACGTCGTGGCCCATCTCCGCGAGGCCGAGCACGTAGTGGAAGTAGTCCCACGCCACCCCGCCCAGCGGGTACTGCCCGACGAGGCCGCCGACGATGATGCGAAGCTTCTGAGAGGACGCGGCCATCAAAGATTGATCCACAGATTACGCAGATTACGCAGATTTCACAGATTAAAACTGGGGCCGATGTTTAACGGACGAGCCGTTCGTACTCCAGGGAGGTTGCGCCGAAGTTGACGAGCAGAGCTCGGTGGAAGCCGGTCGCCTTCAGGTAGTTGATCACCTGCGATCGCTCGATCCCTCCCAGTTTCGGGAGGGCCTTGATCTCCACGATGATCGACCCGTAGCAGATGAAGTCGGCCCGGTACTTGCAATCAAGTAGAACCCCCTTGTAGCGCACGTCGAGATCAACTTGTGACACGAATGGGATTCGTCGCGTGGGCAGTTCCACCTTCATCGCACACTGGTACGCGTGCTCGAGGAACCCGCAGCCTAGTTCAGCGTGCACCGCCATGGCGGCGCCGATGATCGCGTACGTTTCCGGATCTCGCGCCTCGATCGGCAGCGGGCTCACTTGCCGGCTCCAATCTGTGAAATCTGCGTAATCTGTGGATCATCGTCTTCGAGTTTCATTTGGTGCTTCGCCATGCGGAAGTAGAGGCCGCGCCGCTTCACGAGGTCGTCGTGCGTGCCCTGCTCGACGATGCGGCCCTCGTCCATCACGAAGATCACGTCGCAGTCGGAGACGGTGCTGAGGCGGTGGCTGACGATCAGGACCGTGCGATGCCGCTTCAGGCCGCGGAGCGTCTCGGTGATCATCTGCTCGTTCTGCGGGTCGAGCGCGCTCGTCGGCTCGTCGAGGACGAGGATCGGCGCCTCCGTCGCCAGCGCGCGGGCGATGCCGATGCGCTGCCGCTGCCCGCCGGAGAGGTTCTGGCCGCTCTCGGTGACCTGCGTGTCGTAGCCGTCGGGGAGCTTGCGGATGAACTCGTCCGCGCCGGCGAGTTGGGCGGCGTGGCGGATCTGCTCCGGCGTCGCGTCGGGGCGGCCGTAGCCGATGTTCTCGTAGACGCTCGTCGGCAGGATCACGCTCTCCTGCAGCACGAGCGCGACGTGCTTGCGCAGGTCCTTCACCTTCACGCTCCGCAGGTCGTGACCGTCGAGCTTCAGCGCGCCGGTGACGGGGTCGTAGAAGCGCGGCAGGAGGTTGAGCAGCGTCGTCTTGCCGACGCCGCTGGAGCCGACAAAGGCCACCATCTGCCCCGGCTTGATCGTCACGCTCACTTCGCGAAGGACCGGCTCGCCGGGGCGGTACTCGAAGCCGACGTTGTCGAGTTCCAGCACGCGCGGCTGGCGCGGGAGGTGGACGGCGTTGGGCGCGTCGCGGATGACCGGCTCGAGGTCGAGGATCTCCAGCACGCGCTGAATGCCCGCCGCCCCGCTCTGCAGCGTGGCGCCGGTGCCGCTGAGCGAGTTGAGCGGGCCGTACAGCTTGCCGAGGTACGAGATGAACACGTACAGGAAGCCGGCCGTCATACCCTTCTCGCCCAGCCCGGCAGTGTCGTCGCGGAGCACGAGGTAGCCGCCGTAGCCGAAGATCAGCGCCGTTCCCAGCCCGGAGATCGCGCCAATCGTCAGCCAGTAGGTGACCTCCTGGCGATGAAGCTTGAGCCACGCGTGGACGCTGCTGTTGACCGACCCCGTGAAGCGCTCGATCTCGTCCTGCTCGCGGCCGAACGCCTGCACGAGGCCGATCGACGACACCGACCGCTGCATCGCGGTGGTCAGCTTCGTGTCCGTCTCCTTCGCGAAGATCGAGTGCTGCTTGAGGCGCTTGCCGAAGTACTTGATCGTCAGCATCAGCAGCGGCGCGACCGACAACGCGACGAGCGCCAACTGCCAGTTCATCGTGAACATGATCACGGCCATCGTGATCAGCGTGGCGACGTTCACGAGGATGCCGGTCACCGTGTTCACGGCGCCCTGGAAGCCGGTGGTGTCGTAGCTGAGGCGATAGATCGCGTCGCCCTGCGGCTTGGACCGGTGGTAGCTGAGGCTCAGCTCCTGCAACTTCCGGAACAGGTCGCAACGGACGCGAACGAGGCCGTTGTACCCGATGCGGATCTTCAGCAGCGTTTGCCACATCGAGAGCAACGCCTGCGCGAGGTGCAGGCCCAGCGTGATCGCCGCCAGTGAAATGATCTGGCCGAGCTTCTCGTCCGGCGCGAACCGGAAGAAGAGTTCGTGAACCCAGTACCGTTGCGTTCCCACTTCCGGGTCGAGCACCGAATCGATCAAAATCGCCAACGGGAACGGCTGCAACAGGCCGAGGAGCGTCATCGTCCCGATCAGGACGAGCGACAGCACGATCTTCCCGGCGTCCTCGCGGAAATACCGGATGGCACGGGTGTAGGACTGGGTGACGGTCATGCTTTGAGTGCTGCTGTCGTTCCACGGCCGGCGCGAGGTGCCGCGTTGCCGTTAGTCGCACCGAATTACTTCGAACGGGCGGCACCGTTCGGATGCGCCTTACGAGCGGCGCGACTAATCGGCAGCTCCGGCGCGCGAGGGTGTCCTCAAGCAATCGACGGCGCGCGCTCCTCGACGTTAACTTCCGGCGTAGCCGCGCCGCGCGTCGCCCCTTGAGGCTTCGCGGGCTCGCCGGCGGCCTTGACGGTCGGCACGGGGTAGTAGCCGAACTTCTCCGCCACCTCGTCGATCAGGCCGAGCACGGGGACCGACACCTGCCAGCGGTTGACTAGGTACATCGTCCACCACGTCAGCGGGATCAGCACCGCCGTCCGGCTGAACGGCCACATCTTCACCAGCAGCAGGCCCGCGAAGACGAAGCTGGCGACGAGCAGCACGCGGGTGAAGTTGCTCATGAGCGGCTCGACGCGGACGCGCGTCAGCTTGCCGTTCATGCCGTCGGCGCCGGGGTGGGCCTCGGTCGCCGTCGTCACGCGGACGCGGACGTAGCGGCTGCCGTAGATCTCCATGTCCCAGCCGTTCCACCCGCTGTCGACGCGTACGCGCCAACCGGCGGCCCGGACGGCCTCGGTCACCTTGTCGAGCAGCGTGAGGCGGCCGTGGTAGAACGACCAGTACTTCAGCGTCTTGCCGTCGTCGTCGAACGGCAGCGGCTTGGGCCGGCGGTGGCCGTGCGCCTGGGCCTTCATCACCTTGGCCTTGAGGCGGACCGAGTAGCGCGCCCAGCCGCGCGTGATCGGCTGGCGGAAGTGGAGCAGCGCGATCAGCGGGCGGCTCAGCGGGTGCGGGTGCCGCGGCTTGGCCGCCTGCGCCGCCGCCACGCCGGCCAGCGCGACCGGCGTGAGGAACATCGCGCCCGCCACCCACCAGAGGCTCGGCAGCGCCAGCCCGAGGATCGTGACGAACGCCGCGAGCAGGTGCCACTCGATGCTCATCATCATCAGCAACGCCATCGACGCGGGCTTGCGGTAGATCGTCTGGAACAGGCCCGTGCCGAACAGGCCGTGGTAGATCACGTCGCGCCCGACGCGCACGCCCATGCCGGCGTCGCCGCCGTAGATCTTGCCGCGCCAGTGGCTGGCGCCGAGCGTGTTGAAGTGGTCGGGGTGCTTGTACTTCAGCATCGCCTCGGCCTCGCCGTAGCCGCGCTGCTGCTTCAGGTAGGCGTTGACCGTGTTGCGGCGGTAGTGCCACACCTGTGCCGCGGGCGAGAAGCCGATCGAGTAACCGAGGTCCTGCAGGCGCCAGATGACGTCGACGTCGTCGCCGGCCTTGCGGAACTGCGGGTCGAACCCGTTCACCTGTTTCAGCGCCCAGGTGTAAAAGCCCATGTTGCACCCGGGCACGTGCTCGGCCGTGCGGTCGTCGATCATCACGTGCGTCGGGCCGCCGGGGCTGAGGCCGACGCAGTCGGCGACCCAGCTGCCCTCGTCGGGAATCAGGTTGGGGCCGCCCATGCCGACGTGGTTGCTGCGGACGAGCGCCAGCACCCAGTAGTAGAGCCAGTCCTCGTCGGCCTCGCAGTCGCTGTCGGTGTAGATGATCACGTCGCCCTTGGCGGCGTTCATCCCAACGTTGCGGGCGTAGCTCAGGCCCATGTTCTTCTGGCGAATGTTCCGCACCCAAGGGAACTTTCGCAGGATCTGCTGCGTGTCGTCGGTGCTGCCGTCGTCGACGAACACGACCTCGTACTCGCCCGGGTAGCGCAGCTTCTCCATCGACCGCAGGCACGACTCGACCGTGCTCGCGCCGTTGTACGAGCAGACGACGATGCTGGCCATCGGCAGCCGCTCGTCGGCCGTGTGCGGCGCGCGGGCGAACATCGCCTTGACCGTCTCGAACGCCAGCTTCGGCGTGCGGTCGCGGCGTACGAGGCCGAAGCCCCAGATGTCGACGTGATAGCCGTGCACAAACCAGTCGTCGGTGTAGCTGAAGATGAACGTGCCGACGAGCCCCTCGTCGAACGCGGCGCGGACGTGCGCCTCGAGCATCTGCGCCTGCTGCTCCTCGGGGAACTGCTGCATCGTGTCGATGCCGTACTCGCCGAGCATCAGCGGGCGGTCGCCGGCGATGCTCTGGAGGCGCGCGAGGTAGTTGCGCAGGACGGCCGGGTCGTTGAGGTAGACGTTGAAGCAGACGAAGTCGATCGAGTGCGGGTTGAGGTACTCGGTGGTCGGGAAGTTCGCGAACGTCGCCAGGCACTGCGGCGCCTCGTCCTTCAGCACCGCCACGAGCTCGTCGATCACGTCCTCGATGCTCTCGCGGCCGCAGAAGCGCACGAGGTCGGGCGGGATCTCGTTGACGACGCTGATCGCGAAGACCGCCGGGTGGTTGCCGCACTGCCGCGCCGCCTCGCGGACCGCGTCGCGCGCCTGCCGGCGGACGTCGCGGTCGTTGCAGAACTCGAGGTTCTTCGGCCAGCTGACGTCGAGGAAGATCTTGAGGCCGAACTCCTGCGCCAGGTCCATGAACCAGCGCGGCGGGTTGTTGTAGATGCGGATGCAGTTGGCGCCGAGGTCGGTGATCTGCTCGAAGTCCTTGCGGACCTGCGCGCGCTCGGGCAGGAACAGCCCCTCGCGGTTCGGCTCGAACGGGCCGTAGGTCACGCCCTTGACGTAGAATTTCTCCTGGCCGAGGCGGAAGAACTTGCCGTCGCGGCGGACGCGGTCGGTGACCGGCTCGGCGCGGCGCTGGCGACCGCCCCGCTCGGCGGGCACGGTGGGCTCTGTCCCGGCGGACGGGGCCGCCGGGGCTTGGGTGTCGGTACTGATAGACATACGTAACGCCCCTGACCACGAGTCGAGCGGCTGGTCCGTGGCCCGACCGTCTCTCCCTCGCCGGTCAGTTATATCGCGATGAACGACGAGAACCACCAGGCCGGGCAGATTATCCTTAGCCGACTCTTCCGTAGCACCCGGAAAAATCGGATCCACGTGGCGGGGGTTCCCGCGATAGACAAGCAGGTCGGGCCCGCGTTAGGAAGAACCGCGCCCCATTCTCAACAGCGTCCGATAATTTCGCGTGAGCTACCCGCTACGGCAGGACCGCACTAATGCGCTCCAACTCCGCCGCGCGGACCCGTGGAACGAGTACGTGAGGGTCGTACGGGCGTTTGGCGTACCGGATCCTCGGGTCGGTGGTTTCGTCCATCAAGTTGTCGCGTCCCCCGCTCACGTCCGCTCGCCGGTCCGCACTTCCGCGGGCGTTCTCGATGCCCAAAGATTGACGAAACGCCCGCCTCGGAATAGGACTTACGACATGCCCGTCACCGCCGATCAAGTCACCGAAGTGTTCGGGACCGCCACCGAGGAAAACCAGCGCAGCCCCTACCGCGCGCACCAGGTGATCAACCTGCCGGCCGAGGGCGACGTGATGATCGCCGGCGACATCCACGACAACCGCCGCAACTTCGAGCGCCTGCTCCACGCCGCCGACCTGCCCAACAACCCCCACCGGCACCTCGTGCTCCAGGAACTCATCCACGGCGATCACATCGACGCCGCCGGCGCCGAGGGGAGTTGGGAGATCCTCTACCGCGCCGCGGAACTCAAGTGCGACTACCCGAACCAGGTCCACTTCCTGCTCGCCAACCACGACCTCGCTCAGATCCACGGCGAGGGGATCATGAAGGCCGGCGCCAGCGTCTGCGAGGCGTTCAATGCCGGCGTGAAGCGCGACTTCGGCGGCGACCGCTACAAAGTGCAGGTCGCGATCACCGAGTTCCTCCTCTCGTTCCCGCTCGCGATCCGCTGCCCCAACGGGCTGTTCTTCTGCCACAGCCTCCCCACCGACGAGCAGATCGCCAGCTATGATTATACCGTCTTCGACCGCGACCTCGCCGGCCCGGATTACAAGCGGAAGATCGGCCCCGTCTACCAACTCGTCTGGGGCCGCCACACCACCCCCCCGTTCGTCGAGATGTTCGCCCAGAACCTGGGCGCCCAGGTCTTCGTCACCGGCCACCAGCCGCAGGAAATGGGCCACACGACCGTCGGCGACCGCCAGCTCATCATCGCGTCGGAGCACAACCAAGGCGTCTTCCTGACCGCCGACCTCACTGAGCCGTACGAGATGAGCGGCCTCGTGGACAACCTGCGGAAGTTCGTCTCGGTGGAGATATGAGCGAAGACGTCATCGTCTCGTTCGACGCCACGGACGAGGACGTCCAGGTGCTGCGGACACTGCCGCTCCGGCGGTTGCGCGTACCCCTGCTCGAATACTGCGTTCACATCCTTGGGACGATCGCCGCCCTGATCGTCGTCGCCGTCGCATTGCTCACCCGGCGCACCGACCGTCTACCGCTTTACCTTGCCGGGATCGCGACCGTCTGGGCGGCCGGATGGTTTTATGTCGCGTTCATTTGGCTTCGGCGTACGCCGGAACGGAAGGCGACACATGAGAAGCAGCGCCGCGCCCAGGTCCTGACAAAGGGTCCGTCGCTCGTCACCGTCGAAGCAGACGACTCGTTACCGTAACCGCCTCCGGTTCACGCCGGTCCTTCCGACCAGCACAACTGGACAGCTGCATGTTCGACGTCGGCCGCTTCTTTATCTGGACCTTGGATAACGAGGCGGTCATCGTGCCGCGCCGGGCGTTCGGGAGCGAGGAGGAATGGGTAGAATTCGTTCAATCGGTCCGAACACGACAGGACGAGGAAATCGCCGCGAAGGCCCGAGCCAAAAAACGGTAGAACCGCCGGTAGGCGTGTCGCGACGCGTTCGTCGCGTCAGCCCTCCGCGCTCTCTGCTTCGCCGCTCGGCACGCGGCGTCGCGGCGTGCTGCGGAAGTTCGTCTCGCTGGAGATGTGAGCTAGCCGGCAGCGATTGGAAGCGGGCGGGCGGGCTCCGGATCTTCAGGGCTCATCACCCAGAGCGTCACCGTCAGCTTTTCCATGAGCGAGCGCAGGTGCGCCGCTGCCGGCTCGCGCGCCGTCGCGGCTGACAAGGCGTTGACCACCCGTTCCTCGAGCTTCGCAAGTTGCGCTTCCCTCGCGGGGTCGTCGTCTGCGACCCGCCCCATCTTCTCGGCCTCTTGGACGAGGAGCGGAATTTTCAGCAGGACCGTCGGTTCGCGTTCGGCACGCGGAGCGTTCGAGACGCACCCTGCCTGGGCACGGCAATGACCATACAACGTGTCAATCGTGCACAGCACCCGATCACAACTGGCGCCAGGGGCACCGCGCGCAAAGTACTCGACAAACAGTTCAGCGACCTTGGACAAGAAAAGGACCAAGTCGTCCTCTAACTCATTCCAGTTCCGGGCTGCTGACACGGCGCTGAAGAGATCGCGTGCCGGGAGCGCGGGCATGGCGGGTACATTCCTCTTCCCGACGCCAGAATCCCGAGTCGTTGCGAAACGCCCCGCCTTCGCCGTCCCTGCAGTAAATTCCCATTCCATCTGACGCTCCGAGTGTGCGGGCCGGGGCGCACCTCGTAGGTCCGGTTAACGCACGCGCCTTCGGCAGCACGCCGTCACGAACTCAGCTGGTGACGTTCGTTCGCTTCAGCGGGCCCCTGCGATAAGCACTTGAACCACCGATTACTTCGCCAGCCAGCACGCCGCGACATGGCCGGGCTCTCCTTCCTTCTGAGCCAACACCTGCACTTCTTCGACGCACCGCCGCATGACGCGGGCGGACTCGCCAGCGCTTTGGATCACGGTCGTCTCGCCGTCGCCCTGGCGCGCCTGCACGCCACTGCCGGCGTAGGTGATCTGCACGGTCTGCGGCCCACTCGCCTCGGCTGCGATCTGGCGCGTGAGCGGACAGCGCGGGTGGAACGGACAGCCGCTGGGAGGATTAGACGGGGACGGCACCTCGCCCTTCAGTACGATCCTCGCCCGCTTCGGCCGCGGGTTGGGCTCGGGGATCGCGCTCAGCAGCGAGATCGTGTACGGGTGCTTCGGGTTGGCGTACAGCTCGTCGGCCGACGACTTCTCGACGATCCGGCCGAGGTACATCACGGCGATGTCGTCGGAGAAATGCTTCACCACCGCCAGGTTGTGCGCGATGAAGAGGTAGGCGATCCCCCGCTCTTTCTGCAGGTCGTCGAGCAGGTTCAGGATCTGCGACTGGATCGAGACGTCGAGCGCGCTGACCGGCTCGTCGCAGACGATGAAGTCGGGCGAGAGCGACAGCGCCCGCGCGATGCCGATGCGCTGGCGCTGGCCGCCGGAGAACTCGTGCGGGTAGCGGACGGCGTAGGACGGGTCGAGGCCGACGCGGTGGAGCAGCGCCGCGACGAGGTCGTTCTTCTCGCGCCCCTTGGCGATCCCGTGGACCTCGATCGGCTCGCCGATGATGTTGCCGACGGTCATGCGCGGGTTGAGGCTGCTGACCGGGTCCTGGAAGACGATCTGCATCTGCCGCCGGAGTCGGCGCAGCGCCTCGCCACGGTAGGCGAAGAAGTCCTCGTTCTTGTAGACGACCTGCCCGCTGGTGGCGGGGATGAGCCGGAGGATCGTGCGGCCGACGGTGGTCTTGCCGCAGCCGGACTCGCCGACGAGGCCGAGTGTCTTGCCGGCGCCGACGTCGAAGCTCACGTCTTCGACCGCCTTCACGTGCCCGACGACGCGCGAGAAGACGCCCTTGCGGATCGGGAAGTAGGTGCGGAGGTTGCGCACGCTCAGCAGGGGGTCGCCCGCCGCGAACGAGCCGCCGGCCGGTGCCCCTGCGATCGCGGGTGGCGCGGCGTACGCGAGGGCTGCTGTCGAGGCGCCCGTCGTTGAAGTGGTGCTGCTGCTCATCGTGCCGCCTCCCCCGCCGGGATGTGATCGCCGGCCACCGTCTCGGTCACGACCTGCCGCTGGTGGTCGAGCCGCGGCGTCGTGACTGGTGACTTGTCGAAGTTCTCCGCATAGTGACACCGCGCCCAGTGGCTCGGCCGAACCTCCCGCAGCGCCGGCTCGCCGGACGTGGTCCGCGCGTCGTCCTTCAGGTCCGCCTTGCCCCCGTCGCCCGCGTACGGCAGCGTCCCAGCCGGCGTCGTCGGTCCTCCGGTGGTGGGCTGTTCGACCACGCACCGGGCCATTACGCGGAACGTTTCCTCCGCTTGTGTCACGGGGAGCGTCTGCTCGACCACCGCCGCCGCGGCGAGCTCGCGCGTGCGGGCACAGCGGGGGTGAAACTTGCAGCCGGCCGGGAAGCGGGCGGGGTTCGGCACGGCGCCGGGGATTGTCTCGAGGCGGGTGCGGGTGTCGTCGAGCTTCGGGATCGAGCGGAACAGGCCGTGCGTGTACGGGTGCTGCGGGCGGTCGAACAGGTCCTCGACCGTCGCCACCTCCACGACCCGGCTGGCGTACATGACCGCCACCACGTCGGCGTTCTCGGCGACCACGCCGAGGTCGTGCGTGATGAGCAGGATCGACATGCCGTTCTCGCGCTGGAGCTTGCGCAGCAGTTCCAGGATCTGCGCCTGGATCGTGACGTCCAGCGCCGTCGTCGGCTCGTCGGCGATGAGGAGCTTCGGCTTGCACGACAGCGCCATCGCGATCATCACGCGCTGCCGCATGCCGCCGGACATCTGGTGCGGGTACTCGAAGAGGCGGCGCTCGGGTCGGCGATGCCGACGTCGCGCATCGACTGCTCGGCGATCGCGTACGCATCGCGCGTCGAGACGTGCTGGTGCAGCATGACCGCCTCGACGATCTGGTCGCCGATCGTGTAGACCGGGTTGAGGCTCGTCATCGGCTCCTGGAAGATCATCGCGATCTCCTTGCCGCGGACGGCCCGCATCTCGGCCTCGCGAAGTCTCAGCAGGTCGCGCCCTCGAAGTGGATGCTCCCGCCGAGGATCTTGCCCGGCGGGTCGGGGATGAGCGCAGGATCGACAGCGCGGTGACCGACTTGCCCGAGCCGCTCGCCCACGACGGCCAGCGTCTGGCCCGGGTAGACCGACAGCGACACGTCCCGCACCGGGCGCACCTGACTGCGCTCGGTGTTGAACGCCACGTTCAGGTCACGGATTTCCAGGAGCGGTTCGGCCATTGCGGGTCTCTCAGAGGCGGTGCGTTGTCATTCGAGCGTGCGCAACTTCGGGTCCAGCGCGTCGCGGAGCGCCTCACCGATCAGGTTGTAGGCGAAGACGGTCAGGAAGATCGCCGTGCCGGGGAAGACGGCAATCCACCATGAGAAGTTGCCCCCGGCCGCTCGTGCCTGGTTCAGCATGCCGCCCCAACTCGGCTCCTGCACGAGCCCCAGGCCGAGGAAGCTCAGGATGCTCTCGGTCAGGATCGCCGACGCGATGCCGAAGCTCGCGGCGACGAGCACGGGCGCGATCCCGTTCGGCAGCATGTGGCGGAAGATGACGCTCCGCAGCGGCAGGCCGGCCGCAATGGCGGCCTGCACGAAGTCCTGCTTCCGCAGGCGGAGGAACTCGGCCCGGATGAACCGGGCGTCGCCAGTCCATCCGGTGAGGCCGATGATCACCATCATCAGGTAGATGTTGCGGCTCTGCGTGACGGCGACGATCGTGATGAGCAGGAACAGCGTCGGGATCGCCTCGAAGATCTCGATCAGCCGCATCCCGATGATGTCGGCGATCCCGACGAAGTAGCCCATCAGGCCGCCGATCACCACGCCGATGACGACCGCGATGCCCGTCGAGATGAAGCCGATCGTCAGCGCGATGCGCGAGGCGTGGATCATCCGGCTCAGGATGTCGGCGCCGAACTCCTCGACGCCGAACCAATGCCGGCCGCTCGGCGGCGTGCGCCGCAGTTCGGGCGCGTCCCGCAGGTAGTCCGTCGGCGAGTACGGCACCGGCGCGCGCAGCACGTATTGCACCTGCCCGTCGCGCTCCATCTGCCGGTACCTCTCGAAGACCACAACGGTGGGAGGGCGAACCGGCCGGTAGGCGAGCAACCCGGCGATAAGGACGGCGGGGACCACGATCGACAGCGTCAGCCAGCGGTGGCCGCGCAGGAGGAACGGCCAGACGCCCAGACTCGCGAGGCACGCGACCAGCAGGAGGACCGAGGCGACGGCGACGGTCGGCGAGTCGGCGTAGCGCGAGCCGTCCGACTGGACGATCCATCCGAACGCCCGCCCTGCTTTCCCGATGGTCCAAGGGGCAGCCGTCGCCGTCACCAGTGCCAGGACGGCGAATGCGAACAGGCCGGTCCGCCGCCCGCCCGGCACCTTTCGCGCGCATGCGAGCGCGATCGCGAAGCCCGTCCCGACAAGGAACAGGACGTCGGCCTGGGTGAGGTGCCGCAGCAGGGGCGACGACCACTGGTCGTTCGTCTTGAGGAGTAACGGGTGGGTGTTGGCAAGGAACGGCGCGAAGATGCCGCAGACGAACAGGACCGCCACCCACGTCAGGCCGATGCGGGCGCCGGTGTGGCGGAACGTGTCGCTCAGCGCCTGTGCGGCGTACGTCCGTCGCGGCGCGGCTGGCGCGTCGGCCGGGCCGGGCGACGGCCCGAGGGACGCGGCCGAGCGGTCGGGCGGCAGCGACATCGTGCCGGCGGAGGCCTGACTACTCATAGCTCACCCGCGGGTCGGCGACCGCGTAGAGGACGTCGGCCAGGAGGTAGCCGGCGAGTCCGAGCAGCCCGGCGACGAGCGTCGTCGACAGGAACAATTCGCGGTCCCGCGAGTTGATCGCCTCGATCGTCAGGCGTCCCATGCCGGGGAGGCTGAAGATCTGCTCGACGACGACCGACCCGGTGATCAGCGCCGGCAGGATGTGCGCGCCGACCGTGATCAGCGGCAGCAGGCTGTTGCTCAGCACGTGGCGGAACAGGACCTGCCGCTCCTGGACGCCCTTGGCGCGGGCGGTGCGCACGTAGTCGGCCCGAACGTTCTCGAGCACCGCGCCGCGCGACAACTTCGACAGGAAGGCGAAGCTGCCGTAGCTCAGGCAGACCACGGGAGCGGCCAAGTGCCAGATCCGGTCGAGCAGCCAACCACGCTGGAAGACGCCGGCCTCGGTCCGCCCGGGCAGGAACGGCATGCTGTCGGCCAGCACGTCGCTCAGGCCGCTCGCGGGGATGATTCGGACGTACTGGCTGTTGGCGAGGAAACCGATCATTAGCACGCCGGCGAGGATGACCGGGAACGACCACATCGCCAGGAAGAACGTTCCGCTCGCGACATCGACGAACCTCCCGCGGTGCCGGGCCGCATACACGCCGGTGAGGACGGCGATGCCGTAGGTGAACGGGATCGACACCACGTTCAGCAGCAGCGTGACCGGCAGCGACTCGAGGATCAGCCCGCCAACCGGACGGCCGCGGACGAAGCTGTCGCCGAGGTCCGGCTGCTTGAACCCGAACCCGCCCTCCTTCTTCATCCCCAGCGGCGAGACCTTGTTGAGCCAACGGACGTATTGCACGACGTACGGCTTGTCGAGGCCGTACCGCTCGTTGTAGTACCGCCGCATCGCCTCGCGCTCGGCGGGTCGCATGCCGAACTCCTGCGACACGAGTGTGGCGCCGACGCCGCCGGGCGACATCGCGACGACGAAGAACACGAGCGCGGTGATCCCGATGAGCGTCGGGATGATCAGCAGCAGTCGGCGGATGACGTAGCTCAGCATGCTGGGGTGCGCGCCTGTGAAGGTTCGGGCGGACCGCGCGCCGGCGGCCGCGCGGGCGGATCAGTCCCGGTACTTCTGCATGGTGGTCGGCACGTACCACGGGATCGGCATCACGTAGATGCTCACGTAGTTCAGCCCGAGTTGCGACGGCTTGATGTTCTGGATTCGCTTGTCGTAGAAGGCGAGCGCCTTCTGGTTCGTGAGGAACGTGTACGGCTGGTCCTCGTGCAGGATGCGGTGCGACTGCTGCCACAGCGGGAGACGCTTGGCCTTGTCGACGGTGCTCTTCGCCTCGTCGATTACCTTGTCGAGTTGTGGGTTGCGGTAGGACGGGTAGTTGTCGCCGTTGTCCTCGATCTGGCTCGAGTGGAACATCTGCGTGATGTCCCCCTCCACGCTGCCGCCGCCCCACCGCAGGCTCATCGCGTCGAAGTCGCGGTTCTCCAGGCGGGTCTGGAGGATCGGCCAGTCGATCGGGTCCGGCTCCATCGCGATGCCGGCCGCGGCCATCGTGTCCTTCATGAGGAACACGACGCGGTCGTACAGCTTGATCCCCGACGGGTAGGTCAGCTTGAACCGGAACTGCTTGCCGTCCGCCGACTCGATCACGCCGTCTTTGTTGCGGTCGGCCAGGCCGGCGTCGGCCAGCAACTTCTTCGCGGCCGCAGGGTCGTAGGGCCACGGCTTGACGTTCTCGTCCGCTTGGGGGCTGCCCGGCTCGAACGGCCCGGTCGCGACCGTGGCGTAGCCGAGGAAGACCTCGTTGCAGATGCGTTCGCGGTCGATGAGCATCGTCATCGCCTGCCGCACGCGCTTGTCGGCGAAGACGGTCGGCTTGCCGTTGCGGTTCTGGTTCCACGCGACGTACCCGTAGCCGCTCAGCGGCGACTGTACCTCGAAGTGCTGCGTGCGCTCGACGAGCGCCTTGTCCTTCAGCATCTCGACGTACTCGTCCGGTTGTGCGGCAAAGCGGTCGAGTTCACCGTTGCGGAACATCGTGAGCGCGGCGACCTCCTCGGCCACCTCGTTGTAGATGATGCGGTTGAACGGCCCGGGCTCGCCCCAGTAACGCTCGTTGCGGATCAGCTCGATCTTCTGCCCCGGCCGCCACGACTCCGGGTCGCGGAGCATGTACGGGCCAGTGCCCATCAGCATGCCGAGTTGCTCGTTGAACTTCTCTGGCGGGTACTTCCCGTAAAAGTGCTTCGGCAGGATGCCCATGCCACCGGCCAGTTCCAGGCTGTTGAAGTACGGGCGCTTGAACTGGAACACGACACGGTGGTCGTCGACCTTCTTGACGCTCTCGACGTTCTCGTAATAAGACTTCTGGCGCGGCGCGGCCACCTTCGGGTTCATCATCCACTCGAACGTGAAGACGACGTCGTCGGCGGTGAACGGGTGGCCGTCGGAGAACGTGACGCCCCGCCGCAGGTCGAACGTGATCGTCATCCCGTCCTTGCTGACGCTGTACGATTCGGCCAGCAGCGGGATGAACTCGAGCGTGTACGGGTCGACGTAGAGCAGCCACTCCACGACTCGCGACTCGACGACCGTCTGGTACTGGTCGCCGGCGAGCAGCGGCGTGAGCTTGCGGATCTGCGTGCCGAAGTTGTCGACGAGCCAGTCGCCCAGCGCGTAGTCCGGGTTCTGCTTCGCGGCGGTGATGTGCGGGAAGGGGTCGGCGGCGACGACGGTGGCGCCGGTCGTGGGACTGGCGCCGGTCGCCGGCGCCTGCCGCGCCGCAAGGCCGCCGCCGCTCTGGACGACGCGGCGGAGCGCCGACAGTTCACGCGTCTGGTCGGCGCCCTGCTTCTGGATGTCGCGCAGGACCAGGTACTGCCGGTCGTACTGCTTCATCGCGAGGAAGACCGTGACGATCAGCACGCCGATGAGCAGGAAGAGGAAGAAGTCTTTCAGGCCGAATCGATTCTCCATGTGCACCTCTCGGACGCGCGGCCGTCGTCGTCCCGCGCTGCGGGACCGGCCGGGTCCGTCGTTCGTCGCTGCCGCGCACGCGTCGTGTGTGTCGCGCGTGCGGCGATTGGGGCCGGTGACTTCCGCGGCCGTCACAGCTTGGCCGCGTCCCGCTTCGGGTCGAGCACGTCGCGCAGGCCGTCGCCCAGGAAGTTGAGGCTCAGGAGCGTGACGGCGAGCAGGGTACAGGGAAACAACAGCAGCCACCAGCGGCTGTTGATCGGGTTCAGGGCCGGCAGCAGCGCGTCGCTGGCGAGCGAGCCCCAGGTCGGCAGCGGCGGCTGGATGCCGACGCCCAGGAAGCTCAGGAACGACTCCTGCAGGATCGCCTGCGGGATCGTCAGCGTCGTGTAGACGATGATAGGGCCGACGAGGTTGGGCAGCAGGTGGTGGCTGAAAATGCGGCGCTCGGTCAGCCCCGCCGCCCGCGCCGCCTCGACGAACGGCTGCGATCGCAGGCTCAGCACCTGCCCGCGCACGACGCGGGCCATCGTCAGCCAACTCACCAGCCCGATCGCCAGAAAGAGCACGACCACGCTCGCGGCCGACGGCGAGTCGAGCACGCGCGACAGCGGCGGCTCGAGGGCGATCTTGAAGAGGATCAGCAGCAGCACGTAGGGCAGCCCGTACAGGATGTCGACGATCC
>JAUJNJ010000017.1 GCA_030448225.1 Phycisphaerae bacterium
GGCGACACGATCACGTTCAAGGAGGGCGTCCACAAGGTGCTGCGGGAGAACATGGAGCAGGTCGTCGGGCACCAGGTGCCGGGCTGGCTCGACTGGAACCCGGCCCAGCTCACCGGCAAGATCAACGCCCTGCCGACGGCCGAGGACGTGCCGTTCGAGGTGAACATGAACCTGATCATCGAGTTCTACCGCTGATCGGAGGCGGCCGAGCCGAGGTCAGAAGAAGTGCGACTCACTGCGAAAGCCCGCGGACGTTTGTCCGCGGGCTTTCTCGTTCGGGACCTTGCACCGCACCATCCGAAAGGCAAGCCCCGTAAGCGTGATCAGGCCGTGGTCGCGATCACCAAAAGTTCATCAGCACCCCAGCCACCAGTAACGCCACCGGGACGCCGGCGGTCATCCCCAAAAAGAACAGCGTGCCGGCGACCCAATGGATCGAGCCCGGTCGCCTCAGAAGGATCACCACGGGGGTGAGGTACGCGGCCGCAACGTGGAGAAGCACCGCCGCAGCAAGAAGCTCGTCGGTGCGAGACCGAAACGCCGCTACATCCAAGGAGATTGCGGCCAGCGCGACGACGGCAAGGGTCGCGTGGCCGTTCGTCCGTCGCCGCTTCGGTGTCGCGTACGAGATCACCGCCGCGTTTGCGTCGTCCGCCGGCGCGCTCATTGTTTTGCTCGCTCCCGATCGAAAGCCGGACCCGAACTGGCATTCGGCTACCGCAGCCGCTTGTGCCGGCGCCCCAGCGGGAGCTTGCTGCCGAGCCGGCGGGGCGGCGGCAGCGGGCTGGCCGGGTGCGTGGCCGCTGGTGCCGCCGCCGAGCCGGACGATCCGCCGCCGCTCCCGCCCGGGCCGCCGTGGTCGCCCTGCCGCTCGACGCCCGGCTTGCCCTCCTTCCAGTCGGACGGCTGGGGCTTGGGCTCCCACCCCTCCAGCACGCCCTGCGGGATCACCATGTTGATCAGGTTCTCGACCTTCGTCAGCTCGTCCCCCTGCCCGCGGCTGACGAACGTGTACGCCTTGCCCTCGGCTCCCATCCGGGCCGTCCGCCCGACCCGGTGGACGTAGGCCTCGGGGTCTTCGGGCACGTCGTAGTTGATGATGTGGCTGATGTCGGCCACGTCGATGCCGCGGCTGGCCAGGTCGGTGGCGATCAGCACGTCGAACTTGCCGCCGCGGAAGTTCTTCATCACCCGGTCGCGCTTCGTCTGGGCGAGGTTGCCGTGGATCTCGCGGCACTCGATCCCGTCGGCGTGCAGCCGCTTGGCCAGCTTCTCCGCCCCGCGCTTGGTCTTGCAGAACACGATCGCCAGGTCCGGGTTCTCGCGCATCAGCAGCGTGCGCAGCAGCTTGTACTTGTCCCACGGCTGGACGGCGAAGTAGTACTGCTCGACCTTGTCGACCGTCGGCTTGTCGTCGGCGCCGGGCGCGATGAGCTTCTCGACCGGCTCGCGCATGTACCGGCGGGCGAGGCGCTCGATCTCGTCGGTGAACGTGGCCGAGACGAAGATCGTCTGGTGCCCGGCGGCGATGTCGGCGTCGTCGGCGTCGAACGCGGCGTCGCCGGCGATGACCTCGCCGGTCTTCTCGTAACTCGGGTCGCGCGCGTCGTCCTCGTGGTACCCGGCCTCGGCGCGGTCGCGGTCGTCCTCCTCGCGGCGGTCGCGGTCGAGCGCGTCGCGGCCGTGCCCCAGCGCCTCGCTGCCGCGGTCGATCGCGCGGGTGCCGCCGCCGTCGCCGGTGTGCTCCTTCAGCATGTCGGCCTCCTCGGCCTTCACGCGGTCGCGGAGCGCGCGCTGCTCGTCCTGCCGCTCGTCGCGGCGGCCGGCGCGCTCGGCGTTGCGGCGGACCCCTTTGACGCGGGAGAGGATGTTTCGGATGTCGTCGCGGAAGCCGATGTCGAGCATCCGGTCGACCTCGTCGAGCACGACGAAGCGGATGTTCTCGAAGCTGATGATCCGCCGGTCGAGCAAATCGATCACGCGGCCCGGCGTGCCGATCAGGATCTCCGGGCCGTGCCGCAGGAACTTCATCTGCGCCGCGATCTTCTGCCCGCCGTACACCGGCACGGTGCGGATCGGCGTGTACTGCCCGAGGCGCTTGATCTCGGCCTCGACCTGCACGGCCAGCTCGCGCGTGGGGACGAGGATGATCGCCTGGGTCGACAGGCCCTTGGTCGCCCGCTGGAGGATCGGGATGCCGAACGCGGCCGTCTTGCCGGTGCCGGTGCGGGCCTGCCCGAGCAAGTCGACGCCGGCCAGCGCGCGGGGGATCAGCAGCGCCTGGATCTCGGACGGGGTCTCGAACTTCGCCTCGGCCAGGGCCCGGAGGATCGACGGTCGCACCCCCAGGGCGGCGAACGCTTCGGGGATGGGCGGGTGGTCGGTTTTGTCGCTCAAGTGAATGTACCTTCGGGCTGTCGGGGGACGCGTTCGGGGACGAGCGACGGATTCTAGAGGCAGGTCCCCCCTAGCTCAAGGCGGCGGCGGGTGCCGGGGCCGCTGATTTCGGGCAAATTCGCCCCGTTTGTGTGGGCTGAACGGCGTCTGCCGACGAAGGAGGACCGGATGTTGCGCGTGATCGATCCGGGCCGGCGCGAGTACGCTCTGGCCCGGCGTGGGGGGACCCTTGTTCAAAGCGCAGGGGCTACACGTCGTGCGAAGGTTTCCGGGGAGCCCCCGGCGCGGGCGTGGGGATCGACACGTTCCGGTTCGGCTGCGACCGGTTGAGGCGGGCGTCGTGGCGGGTGATCCAAGCCACCTTGCGGAGGATCGACCGCTTCAACGCTTCCACGTCGCCGGCGCCGCTTTCTTCGGCGTAGCGGGCGAGCCAGCGGTGGCGATCGTCGTCGGTGATCTGGTGTTTGAGGCTGCTGTACCAGAACTGGGCCAAGTCCTTCACCACCCACCGCCGGCGGAAGAGCCGGGGGAGTTCCCGGACGCGGGCGCAGTCGATGAGTCGCAGATCATCGACGCTCGAACCATTGTCCCCACCGTCGCCCCCGGCGGGCCGGGCGAAGAAGTGGCAGAGGTACAAATCGCGGTGATGGAGCCCGGCGGCGTGCAGGCGTGCGGCCAGGTCGGCCGTCGGCGCGAGAATCGGCCCGAACGCGGCCCCGGCGAACAACAGCTTGTCGCACGGCCGGTGGGCGGCGAGGTCCTCGATCAGCACGAAGCTCCGCCGGTCCGGCGCTACGCCCCACGCGACGAGCGGCACCGTCGGGATGCCCCGGCTCTTCAACAACTCGATCCCGCGGACCTCCAACTCCGCCGGCGTCGTGCCCCGGACGGCGGTGTAGCGCTTCACGTGCCAGCGCTTCGGGAGGCCGGCCTCGTTCTCGAAATCGAGGAACCCGTTCTGCCGGTCGGCGATCGCGCGCCAGGTCTGGATCTGCGGGTGCGCGTAGATCGTCTCGCCGTCGAGGCCGAGCCGGCGGGCGATCGGCTGGTACTGCGGGTCGATCCGAAAGCCGGCGGGCGCCGCGTTGCTCGACATCACGGGCGCCTCGGCAGCAGGGGCGGCGGGGGCGAGCGCATCGGCTCGGGCGGGTTGGGCCCGAGCAACTCCTGCGGGAAGTCGCCCCCCGCCGACGTGTCCGCCACGCGCCGGCGGCGGCCGCCGGCCAGCTTTTGGTCGACCCAGTGCGCGTTGGCAAGCATCGCCCCGCCGCCGCCCGGGTGGCAGCCGAGCACGTAATTGGCGCCGGGCTCGGCGTCGAATCGCACCTGGCCGCGAAGGAAGTCCAGGCCGCGGTTGTCGCGGGCGGCGGGCAGTTGGCTCGGGCCGTGGAAGCAGCGCTCGTACGACACGACCACCTCGTGCGGCCCCGGCGGCAGGTCGATCGTCAGGTTGCCCGTCGCGGCATGGCTCCGCTGGCCGTCAACGTCGACGCGCACGACGTGGGCCGGCACGTTTCCCGCCCGCGCGCCGGTATGGTGCGGCACGTGAAGCCGAGCCGTCGGCGCCGGCCGCGACCCCGAGGGCTCGCCCGTGCCCGACCGGCACCCGCCGGTCAGCGCCGTCAGTGCGAGCAGCGTTGTTGCCACTGCGCAACGTGTCACGCGTCGTTCCCCGCCTTGAGGAACCGGCTGATGCCCGGCTTGAATATCACCTTGCCCTCGACGACCACGAGTTCCTCGTCGAGGTAGAGTTGCACCGACTTGCTCAGCACGTTCGCCTCGAGGCTCAGGCCCTTCTCCTTCACGTCGTCGAGCGAGTCGGAGCCGACGTTGATGTGGAACACGTCCTGGAGGATGACGGGGCCCTCGTCGAGTTGCTCGGTGACGAAGTGGGCCGTGCACCCGTGGACGCGCACGCCGCTCTCGTACGCCTGCTTGTAGGGGGCGGCGCCGGGGAAGTACGGCAGGAGCGAGGGGTGGATGTTGATGATCTTGTGGCGGTACGTCTGCACGACCTCGGGCGGGAGGATCCGCATGTACCGCGCCAGCACGACGAGGTCAGGCGCGTGCTCCTTGAGGATGTCGTTGAGCCAGGCGAAGTGCTTGGCCGGGTCGTGCGCGGGGAACCAGAAGAACCGCAGGCCGGTCGCCTTGGCGACGTCCTCGAGGTCCGGGTGGTTGGCGAAGATGCCGACGATCTGCCCGTGGAGCTTGCCCGTCCGCTGGTCCTCGATGAGCTGGTCGAGGCAGTGGCGTTCCTTGCTGACGAGCAGCGCGACCTTCTTCTTGCGCTTCTCGCTGTGGAGGTGGACGCGCACCTCCATGTCGATGCTCTTGCCGAGGCCGATCAGCCCCGTGATGATCTCGGACAGGTCGGTCGACAGGTCCTTCAGGTCGACGAGCATGTCCATCACGAAGAACCCGCGGACGACGCGCTGCTCGATGTCCTCGATGTTGATGCCGCGCTCGGCCATGTAGGTGGCGAACTGCGCGACGACGCCCTTCTGGTCCTTCCCGAGCACGCTGACGACGGCTAACACTGGCTGCTGGCCCACGGTTTCTCCACGGTTTAAGGGGCCGGAGTTTACATTAAGTGGGCGCCGGCGGGGAGACGGGGTGCGGAATGCTGAGGGGGTGAGGGGGTGAGGGGGTGAGGGGGTGAGCGGGTGGAGGGGTGAAGGGGTGACGGCCGCGGGTGAGGGGACAGACCAAGCGAGGCGATGATGCCTCCCATCCTGTCACCCGTTCACCCCCTCACCTTGTCACCCCGTCACCCCTTCACCCGGTCACCCGTCGCCCCTCCAGCCGCCCGTCGCCTTGAACGAGTGCATCGCGGAGGAATTCACCAGATGTCCCCGACCCAGCCGCCCGCCGCCCGCCGCCTCGACCCGCCGCAGCACGTCGGCGACGACGAGGCCGCCGAGGTCGTGGAGACGGGCGAGACGATCTCGCCGGCCGAGGCGGCGTTCGAGCGGTATCGAAAAATGGCGGGCGTCGTGCTGGCGCCGGCGGCGTTCGCGCTGACGTACGCCCTCACGCCCGGCCTCACGCCGGAGGGGCGGCGGCTCGCGGCGATCCTGGCGGCGGTGGCGGTCATGTGGGTGACGGAGGTGATCCCGCTGCCCGTCACCGCCCTGCTCGGGGCGGCTTTGTGCGTGATCCTCGGCGTCGCGCCGGCGAAGCAGGTGCTGGCATCATTCGCCGACCCGGTCGTCTTCGTCTTCATCGGCGGGTTCATGATCGCCCGCGCGATGACCGTCCACGCGCTGGACCGGCGGATCGCGCTGTCGTTCCTGTCGATCCGCTTCATCGGCTCCCACCCGGCCCGAATGCTGGCCGGCCTGGGGCTCGTGACGGCGTTCCTCTCGATGTGGATCAGCAACACCGCCACGACCGCGATGATGCTGCCGATCGCGCTGGGCATCCTGTCGGCCCTGCACCAGGTGCGCGTCGGCGCGGGCCTCGCGCGCGGGCCGATGGACGCCCGCGCCTGGCCGTTCGCCACCGGCATGATGCTGATGGTCGCCTACGCCGCGAGCCTCGGCGGGATCGGCACGCCGGTCGGCAGCCCGCCGAACCTCATCGGCATCGGCCTGATCCGAGAGGCGGCCGGCGTCGACATCAGCTTCTTCCGCTGGATGGCCGTCGCGGTCCCGATGATGCTCCTGATGGGCGTCGCGCTGTTCACGCTCCTGTACCTGCTCCACCCCGCCGGCGACGAGACGATCCGCGCGGGCTTCGCCGCCCCCGGCCCGGCGCCCGCGACGACCGATCGTCCGCCGCGCGCCGGCGACGGGATCGACCGTTCGCCCGACACCCTTGCCTACGCCCGCGGCGACGACGCGAAACGCGGCGACGGCGCCGTCCATCCGCCCGGCATCCTCGACTACGTCCGCGGCGAGTACGCGAAGCTCGGCCGCTGGACCGCCGGCCAGGTCTGCACGCTCGTCGCGTTCCTGCTCGCCGTCACGTTCTGGATTCTGCCCGGCGTCGTCCAGGCGCTGGGCCAGGCCGTCGGGGGCGACTTCGGCGTCCGCATGACGGGGGCGTACAAGTGGTTCGAGGTGCACCTCCCCGAGTCGATCGTCGCGATCGCGGCGGCCGTGCTGCTGTTCATGCTGCCGACGAACCTCCGCCGCGGCGAGTTCACGCTCACCTGGCCGGACGCGGTGAAGATCGACTGGGGCACGATCCTCCTGTTCGGCGGCGGCATCGCGCTGGGCGGGCTGATGTTCTCCACCGGCGTCGCCAAGGCGCTGGGCGAGGGACTGACGAGCCGACTTGGCGTGCAGTCGCTGTGGATGCTGACCGGCCTGTCGAGCGCGATCGCGATCGGCAGGAGCGAGGCCGCCAGCACCACCGCGGCGGCCACGCTGATCAGACCGGTCGTGATCGCGCTCCGCCCAGGGGCCGGCGGGAGCCCGGTGCCGCCGGCGCTGGGCGCGTGGCTCGGCGCGAGCGACGGGTTCAAGGTCCCGGTCAGCACGCCGCCCAACGCGATCGTTTACGGCTCGGGCCCGAACCCGCTGCCGCGCCGGATCCGCGCCGGCAGCCTGTTCGACTGCGTCGGGTTCGCCGTGATCGGGGCCGGGCTCCGCGTGCTCGGTCCGGCGCTGGGACTGGTGTGATCGGGTAGCGTGGATTGAGCCACCGATGGGGCACCGCTGAACACCGATTGAGCAGAGCGACGTCGCTGAAGATGGGCGCACCGACAGTGGCCGATGGATCGGATCAGCATACGCCCGGTGTCCCCTCACCGCTGAGTTGATGAGGCCCGCACTCCCTCTTTCCGGTACGCCGGGGAGAGGGCAGGGGAGAGGGCAGGGGAGAGGGGCTCACGCAGCTGGCGCCCCGCCTCGTGAAGTGCAGGACGCGTGATCCCCTCTCCCCTGCCCTCTCCCCAGAGTACTGAGGAGAGGGAGGGCGCAACTCGCCAGCCCGCGCGGGGGCCGAGCACGAGCGCCGCCCTCGACTTCGTCACCGCGGCGGCGCAGTCGTTCCGGCTGAGGACCGTTCGATCACCACCGCCGGCCACCGGTCCACACCCGCCGGCGGGCTTTCGCCGGACGGCAGTTGGTCGGGGAGTTCCCCCGCCAGCGTGAGACCCGGCACAAGATAAAGCGGCGCGATTTCGCGCAGCGGTGAGTTCACCGGCGTCGTCGGCGCGCCGGGCCAGCGGGCGGGGGCGGCGCGGCGGGTGAGGAAGGCCAGCGTCCAGCCGGGCTCGAGGCGGTAGCTGAACCGCAACGAAGCGTCGTCGCGGCCGGCGACGTCGAGGCGGATGCTCGTGCGCGCGATCTGGGCCGCCGACGCGAACACCGGCTTCAGCAGACCGGCGCCGGCGATTGAGCCGGGAGTCGGTTCGAGGTGGCGGCGGTAGATCCAGTCGTCGCGCTGCGTGAAGTCGTCGGACGTGACGATCACGCCGCCGTTGGCCTCGATGATTGGCGAGAGTTGCCGCCGCCACGCGAGGGCGGCGAGGGTCGAGACGGCGCAGAGGCCGAGCATCGCGACGATCATCAGCCGCGAGCGCCAGAGCGACACCCCGACCGCCAGCAGCGCGAAGACCACCCCGAGCAACACCGCCTGCCGCCGCGCCGCGGGCGGGCGGCCGGGGTCCCACATCTGCGGCGGGTCGTACGCGCCGCCCGCCGTCGCGCCGCGCGGGCCGACGATCGCCGGCCGCAGCACCCAGTAGTCGCCGACGAGTTGCCACGGCCAGTTGTCGCGCGGCGCGTCCGACTCGCGCACCGCCAGCGTCGTCCCCGCCGCCAGCAGCGCGGCCACCCGCTCCGGCGGCGGCATACGGTCGAGCACCGCGCCGTCGAGCGCCTCCCACGCCGCCGCCGGCCCCGCCAGCAGGCCCGGCGGGTTCGTCAGCGCGATCACCTCGCGGCCGGGAAAGAGCGTCTTCGCGAAGTCGACCGCCGACGCGTCATACACGGCCACGAGGCGCTGCTTCGACTCGTCGAGCGCGCGGAGTTCCACCTCGACCGGCCGTTCGTCCGCCCCGACCGCCGACGTCAGCCGTGTCGCCCCCTGCCGCACCACGAGCCACGGCACCGTCACGTCCACGCCAACCGGCGGCGACGCCACGACCGTCGGCACCGCCCCGTCCGCCTTCAGCGTCACCCACGCCGGCGACTCGCCCGTCGCCCGGACCGTCACCGGCATGTAGCGGCCGGGGTGGTAGTAGCCTTGGAGGGGAAGTTGGACGTCGACCGTGGCGTGAGCCTTCACCGCCAACGCGAGCAGGAGGATGAACGGTATGGCGTTCTTCATCACGAGCGACCGGGGCGGCGCGGGATGCGAGCAGCGCTCGTCCGCTGCGATCGTCCGGCGCCGACTGCCGCTCCCGTCAGTCGTGAGTGTAGCCGACGAAGAACCACGAGCACGCGTCGCCGGCTTCCGAGAAGATTTCGAAGCAGACACTCGACGACCGGCCGAGCGTTGCCGCGATCCGGCGGACCGACTGCTTGACCTGGCCCAGTGTCGGCCGCGCGTGACCGACGAGCGCTGCCACGTCGGAAGCCTCCAGGCGGCGCGTGACGTGGACATCACCGGTGTCGGAGACGCCGGTGACGTCGAGGACGTTTCCGAAGCCGTCGGGGGTGAGGCCGGCGATCACTCGGCGGAGCATCGCGATCTGAGCCATTGGTTCGGCGGGCAGCGGCGCGGCGGAAGCCTGCTCTACCTGCGCGAGGTGCTCGGCGTACGCGGCGACGAGGTCGTGCGGGTCGACGCACTCCCGCTCGGCCTCGAGCACCTCGCGCAGAGCCGCCGTCTCGTGTTCGAGCCGCTCCTCGAAGTTATAGCGGCCGGTGAAATAGTCGGCCTGGAACACCCGGAGCGCCGCGGCCGGATCGGGATACCAGGGCACCTCGTGATGCCAAAGCGTTGCGCCCATCGCCCGCCTCTCTTCGTCGGCAGGACCAACACCAAGGGACGGGGCACGACACACCTCGCCTGCTGCGGGCGAGGTTCTACATTCCCAACTCCACCGCCAGCCGCAGCACTTCGGCGATGCTCCACGCCTGGGCGGGGCAGCCGACGGGGCGGAGGGTGTCGGCCTCGAAGATCTCGCTGATCGAGCCGATGCACGCCGTGTGCTCCATCCGCTCGATGAGGGGGCGCAGCCAGGCGCGGGCCTGTTCGACCGACTCGGGGGAGCGTTTGTTGACGCGCAGGTAGGCGTCGAGGAACGCGCCGATCGGCCAGGGCCAGATCGTGCCGTTGTGGTACGCCTCGTCGCGATGCGGCTGGGGGCCCGAGTAATGCCCCTGGTAGCGGGCGTGGTCGCGCGAGAGCGTGCGCAGGCCGACGGGCGTGAGCAGTTCGCGGCGGACGACCTCCACCACCGCCGACTGCTGCTCCGCGCTCAGCGGGCTGTGGGGCAGGCTGACGGCGAAGATCTGGTTCGGCCGCAGGGCGGTGTCCTTGTGGCCGTCGTCGTTCACGACGTCGGCCAGGCCGCGGAAGGGGCCGAGCCAGTACGCGGCCGTGAAGCTGTCGCGCACGCGGTCGGCGAGCCGCGTCCTCGCGCATCAGCGCAAGCGCGTGGTACCAGAGCGCGTTGATCTCCACCGCCTTGCCCTGCCGGGGCGTGAACGCGACGCCGCCGCACTTGGCGTCCATCCACGTGAGCTGCGTGCTGGCGTCGCCCTGCGTGATCAGCCCGTCGGCCGGGTCCATGCGGATGCCGAAGCGGGTGCCGGCGCGGTAGCCGTCGAGGATCGCGTGGCACGCGGGCAGCAGCGTGGCGGCGAACGTTTTATCGTCGCCGCTGAGCGCAGGTACTCGAACGCCGCGTGCACGAACCAGAGGCTGGCGTCGACCGTGTTGTAGTGCGGGGTGTTGTCGTAGTCGTCGAAGCGGTTGGGGATCATCCCTTCGCTGACGTAGCTGGCGAACACCGTCAGCACCTGCCGGGCCTGCGTGCGAAGCGGCCGGTGGTGAGGAACAGCCCGGGCAGCGAGATGAACGTGTCGCGCCCCAGTCGGCGAACCAGGGTACCCCGCGAGCACGGTCGTGCCGTCGGTGCCGTCGGGCGCCTTGCGGTAGACGATGAAGTCGTTTGCCGCGTGAACGAGCCGGCGCACGGTGAGCGACGTGCCGCCCTCGACGCCCGCGCCCACGCCCGCCGGCGTCTCCGCTCCGGCGGGGATGGCCGCGACGGCACGCGTCAATCCCTCCCCCGGCGCCGAATGCGATTGCGCCCCGTTCGGTGAAGCGCCAACCCCCGCCGCGGTGGACGTCGCCGCACTGGCTACCGCGGCGCGGCGGCGCTTCAGTTCCTCGTCCCACGCGTACGCCGATCGCGGCGCGTGCGCCGCGGGCTCGATCGTCGCCCGCACTTCCAGGTCGGCCCAGACCGTGACCGACAGCCGCCCTGCCCCCTCGACGATGAACCGCCCGGGCGTGAACAGGTCCTCGGCGTCGTCCTGCCCGCGGTCGGTCTCGATCGAGTAGACGTGGCCGTACCACCAGTCGTGCGCCTCTTCGAACCGCCCGGCGTCGGCCCAGACGCGGGCGCGGTGGCGCTCGTCCTCGACGCGGACGTCGCGCGGGCCGGCTGCCACGTCGAACCGCACGTCGCCGGCGCGGCGCATCGCGTGGAAGTCGCGCAGCGCCAGGAACGGCGCGAGGCCCAGCCGCAGTTTGCGGGCGGCGTCGGGCGACTCGACGGTGTAGCGCACGCCGACGACGTTGCGCATCCACAGGAGTTGCGCCTCCTTCACGACGCGCACGCCGTCGATCTCGTACTCCCAGCGGGCGACGTCGCCGAGGTCGAAGCGGCGCAGGTACTGGTCGCCGCGGGGGTAGAGGTTGTCGCGGAAGCGGTTGACCGAGAACTCGTGCGGCGCGTCCGTCCGCCCGTCGAGCACGAGCGACTCGCCCAGGCGGCTCAGCGCGTTGATCCGACCGACCGGCGGCAGCGTGGCGGCGACGAGCAGGCCGTGGTAGCGGCGGCTGTTGCACCCGGGCACCGTCGACGACGCGAAGCCGCCCAGGCCGTTGGTCAGCAGCCACTCCTGCGACAGGTGCGGGTCGAGCCGCCCGCCGGTCTCGATCGAGTAGAGCGACGACATGCCCGGCAGTGTAGTCCCCCCCGCCGGGAGGGGACAGGCGGCGGCGGGGTCTTGCACGAATTCGACGCGGTGTCGCCGGTTGCTCATGCCGGGACTATCGACGCCGCCCCGCCCCACCCATCGCCCGCGGCGTGAGCGGCCCGCGGCGCACCGGTTATCGCCCCTCCGCCCCCCGCCGCCCGCCGTTCCGGCGCCCCGCCTCGCTTGCAAGTCGCCCCCCGCTATTGTCGGACGGCCCCGCGGCAGGGAGGGATTATGCGGGCTTCATGACGCGGACGGATCGCCCGCGTTGAGAGACCGATGGGACATCGTCGAACGCCGTTGAAGCCGTTTGCCAGGGCCGGTGGCGGGCCGACGCGGCGTCAGCCCGGTGCCGTCTTGCTGGCGTTCTCCAAAGGCCGCCCGGGGATCTCGCCGCAACCACGGGAGATCCTTCGCTGCGTTCGGGATGACGTGCGGCCCGGCCGACGCTACGCAGCGGTGCAAAACGCTCGAATTCGGTCGGAGATGCCGCCCGCATCGGACGCGGGCACGAAAGATTCGACGCGCCACGTCCGGAGCCGGCACGTAGCCCCGCCGCGGCCAACGAAGCGGGGCGGGCCCCGCGCGTGGGCCCGCCCCGTCGTCATCTTCGCTCAACCGCGGTCGATCCGCGTGGGCCGACGTGCCGATCACTGCTCGCGGCGCTTGGGGTTGTTCGCGTCCTTCTCGCCGAGCGGGGCCTCGTTGTCGCTCGTCGACTCGTCCTTGCGGTCCTTGCCCGCGCCGGCGGGCGTGCGGTCGCCGTCGGCGTCGCTGCCGACACCGCCCGATGCGCCGCCCGACTTCCCGGCCTTGATCGTGCCGCCGGCGATGCGGGCGCCGGAGTTGCCGCTGGGGTCGGTCTGCAGATCGTCGGCCTTCTCGTGGACGATGATGCTGCGGCCGACGACGCCGGTCTTGGGGTCGTCGATCGTCAGGCCGGTCGCCGTCACCTCGCCGCGGGCGTTGCCGTCGGCGTCGGCGGTAATGTTGCCGAGGTCGCCGCCGTGGCGCATCTCGCCCTCGGCGCCGCCGTGCTTCTGGCCGCCGGGGTTGAAGTGGGGGCCGGCGCTGGTGAGCGCGGGGTCGGACAGGTCCCCCTTCTCGTGGACGTGGAACCCGTGCTGGCCGTTGGGCGACAGGCCCTTGAGGTCGTAGCGGACGGTGAGCCCGTCGCCGGCCGGCATGAACATCACCGTGCCGGTGACGCCCGGCTCGCCCGCGGCCTTCGACGGGCGGACGGCCGCCATCGCGGCCTTGGCCTTGGCGGCGGCGTTGCCCGCGTCGTCGGCGAGGGCGGCGGCGGCCGGGCGGTCCGCGGCCGCGCGCGGCGGCGGGGCCGCGGCGTCGGTCGTGTCGGCCGAGGCGGTGATGTCGGCGGCGCCCCGGCGCCTCAGCCGCCGGGCGCTGGGCGCCGACGGACGTGCCCCCGCTGCTCGTAGCGCCGACCGCGCTGGTCGCGCCTGTCGCGCCCGCGCGGGCCGACGTGTCGCCCGCGCCGGCCGCGAGGCGGCCTCGTGCGCCGTGGCCCGACGTCGCGGTCGCGCCGCTCGCCGCGGGCCGACGAAGCGGCCGACGAATCCGCCGACGACCGGCCCGACGATGCCGCCGACGAGTGGTCCGTCGCCGCGGCGGCGCTCCGCGCGTCGCCGGCGTGCGCGTGGCCGGTGGCGCCCGAATGCCCGCCCGCGACGCCCCCGCGCTCGGTGCCGTTGTCGTCGACGGACGCGCGGGCCGTCGCGCCCGTGCCGCCGGCGTCCATCGCGCGCCGTCGCGCTCGGTGCCGCCGGCGGTGCCGGCGGTCATCCGGTCGCCCGCGCGGTCCTGCCGGGCCTCTTCGCGATTCGTGCTCTCGCACCCGGCCGACGCCAGGACCGCCGACACGACGCCGGCGACCGCGAGACTCGTGATTCGATTCATGATGATTCCTCCCTACGAGATAGATGGGTGTACGTGCTCGTCCGGCCGAAATGGTAAGCGGCCTCACCGACCCGCGGAACTGCAAAACGAGGACGGTGGGGGGAAATCGCGCCGGCGAGACGGTGAGGGCCGCCGGACCCGCAACGTCGAAATGTGGCTCGTTTCCGATGTGCGACGAAACGATCGTTGCGAAACGTGGCGCGGCGTCCGCCGGGGTTGTGCCGGGCGGCGGGTCTCTAACCCGCGCCCCACAGGTGACGTAGCGCGCCCGCGCCGATCTCGCCCACTTCACCGACGAGACGCGAACGGTGGGACGCCTCCCGTCACCCGACGCGCGACGAACGGACGGTTTCTGAGCGGGCACGCGGCGCACGCCCACGCCGGCCCAGAGCGTACTCGCCGCGCCGGGCCGGATTCCTCACGCCTGCGGATTCCTCGCGCATCGCGGCGAACGATCCGGCCCGGCGCGGGTACGCTCTGGGCCGGCGTGAACCTTCACGTCCACCCGGCCCCGCGCGACGCGACGCGCGCGATTGGCATGGGCCCCGCGGCCCGCCTACGCTCCACGGCAGACGATGGCCGACCCCACGCTCCCCGCCGACCCGATGCCCGCCGACCCCGCCGCCCGCAGGGCCGGGCGCCGCCGTCGCGCGGCTGGTGCGGGGCGTGCGGCGGTTCGGCCCCGCCGGGCCGCTGGCGCTCGTGGCGGTCTTCCTGCCGATCGTCGGCGGCTTCGCATTGCTCGGCGTGCTGCAAGACCTCGCCCCCTGGTGCCGCGCCAACGCCGCCGGCGCCGCGCCGTTCGTGATCGCCGCCGCCGGCGCGTTCCTCGCCGGCTCGTCGATTTTGCCGACCTACGCGATCACGATCCTCGCCGGCTGGTCGTTCGGGTTCGCCGTCGGCATGCCGACGGCGTTCGCCGCCCACACCGCCGCCGCCCTGCTGGGCTTCGGCCTCGCCCGCGCGATGGTGGGCAACCACGTGATGGCCGGCCTGCAGTCCAACCCGAAGTGGGACGGCGTCCGCCGCGCGATGGTCGGGCGCGGGTACGGGCGGGCGATCCTCGTCGTGATGCTGATCCGCCTGGCGCCGGTGGCGCCGTTCGGCATCACCAACCTGCTGGCCGCCTCCACCGGCTGCCCGGTCGGCGCGTTCCTGATCGGCTCGACGATCGGCATCCTCCCCCAGACCACGCTGCTGGTCTTCGCCTCGGCCCGCATGGGCCAACTCAGCTTCGAGCAGGAGCCGTGGATGGTCGCCTTTGGCGTGATCTGCACCTTCGTCGCGATCGCCGCCCTCGGCGCCGTCGCCCGCCGCGCCCTGGCCCGCGTCACGGCCGAAGGCGCGCTCGCCGAGCCGTGACCGCCGGATGGAGCGATCCCCGCCAACTCGGGGCAACGGGAGCATGTATCCGCCGTCACCTCGGTTTCGGCGCGGCGGGCATCGGCTTCCGTGGAACGGTGGACGATCGTCGAGCCGCACGCTGACCGTTTTCGACTCTTCATCAGCTTCGGCGGTCGCGGCTACTGGTGCATGTTCGATTACGCGGTCACATCAGTGCCGGGGCGGGACGGCATTGAGATCGTGGCCGGTGCCGACGCGGACGCCGAAACCGTTCGGTGGTTTCCCGACCTCAAGCGCGGCATGGAAGCCGGTTGGCTGATGCTGCAGGAGCATCACGCGCGGGTGCTGACGGGCGTGCGTATCGAGGTCACGAAGATCCACACGCACCCGGTCGACACGACCGCCCGGGGCTGCGAGGTCTACGGGAGCCGGTTCATCGAGCAACTCGGCTTGGACCACGCAGTGCGCGCGTCCGGTTCGGCGTAGGCGGGCTTGCGCTAGCGCCTGCGCGAGGCCGCCGCGTTGGTTTCCGCGCCGCCGATAGCGGCCGAGGCTCGTTGACAAGGGGTGGTGACGGCGTAGCTTGTGTCGCAACGCCGCGCGGCGGCCCCGTCACGATATCCGGCGCGTTGCGCAGGATAACGGTAGTTAGCCCGCACCTGCTATGCCCGACCCTAAAGCCGTCAAGTCGCAGATCCGGGCGGCGTTCTCGGAGGTGCCGTTCCCGGGCGACTGGTGCCTGAGTGGCAGCAACGAAGGCAACGAGCCGATCCTGCTCGAACAGGAGTTCAAGGGCAAGTCCGACTGGCGGACGCTCGACCCCGAGTTCATCGACGAAGCCCCGGCCGGCTACGCCACGGCGCTCTGTTTCTTCTCCGACGAGGCATTCCGGTTCTACCTGCCGGCTTACCTCATCGCGGACATCGACGGCCGACTCGGCTGCCACGACCCCCTGTTCCACCTGACACACGGCCTGACGGACAAGGACCGGGGCCGCCGCGTCAACCCTCTGCGCTACGGTGACCGGACGTGGTTTGAAGAGCAACAGCACAAGTTCGCCGTGTTCAACCCCGCCCAAGCGATGGCAATCATTGCGTATCTTCGCCTGAAGCGGGAGATTGATGAACTCCAGCGCGATGCGATCGACCAGGCGCTGGCGAACTACTGGCTGCGGCGGACCGGCGGAGGTGCGGGCTAACTAGCCATTAAAGCGGACCGGGCGGGCGTCGCGGTCCCTATCACTGGAAGGTGCGTCCGGTGCCGCCCGGCCGCTGAACGTCGGTCCGTTATGCAGCAGAGGAACTCCGGTGGCCAAGGGACCCAATCAGAAGAAGGCGCAGGCGGCTTGGGAGCGCATCGAGGCGCTCGGCGGGAGCGGGGTTTGGGACGGGGAAATCGTGTTCGTGTCGCTGGCGAACACCGCGGTTACCGATGACGATCTGGCCCTGTTCCGCGACTTCCCGTTCGTCCAAACGCTCGATCTGAGTGGAACCAAGGTGACCGGCACAGGCCTGGCACACCTCGCGGGCGCGTCCGACCTGGGGGAATTGACCATCGTCGGCACGAAGATCACCCGCGCCGCGCTGGCTGCGTTCCGCGAGGCGCACCCGAACGTGGAGGTGGTCGTCGAGCCGCCGAAGAAGGGTGCCATCAGCCCGTTCACCGGCGAACCACTGTGAGCGGCGGTCCGGCCCCTGCATAAGCCGCCGCCGGAGCGGACCGCGGCGGCGGTACAGTTCTCCCGCGGCCCGGCGACGCGCGTGCGCCGCCGCGGCCGCTCAACGGCATTCCGTTAGCCCGCGGAGACGCATGGCAGGCGCACCTCGCCCACTATTTCCACCGTCCCTCGCTTACGATGGGGACCTCGAATGGTGGTCGGGCACGACCGAGCTTCCCGACTTCGCCCCGATCCGAATCGACGTGGCGAACCGACGCTCGACAACGTCTTCCGTAGAACTGCTGGTGACCGCCGGGCCGGACGGCCCCACCGAGGCACAGGTTAACGCCTACGCCTTCTGCCTTGAGAACCAGGAGCGCGTCATCAACGCCGTACTGACCGCGATCGCCGATTCCGCACGCGAGGATCGGGAGTTGTTCCAGGAGTGGCACTCGCCCGCGGAGCTTGAGCAACTGTTGCCGGCTGACGTGACGCCGGAGCAGTTGAAGACGCGCGTCCGGCTGACGACGCTACAGATCGGCAAGCGGGAAAGGGACGGCTTCGGGTACATCGAGTACCATTTCAACTGCGCCTGGGACCGGGAACATGGCCTGAAGGTCGTCCTTCACCGGGACCGCCTCGTCTACTCCGGCGGTTCCGGAGACGGGTGGGGTGACCGCTGACGGCGGTGCGGCCGCGGGATAACCCTACATTGGAGCGGACCGGGCGGGCGTCGCGGTTCTCGTGAATCGAGAAGTGGCTGTCGCCCGCCCGGCCGACGAACGTCGGTCCGCTATCCCGCAGGAGGCCGTCGATGCGTGACGAGCGTTTCGTCGCAGCCCATCGGGGCGGACCCCTGGCGGTCGCCGAGCATCGGCTGCTCGCGGCGTGGGCGGTCGATTGTGCCCAACATCTGCTGCCGCTGTTCGAGCGTTGCAACTCGGATCTCCGGCCGCAGCGGGCGATCGAGGTCGGGCGGGCGTGGGTTCGGGGCGAGGTCAAGACCGGGGTCGCGCAGCGAGCGGCCGTCGCGGCGCACGCCGCGGCGCGGGAGGCGACGGACGCGGCGGCCGTTGCCGTCGCACGGGCGGCGGGCCACGCCGTCGCGACCGCCCACTTCGCCGATCACTGCCTGGGGCCGGTCATCTACGGCGCGAAGGCGGCGGAGGCGGCAGGCGTGTCCGCCGACGAGGAGTGGGCCTGGCAGCGCGCCCGCCTGCCCGATGAAGTTCGCGCGTTGGTCATCGCGGCCCTCGAGCAACGCCGAACGCAAGGGCGGCTCGGCTCGCGGGGTGATCACGCACTGCAACGGAGCGGCCGCGCGGAACGAACCGTCTGATTCCCATGCGGTTCAGCGCCCGCGCGGCTTCTGATCCGTTACCAAGGACATGGACGAGCACCGCGTCGGACGAGGTCCGGGCGGCTCATTACGACGGAGACGTGAGATGGCGAAACAAGCGAAGAACACGATCTGCCTCTGGTACGACGGCGGCGCCGAGGAGGCGGCTCGTTTTTACGCCGCGACGTTCCCCGATTCGTCCGTTGTCGCGGTGCACCGCGCGCCGGGCGATTACCCGTCGGGGAAGCAGGGGGACGTGTTGACGGTCGAGTTCACCGTGATGGGCATCCCCTGCCTCGGGCTCAACGGCGGGCCGCAGTTCAAGCCGACCGAGGCGTTCTCGTTCCAGGTCGCGACGGTCGACCAGGCCGAGACGGACCGCTACTGGAACGCGATCGTCGGCAACGGCGGCCAGGAGAGCGCGTGCGGCTGGTGCAAGGACAAGTGGGGCCTGTCCTGGCAGATCACGCCGGTGGCCCTGACGGAAGCAATCACGGATCCGGATCGTGCTGCCGCAAAGCGTGCGTTCGACGCGATGATGCAGATGCAGAAGATCGACATCGCCACGATCGAGGCGGTGCGCCGCGGTTGAGGTGACGTCGTCTCGCCGGCCGGCACGGCGGCGGCGAGGAGGGGCGTACCGTTGGCTGTTGCCGTTCAGATCACCATCATCATCTGCTGCACGGTCGTGCTGCTCGTCGTCATCACGCAGCTGCTCCGACCACCGCTTGCGGGGAGCACGCGCGCGGCGAGCGGCTGGGCGAAACAAGCGGTTCCTGGCCGCGCACGGCAGAGATCAAGAACGACCCGGCGGATCGGAAGGCATGGGAGCGACTCTCGGCGGCGCGCACGCCATCAGCCTCAGCGCGCCGCCGGAAGTGGTGAGCCTCACGATCGCGTGTTGCCGGGAGATCCGGGACCGGCCCACTGCCCGCCCGCCGCGCCAGTCGCGCGATCGCTCTTGCTGGCGTACCGCAGGGACCTCGGCCTGGCCGACGTTGCGGATCCCCTCGCAAGCATTTCGACGTCGTCCCCAGCGCCGCCGGCGCGTTGTCAGCGCGGCCGAACGAGCCGCCGCAGCGGGCCGTGCCGGCGGGTAACGTGCCAGTGGTCGACCTCCGCACGGCTGCCCGGCCGCGGAACCGCCCTACGTTATCGGATTCGCCATGCGTCCTGATTCTCATCCTTATCCTGGCGGCGACCGTCGGCTGCGGGCCGCGCGGCGGGCGGGGCGATGAGCCCGATCGGGACCCGCCGGTCATTGCAGTCGGGCAACCGTGGCCGGAGGCGGTCGCCGTCGCGCGCGCGGGTTACGAACTGGAGGACGCGTCGCAACTCGCGATGGCCGGGACGCCCGAGGGGTTTTACGTGAACCTGCCGGGCGGGCGGGGGCTGATCGTGTACCGGGACGGGCGGCGGGACGCGGTCGAGTCGATGCAGTGGGTGGAAAACTGGCCGGGGCCGAAGCGGCTCCGGGTGTACCACGCCGTGCGATCGTTCGACGTGCCGCCGGCCGAGGCGCCGACGCCGTGACCGAGCGGACGCCACCGACCGGGGCGGCGCGGCCGAGAGACCGGCCGGCCGGCATGATTGCGCCCGACGGGGACGGGCCGGGACGATCCGGCTAACGTGACGCGGCATGGCTGACATTGCCTTTCTCAACGTCGACCTGGACGTCGAGTCCGAGCACCCGCTCGACGCGCTGGTGGCAAGCCTCGGGGACGACGTGGTCGTGCTGCACCACGGACGGGCGGGCCGGCTTCACGTCGCGACGTTCGAGACGGCGGCCGTCGCCGAATCGGCCGAGGCGGCCGTGCTGCAATTGTGCGCGTTGCTCGAGGACCTGTCCGACGACGGCCGCGCCGCCTGGCACGCGTGCCGCGCCCGCACGTTCGACGTCGGGTTCGACAGCGGCGACGCGCCGGCGTCGCTCCGATCGGTCCTGCGTCCCGACACCGTGAAGCGCGTCGCGGCGCTGGGAGTCGCCGTCGCGATCACCATCCACCCCGGCCGGGCCGGCGACGCGGGATGACCGGTCGCGCGTGGCGCCCGAGCGCGCGGGCGGCTTGGCCGACGCGGAGCACGGGGCGGGCGGGTGCCGTGTGCGCGGCTACCCTCACCCGCGCGATCCGAAAGACTGCTGTTCTCGGCGCACCGCTCGCCGTCGCTCGGGTCGTCTGTTCCCAAGTCTTACGGATTCGGTTTGCCGCCCGCGCGGAGCCGTTCCGCTGGCGCGGCGAAACCGCGAGCGCCCGCCGCGCCGTCTCCGCGGTCGATCAGACCGAATTCGTTTTACGCCCCGCGGCGCAGCCACGCCCACGCGCCCAGCGCGATCGCCTGCAAGATCGCGATCGTCCAGAAGGCGGTGCGGAACGATCGCTTCTGCGTCTTGTGGCGGAACATCGCCTGCCCGAGCAGCGCGGCGGGGGTGCCGCCGGCGAGGGCCAGGGCGTGCAGCACGAGTTCCGGCACCCGGCTGCGCGTGCCGCCGGCGATCGACTTGTCGTACGAGTAGGCGAGGAGCGTCGTCGTGCTGATCGCCAGGAAGTAGGCCGCCGGCCGGTTGAGCGAGAGTTGCGAGACGAGCAGGTACGTCACCCCCGCCGTCAGCAGGGCGGCGACGAGGACGGACACGGCGTAGACCGGTGCGATCGATCGGGTTCGGCGGCGTCTCATCGTCTGCCCGCTATTCTCCCGCGACTGAGGCGTCGGATCAAAGGCGGCATCGACGACCGGCCGGGCGCCGACGCACGGCGATCGGAGCGACCCGTGCCATGCCGCAGCACCGTGCGGGCACAGGTCACGCCAGGCGGAGCGAAGGATCTCCCGCGGTTGTCGCAGGGGCAAGGGGGGTCCTTCGGCATACCTCAAGGATGACAGCGACGGGCGCGCTGACGCGGAGCCGCGATGCGCTCCAAAACCTGTTCCTGACGTTCGTGCCGCAACCCGTGGTTGCGACGCCCGCGCCGCGGTTGTGGGGCGGCCACAAATCTCTCGTAAGGTTCGCCGCTGCGCGTCGGCCGCGACGCAGGCGTCGCAACTACGGGGAGGGGCGGGGGCCACGTCTCGGTGCCGACGCGAGGGGACGGGGACGCCCGGCTCGAGCCGGCGCGTGGCGATCATCGTTCGTCCGCCGCGCGCGGCAGGGCCGTGCCATAAGACGTCGGATCGCGGGGACCGCCGCGGGTTTATGCGTCGGGCGCGCCCGGGCCGAAGATCGGGCCGAGGCGGTGCCAGAGGTACAGGCCGGCGGGCGCGGTGAGGGCGCCGAACAGGATCATCACCCACGCCGGCGTGCCGTAGGCGAGCAGGTCGCCGGCGTCGCCGACCCCGTAGACCCAGCCGGCGCCGAGGTAGACGCCGTTGGCGACGAGGCAGAACCCGGCGAAGAACTGGGCGACGCCGCCGCCGCGCCGGCGCAAGCGGCGGATCGTCCACCACGCCGCCAGCGGCAGGGCGCTCCCCCAGACCGCCCCGCCCCAGGCGACGAAGTGGGGGCGCGGGTTGGCATCGAACTCGGTGACGGAGTAGCCCAGCAGCGGGATGCGCACCGCGCGCACGTCGCCCCCGCTGGCCCACGCGTGCAGCACGTGGCCGACCTCGTGCGTCGCCATCATGGCGAGCCACGCGAGGTAGAGCGCGAGCGGCGCGAGCAGGAATGAGACGGGGCGCGGGCGCATGATGTCGGGCTGCGGGGCGACCGTGCGCCGGTCCGGCGTCGGCGCGATCGTCGGCCGTGCGGCGTTTTTCTGCCCCGGCCCTGCGGGCCGGCGGCGAAACGGTTACGTCCGTCGCGCGTCGGGGTGGCGCGTCCGGACTCGGTCTCGTTCGCATTGTGACGCGGAACCCGATTCCACGCGACGCGGGCCGGTCGCGGCCGGCGGCGGGGTGGTACAATCGCGGCCATGGCACCCATCGAGCGCGACCGGTTCTTCGAGACGCTTTACCGCCGGGGCGCGACCGAGGCGTGGCTGCTGGCGGGCAAGCCGCCGTTGATCCGCGTCGACGACCGCCTGCGCGCGCTCGAGGTCTCACCGCTGACGGCGTCGGAGGTCGAGGCGTTCATGGTCGCCGTCGCGCCGACCGGCATCGTCGAGCAGTACCACGACGAGGGCCTGGCCGAGTTCACCTGCGCCTACGAAGGCGTGATCGAGCTGCGCGCGACGATGCTGATCCAGTCCGACACGTGCCTCGGCTTCTTCCGGATCCGCCCGCTGGGCGCGCCATGGGCGTGACCCGAACGGGTCGCCGTGCGGCGGGCCGCATGCAAATTTCCGGGCGAAGATTCATCGCGGAGACACGGAGGCACGGAGGCCGCACGGAGCGGAACGTCGCTCGGTATCCCGGGCCATTGTCTTCCGGTTCCGTGTCACCTCCGTGCCTCCGTGTCTCCGTGGTAAAACTTCCGCCAAGAGTTTCTCACTTTTAGCCGCCGCCCGAAGGGCCGCGCTTCCGCCGGCGCGACGATGAACTTGGCGTTCCAGACGCATCCCCGACCAGACGCTTGCAGAACAACCGGATGACACAAAGCCAACTACCAACGCCGCGCGCTCCGGGTGACGCCGGCGCGCCCGACGACCTCGACCCGGTCGACCCCGGCCCCCCGCCCGCCGACCCGCCGCGCGACGTGACCGACCGCGTGCGGCGGGCGAGTTGGTCCGAGCCGCGCGTGCGGTTCTGGCTCCTCGTGACGCTCGTGCTGCTCGCGGTAGACCTGTACCTGCTCGTCTCGCAGCACCTCGGCTCCCGCCGCGACGCGGCGCTGTTCGCCACCGGCCGCGAGGTACCGGCGCGGATCATCGCCGTCGAGAGCGACACGGTGCGCGGCCACCAGTACCCCGCCGGCGGGCGCGTGCGCCTGCAGTACGAGGTGGACGGCAAGGCGTTCGAGGTGTTCGCCGTGCCGCGCGGGTTCACCGACGTCGTGAAGATCGGCGAGCTGATGGCGCTCCGCGTCGACCCGGCCGACCCCACCGTCTGGACCGCCCGCCCGCGCCCGCCGTCGCTGCTGGAGCAGACGCTGGCGGCCCTCACGCTCGCGCCGGCGGTGGCCGCCGCCGGCGAGCTCATGTGCACACGGCGGGACAGCGGGCTGCTGACGTGTAGGCCGGGAGAGGCTCTGGCGGCGGTGGTGCTCGACGCGAAGCACGTGGCCGTCGCGCCGCGGTCGCGCGCCGTGCGGTGCACGCCGGCCGAGGCGGGCGACCCGCAGTGATGCGCGTGTTGTCCCCGCCGCCGCCGCCGACCGCGTCGCCCGCGGCGAGGTGCTCTGGCTGATCGTCCCCCCCGCCGCTCCGCCGACGCGGTGGCCGCGGCGTGGTTCGTCAGGGGAGGGGTCAGGGGTCAGGGGTCAGGGGTCAGGGTCAAGGGTCAGCAGGACCATATCTGTCGCATGGGCCACATCATTGCCAGTAGCCGCGACGGCTCGGGGCGCGCGTCCAGAAGTCGTGTCGCGGGCGTGACCGGACCGTTGGAACGCATTACACGCGACGCGGCTGTCACGACTTGGTCGCACGCTGACGTTGTCACTTCCCGCGCGAGACGGCAGAACACGGTCGGTGAAGAGCACCGCCGATCGCTCCCAGCTTCTTACTGACGGATCTTCCTCCGCGTCCGTCTCCCGCCTCGGCGTCTCTGCGGTTGCTCTTCGCGGCCCGACTCGTCGCCTCAGGAACGGCCCCCGAGGGACGTCTCGGGAAACCCGCGCCCGCCCCGCCTACGCTTGGGCCACATGCCCACGCTCACCTTCGAGACGATCGTGCCCGCCCCGCTCGGCCGCGTGTGGGCGTACCACGAGGACGTGCACCGCGGCTGCCCGAGCTGTCGCCGCCGGCGTCGCGGGTGCGATTGCGTCGGCCGACGTGCGTGCGTCGGGTCGCGCGTCGTCGCCCGCGCCCGGGGGCCGCTGGGGATGCCGGTGCGGATGGTGGCGAAGATCGTCGAACACCTGCCGCCGCACGCCACGCGGCGGCGGCGGCGGCGGCGGCGGCGAGGCCGCGCGGTTCGTCGACGAGCAGGAGTCGGGCCTGTTCGCCGCGTGGCGGCACGAGCACCTCTTCGAGCGGGTCGACGACGCGTCCACCCGCATGATCGACCGCGTCATCTACGGCGCGCCGCTCGGCCCGATCGGCCGCCTCGCCGACCGCCTCGTGATCCGCCGCCAGCTCGAGGCGATGTTCCGCCACCGCCACGGCGTGCTGCACCGCGTGTTCGGGTGAACCGCCCGCCTAACGCTCCCCGCGCCCGGCGGTATCGTCTGGCGGACCGCCAACCGGGAGCCGCATGCACACGTCCCTCGTCCCCGCTCGCCCGTATCTGGTCGAAGAGAAGATTGAACGCCAAGACGCCAAGACGCCAAGGAAAGAAGAGAGAGTTGGGGGCGCATCGCTCGCCAACATTTTTCTCATCCTACCTTGGCGTCTTAGCGTCTTGGCGTTCATTCCTGATCTGCCTCGCACTCGCTGCACCCGTCGCGCACGCCGCCGACGCGCCACCGGCCGAAACCGCGGGCGACAAGATGCTGGCGGAATACTTCCGCGCCGAGACGGCCAAGCTCGCGGCCGCCAGCCTCGCCGATGTCAAGACGAAGCAGGACTGGACCGCCCGCCGCGACGAGTACCGGCGGCAACTGCGGGAAATGCTCGGCCTCGACCTGATGCCGGAGCGGACGGACCTGAAGGCGACGGTCACCGGCACCGTCGACCACGCCGAGTTCACCGTCGAGAAGCTCCACTTCCAGTCCCGCCCCGGCCTGTACGTCACGGCCAACCTCTACCTCCCGAAGAACCGCGACGGCCGCGTGCCGGGGATCGTCTACGGGTGCGGCCACGGCAAGGTGGAAAAGGACGGGGTGATCTACGGCAACAAGGTCGCCTACCAGCACCACGGCATCTGGTTCGCCCGCCACGGCTACGCCTGCCTCGTGCTCGACACGCTCCAACTCGGCGAGGTGGCCGGCGTGCACCACGGCACCCACAACCTCGACCAGTGGTGGTGGCTCAGCCGCGGCTACACGCCGGCGGGCGTCGAGGCGTGGAACTGCATCCGCGCGGTCGATTACCTGCAACGCGCCCGGAGGTCGACGGAGAACAAGATCGGCGTCACCGGCCGCAGCGGCGGCGCGCGTACTCGTGGTGGCTCGCCGCGCTCGACGAGCCGCGTGAAGGTCGCCGCCCCCGTCGCCGGCATCACCGACCTGCACAACCACGTCGTCGACGGCGCGGTCGAGGGGCACTGCGACTGCATGTTCACCGTCAACACCTACGGCTGGGATTACCTGCAGGTCGCCGCCCTCGTCGCGCCGCGGCCGCTGCTGCTGGTGAACACCGACAAGGACAAGATCTTCCCGCTCGACGGCGTGATGCACGCACGCCGCCGTGCGCCGCGTGTACGACCTGCTGGGCGCGGGCCAGGAGTTCGGCCCGACGATCGGCGAGGGCGGCCACGTCGACACGCAGGAACTCCAGGTGGCCGCGTTCCGCTGGTTCGACCGCAAGCTCGCCGGGCTCGAAAACGCACGATCGAGAAGGCGGCCCTGAAGCTGTTCGAGCCGGAGCAGCTCAAGGTCTTCCCAGTCGGCCAATTGCCGGCGGACGCGATCAACGCGAAGGTGCAGGATACATTCGTTCCCGCCGTCGCCGGCCCGACGGTGCCGGAGACGATAGAAGCATGGGCCAGCGCTGCGCGACGGGTGGATGGCCGGCCTCCGCGAGAAGAGCTTCGCGCCTGGCCGGCCGAGCCGCCGGGCGCTGGACGTGAAGGAGGCGCGGACGGACGAGCACGGCGGCGCCACGCTGCGGACGTACGCGTACACGAGCGAGGACGACATCCGCCTGAGCCTCTACGTCCTGAGCACGCCCGGCGCGAAGAAGCCGGACGGCGGCATGAACGTCGAAGTGCTCGGCGAGGCGGACTGGGCGAACTTCACCGCCGCGCCGCGCCCGGTCTTCGCGCGCGCGCTGCCGAACGAGATGCCCGCGCCGGCGAAGTCGCCCGCCGACGCCGACGGGCGAAATGCCAACGCCGGCGACGCCGCCGCGCCCAAGCGCGGAACGCCGCCGCGCCGGACCGGCCGACCGCCGGCGGCAACCCGTTCCTGTCGACGCTCTTCACGATCGGCGGCACCACGGCGTTCGTCGTCCCCCGCGGCGTCGGCCCGACCGCGATCACCGCCGACGTGAAGGAACGCCGCCACGTCCTCCGCCGCCGCGCTGCTCGGCCGCACGCTCGAATCGACGCAGGTGGGACGTCCGCCGCGCCCTCCAGCGCTGCGCATGCTGCCGGCGGCGGCGAAGGAGCCACGCCTCCACCTCCGCGCCCGCGGCACGACGGCCGGCGTCGCGCTCTACGCCTCGCTCTTCGAACCGGTGGCAAGTCTCACGCTGACCGATCCCCCGCCACCCACGCCGACGGCCCGCACTTCCTGAACGTCCTGCGTGTCCTCGACCTCCCCAAGCCGCCGCCATGGCCGCTGAGCGGGTGCCGGTGCGGGTATGGTCGGACAAGCCCGACGCGTGGCGGTTCGCGACCGAGACGGCCGGCACGTTGAAGTGGCCGGACGACCGGTTCCGCGCGGGACGAGAAAGTCGAGTGAGGCTCACGCGACCTGTGGTGGCGGCGCTTCTTCCTCTCCCGTACTCGGGGAGAGGGCACGGGTGAGGGCGGGAACCCAAGGATGAAGGATGAAGGCGGAAGGATGAAGAGGAGCCATAAAGTGATCCATCCCATCCTCCTGATTGATCCTTCATCCTTCCGCCTTCATCCTCGGTTCGGCCCTCATCTCTAACCTCTCCCCGAGTACGGGGAGAGGGGACCAGACGCCCCGTCACCGGCGGCATTTTCGCGAGTGGTCGACGTCGGTCCGTCCGGCAAGTAGTTGCGACGCCTGCGTCGCGGCCGCGCGCAGCGGCGAATCGCGGGAAGAACTTGTGGCTGCGCCACAACCGCGACGCAGGCATCGCCTACGGGACGAGCCGCGTCGTGCCCTCGGTGGCAGGTTGACGCGCGTGAGCGAGTGAACTCATCGCCGCGTCGCATCAGGGTGCTGGCGGTCTCGGTGTCGCTCGGGGGCGCCGTCCGCGTCAGGCGGCCGTCCACTCAACCTCAGCGCCGGGTCGATCGGCCATTGACCTTTTCATCTCATACCCGGCGACGAACGTCAACTGCAACATCAGAATAGACGTCCAGCCCGACAGTCCGACGAGCACGTACCGGGCATGGCTGCTCCGACTCGCCGTAACGATTTCTCACGATGTACCGATCCATCGGTGAAAGCAGCGCGTTAGCCACCAAAGGCCGCCTTTTCCGCCGTTTGCCACAAACGCCATGATGCCAATGGCGACGGTAGCAAAGATGCACACGACGAAGAAGATCTTCATCGATGCATCTGCGGCCGTGTATTGAAGACACCGCCTTGCTACCAGAACGGTAGTGATACATAGCAGGCTAAACGCGGCGTCTACGATATTCGCTCTTCCGACGACGTAGAGACGCCAGATGCCGCACAACAGGAGGGCAGCGACGTCTACGCATAAAAACGCGTAGATTAAGCCCTTGCAAGACGCGGAAGCACCGTCTCGTCGTCGCTCAGAATCGGGTCGCTGCCTGTGCGGAATTGAAGAGCTCATCGTTAGTCTTGGCGTACGTGAAGACGTCGGACGTTGGGGCAATGACACGGCGGTGGTTTCAAACGAGAACCCGCACGGATCGAAGTCGGTGGGATTCCAAAAAGCGTCACGATCTGCTGATCGATCATTCGCACGCCTTCGGCAATGCGGCGGTACGCCCGGGATGCATCTAAGCCGTTCTGGCAAAGTTGCTGGGGATGGCGTCGGCGGCGCTCCCGACGTCCGTTCGCGTCGAACGCGGCGTCCAGTTCCTCGTTTACCGACTTCATCCCCGGCTCCTCCTAAAAGCCATCGGGCCGCGGCGTGGGCTTGAGGCGAACAGGATCGGACGACGGCACGAGATCGCTGCCGCCCGCTCACCGGCCGCCTGGGTGATCCTGCACGTCCGACCCGCGCGGCGCGGCGCGCCGGGCTCGGCGTGGTCTTCTTGCGGCGGGGGCGCGGCGTCGACGCGCACTTGGGAGGTGTAGTAGCGGCGGAGCCAGAGGCTCAGGCCGTCGAGGCCGGGGAAGAGGACGCGTTCGGTGACGTTCGCTTGGTCGAGCTTGTCGCGGACCTCCCCGCTGGGTTCCGCCGGGATGATCAGGTGGTAGAGGTCGGGGTTGGTTTCCAGCCACTCGTCGAGGCGGGCGGTGGGGCTGCTCATCAGCGAGAAGGCGAACTGATTCACGATCCGGTGGTCGATGCTCGGCGGCTCGAGGAACACGACGAACAGGCGCGCCGCCGAGCGCGTCGAGCGCGGCAGCGCGTCGGCGGCCTCGTCGAGCATGTCGGCGGTGAAGACGCCGGCCGACTCGCGGGCGAGGATGTCCTTCAGCACGTCGGGCAGGCGGTTGTTGGCCTGCACGTAATCGACGCACCAGACGACGGCGTCGCGGTCGTAGACCGACATGTCCTGCGTCGCGAAGTGCAGCGCGACCAGCGGCGAGTACGTCCAGTCGAGCAGGCGGGTGGGCAGGCCGTGGTGCTGGGCGAGCGCCAGCCAGTTCCAGACCGAGTCGCCCTGGAAGAAGTCGACGTCGCGCCGCGCGTACTTGCGGAACGAGCGGAGCACGAACGGCTCGGTCTGGCCGTAGTTCTCGCCGAGGCGGGCGAGGCTCGTGACGAGGTCGTTGCCGACGTCGGCCATCCCGCGGAACGCGTACGTCGAGCGGTGCCGCCCGAGCGACGCCTGCCACGACCCGGCGAAGAGCCGCTCCTGAAGCTCGTTCCAACTCGCGACGCGGGTGTCCATGTGAGCAGTTGCTAGTTGCTAGTGGTCAGTTGCTAGTGAGGAGTCAGGAGTCAGGGGCCAGTGGTCGGTCGGTCTGGGCCGGTTGTGGCGACGCCGGTCCTCTTCTACAACTAGCAACGAGCAACTGACAACTAGCAACTACCCAAGGAGCGACCGTGGCCGACGAGACGATGTTGATGCTGGCGGACGAGGTGCGGGGCAAGACGCTGCGGATCCTGGAGACCGTGAGCGACGACGAGGCGCGGTTCACCGGGCCCGGGCTGAACAACTCGATCCTGTGGCACGCGGGGCACTCGGTCATGGTCGTCGAGCACCTCGGCCTCGTCCCCGCCACCGGCAAGCCCGCCGGCTACCCGCAGGGGTGGTACGAGAAGTTCGCCTGGAAGAGCGAGCCGGCGCAGGTGACCGAGTGGCCGTCGCTGGCGGCGGTGCGGGAGCAACTGATCGCGCAGCACGCGCGCCTGCGCGACGTGCTCGGCGGCCTCACGCCGGACCGGCTCGCCGCCGTCCCCGACCCGGCCAAGGGGCGCACGCTCCGCTACAGCATCCTCCACGGCCTGCACGACGAGGCGGGCCACCAGGGGGAGATGTATTTATTGCGAAAGTTGTACAAGCGGCAGAACGCGCAGGCGACGGGCACCGGGTCCTGAACGCCCGCGGCGGGCATGTCGTTTAACTGGGACGCGAGCGCCTCCGGGATGACCGAAATCGGACCGCGGCGACCGCGGCAGCCGGCGACGCCGAAGCACTGCGCGTGGCCGGACCGGCATCGCGCTCACGCGCGGACGATGTGGTCGCGCCGGCCGACGACGTTCTGCAGCGCGTTGCGGGTGTCGACGATCAGCTTGGCGTGGTCGGCCACCTGCTGCCAGTCGTAGGCCTTGTGGTGGGTGGAGATCAGCACGCAGTCGTAGCTCGCCAGCGCGTCCGGGGTGAGCGTGATGCTCCGCATCTGCAAATCGTACCGCCGCATCTTGTGCGTGGCGGGGACGTGGGGGTCGTGGTAGTCGACGTGGGCGCCGAGGTCTTCCAGCTTCTCGATCAGTTCGAAGCTCGGGCTCTCGCGCACGTCGTCGACGTCGGGCTTGTAGGCGAGCCCCAGCACGAGCACGCGGCTGCCCTTCACCGGCTTGCCGCGGTCGTTGAGCGCGAGGGTGACGCGGTCGACGACGTACCGCGGCATCTGGTGGTTGATCTCGCCGGCCAGCTCGATGAACCGCGTCGGCAGGCCGACCTCGCGCGCCTTCCACGTCAGGTAGAACGGGTCGATCGGAATGCAGTGCCCGCCGAGCCCCGGGCCCGGGTAGAACGCCTGGAACCCGAACGGCTTGGTCGCCGCCGCGGCGATCACCTCCCACACGTCGATGCCCATCGCGGTCAGCACGATCTTCATCTCGTTCACCAGCGCGATGTTCACCGCGCGGTAGATGTTCTCCAGCAGCTTGGCCGCCTCGGCCACCTCGGCGCTGCTGACCGGGATCACGTGCCGGATCGCCTTGCGGTAGATCGCGACGGCCACCTCGCCGCTGGCGGCGTCGATCCCCCCGACGAGCTTGGGGATCGACTGCGTGTTGAAGTCCTTGCGGCCCGGGTCCTCGCGCTCGGGCGAGTAGGCGACGAAGAAGTCGACGCCGCACGTCATGCCGCGCGCCTCGAAGCGCGGCAGCATGATCTCGCGCGTCGTGCGCGGGTAGGTCGTCGACTCCAGCACGATCAGCTGCCCCTTGCGCAGCGTCTTGGCGATGTCGTCGGCGGTGCGCTCGACGTACGACAGGTCGGGCTCGAGGTGCTTGCCGAGCGGCGTGGGGACGCAGCTGATCACCACGTCGGCCTCGCCGAGGCGGCCGAAGTCGTCGGTCGCGTCGAACTGCCCGGTCCGCACGAGGTTGGCGGCCAGGTCCGGGCCGAGGTGCTTGAGGTAGTTCTCGCCGCGCTTCAGCGCGTCGATCTTGGCCGGGTCGATGTCGAACCCGACGACCGGGAATCCCGCGCGGTGGAACGCCGCCAGCAGCGGCAGCCCGACGTACCCCAGGCCGATCACGCCCACGACGGCCGTGCCGTTGTCGATTTTGGATTGAAGTGTCACGCGCGCGGCAGGATAGCGGGCGGCGGGCGGCGGGACAACGGCGGGGAGGAGTGGGGAGTTGAAGAGTTGAACAGTGGTGGCGTGGTCGGGTGGTGGGGTCGCGGCGGAGGGATCGGGACGCCCGCGGGCGCTTCGCGGTCGTCGGGTCATCCCCGGCGGCACGCGCGGCGGACTTTTTGATTTGCGGCGGGCTTTATTGGACTGTTGACGGGAAATCGTTGCGCGGGCTTGACCGGCGGCCGGGAAGTATCGATGTCGGTAGGGTGTCCCCGCACTCGCGCCATTCCTGCGACCGCCCCACCACCGCCGCCGCCGGCCGACGCCCGCGGCACGCGCGGGCGTTCAGCCTCGTCGAGCTGGTGATGGTCGTCGTGCTGATCGGGATCATCGCGGCGATCGCCGCCACGCGGATGATCCGGATCTCGACGTCGTCGGCCGAGGCGTCGATGAGCAGCAACCTTAACCTCATGCAGCGGGCGATCGATTTGTACGCGCAGGAGCACGCGGGCCGTTACCCGCACCCGGATCTGATCGAGCAGCAGCTCACGCAGTACACCGACGCCGCCGGCACCGTCTCGCCGGCGCGGGAGGCGCCGTACGTGCTCGGGCCCTACCTGAGCCGGATCCCCCGCGTGCCGGCCGGCCCGCAGAAGGGGTCGAGCCGCATCGGCGAGGCGCCCGAGACCGGCGTTGGCTGGCTCTACGAGGCGGCGAAGGGCGAGATCGCCGCCAACACGGTGATCACCGCCGACGCCCCGCCCATCAACACCACCGTCGCGACGACGACGACGACGACCACCACCACTACCGACTCGGAGTCGACCGACTCGGGCACCTCCCTCACCGACACGGTCACCGACACCACCCAATCGCTCCTCGATTGAGCGACACGTCACCGATCCGGCAAGACCTCCGCATCCGCTTTGAGAGCCGATCGGAATGACCCGGAACGGGCCCTGCGGGCCTGCGGCGAAACGGGGAGCGTCGGGTGATTCGGATCGGCTTTTAGCCGCAGGCCCGAAGGGCCCGTTGCCGTGATGCAGGCAGGTCCGGCGCACGTCAACGCTCCCTCCCTCGCCTCGCCCCGTTTCGCCCCGGCGCGACGACCGCGGCCTTTGCAATCCCGCGCCGGCCGCCTAAAGTAGTGCCGCCCGTTCGGCGGGCACCACTTATGCTATTGCCGCACCTCGACACGTTGTTCCTGCCGCTCGCCCAACTGGCCCCGTCGCCGCGCGCCGCCTGGGCGCCGGTGGCGCTGATGATCGTGATCGCGATCGGGTTCACGGTGGGGAACCTCTTCCTGTCGCTCGTGATCGGCCCGAGCCGCACCGGCCCGGGCAAGGAGACGACCTACGAGAGCGGCATGACGCCGGTCGGCGACACGCGCAAGCGGTTCAACGTGCGGTTCTACATCGTGGCGATGATCTTCCTCGTGTTCGACGTCGAGATCGTCTTCATGTACCCCTGGGCCACGATCTTCGCCCCCGCCGGCGTGAACCGCGACTTCGCCGGCCTGCTTCTGATCGAGATCATCGTCTTCATCGCCATCCTGCTCGTCGCCTACTTCTACGCCTGGGGCAAGGGCGTCTTCAAGTGGGACTGATGTTCGCGCGCGGAACGGCCTGGATGATGTCCTGTCGAAGCCGCAATGACCAAGTCCCAATGACCAACAGATGACCCATGCCCTCATGACCAATTAGGGATCGCGGTGCCTCGCATCGGGAAGTTGCCGATGCCGTCGGCGCACTTCCGCCGGTGTCGTCCGCGGCTTGTCATGGAGCACGCATCCACGGGGTCACCCCCCCGCGCGCGGATGGCGCCCCGCGTGCCGTCCGTCCCTTCGTTCATTGACTCATTGGTCATTTGTTGGTCATTGGGGCTGGGTCATTGGTCATTCCGCGTTCACTGGCCATTCCCGGACGTTCCTTTCGCCCCACCGCGCCCGCCCATAGAATGACGCCCGGCACCCGGGATGTCCCCCTCCCCGGCCGTGTCATCGCCGCATGCACGTCGCGACCCCGGCCGCTGTCGATCCGCTGGACGTTCCCGTCGACGACGCGGAGCGCGGGCAGTTGTACGGCGACGTCCTGCCGCTGGAACTCGACCGCGACGCCGGCGGGTGGTGGCACGGGTGGGCCGTGCTGGCGCTGACGCTGTTCGGCGGCATCCTCCGCTTCCTCCGCCTCGACCACCCGACGTTCTGGATCGACGAGGCCTTCACCTACTGGCGCGTCAGCGGCACCTACGGCGAGCTCGTCGACATCCTCCGCCAGGGCGGGTTCACGCCGCTGCACTACCAGGCGAACTGGCTGCTGGGCCGCGCCACGTCGCTGTCGCCGTTCCACATGCGGCTGATCCCGGCCGTCGCCGGCACGCTCATGATCCCGGCGATGTACTTCCTCGCCCGCCAGGTCACCGGCCGGGGCGCGGCGCTGCTGACGGCGGCGTTCACCGCGTGCTCGGCGTACCTGCTGAGCTACTCGCGCGACGCGAAGATGTACATGGACTGCTGGCTGTTCGTCGCGCTGCACTTCGCCAGCCTGATGTGGTGGCTCCGCACCCGCCGGCCCGTCGCGTGGCTCGCCTGGGTGGCGGCCGGACTGGCGATGGCCGGCATCCACGGCACGTCGATGATCCTCTTCATCGCCGAGCCGCTCATCCTGCTGACGGCCCGCAACGTGCGCTGGCAGACGACGCTGGCGTTCGTCGCAGGGCTGGCACTCATCGGCGCGGGGCCCGGCGGGTACTACGGGATGTTCAACCAGTGGGCCGCGCAGATCGAAGAGAAGGGGTGGAGCGGCGGCAGCGGGCTGAGTTGGGTCGACTTCGCCAACGCCGGCCGCGGCGACGACGCGCTGGAGATGCTCCGCTACCCCGCCACGGCGTTCCTGCTGAACTGGGAATGGCCGCGCCCGCAGGACGAGGCGAACATCGACCCGCGCGTGCTCTATCACGCGAAGAACGTCGCGTTCGCGCTCGGCGTGCTGCTGGTGCTGGGCATGTTCCCGTGGCGCACGCGGCTGCGGGCGCGGGTGGTGTTCCTCAACGACGCTCACCCCGCCCCGGGCGAGGCGCCCGAGCCCTGGTGGCGCGGCACGCTCTGGATCGCGGCGATGATCGTGCTGCCGCTGTTCCTGTTCCACCTCGTGTCGGCGGCGCGGGTGGTGTCGCCGGCCGAGTGGTGGGAGCCGGTGCGGCTGGCACTGTTCGGCACGCCGCCGCGGGCGATCCTCACCGGCGTGGCGCTGGCGGCGGCGTTCTCGTGCGCCGGGGTGACGCTCGGCGAGCGCGTGGCGAAGACGACGCAACTCCTGCTGATCGGCGCGGCGCTGTTCCTGATCTGCTTCGGCCTCGGCAAGCTCGTGAGCTTCCGCAACACCGACTCGGTCTGGGTGCCGCGCTACCTCGGGATGGTGTGGCCGGCCCTGGCGGTGGCGGCGTGCGTGCTGATCTGCCGCCTGCCGGGCTGGCCGCTGCGGTCGCTGGCGATCGCGCTGCTGCTGGGCGCGAACCTGGCGAACTACGCGGCGAAGCTCGTGTACCACTCGCAGCCCCCGCTGGACCGCGTGGCCGCCGACGTGGTCGCGGGCCAGGCGGCCGACGGCGCGACCCGCACGTTCCTCAGCACCGCCGAGGGCCGCCTGCTGCTGTCGCCCGGCATCCTCGCACCGGAGGGGCGCTACTACCTCAGCCAGGCGGCGGGCGTCCGCCTGCGGCCGCGCGACTTCCTCGTCGACAACTTCGATTTCCGCACCGAGCCGTTCGTGAAGGCGATCGGCTTCGCGCCCGAGGTCGGCACCGGCCCGGAGACGGTGAAGGAAAAACTAACCGCCGCCCCGGGCGTTGCGCGCCTCGTCCTGTGGGACCAGTTCACCGGCCCCCGCCCCGCCCCGCCGACGCCCCCGGACGCCGACCCGGTGCTCGCCGCCCTCGGCCCCGGTTGGCGCCGCATCCACGCGACCGACCACCCGGTCTACACGACGTTCAACTTCGCGTGGGTGTACTCGCACACGTACCGTCGGCGGGAGTACGTGCGGGATGGGGAGTGAGGGCGCGGAATGCGCAATGACCAAGCCCCAATGACCGAAAAATGACCAAGTTCGAATGACCAATGAGGCACCGGCGACGATTCCGGTAAAGTTCGCCAATAATCGAATCACGAGGGCCGTAACACCCGCCCCGCCCCGCTGCAACGGCTCGTTGTCTCTTCGCCTCGCGGCCGGATTCCTCAGCGAAGAATCATATGGCGAAGCAACCCCACTAGTGACCGGTCGGCATTGAGCGGGCGACTCGCTTGGTCCGCCGTGTCGACCTCGACGAAGCCGTCGATCGCAGGCTCGTAGCGATACTCTTCGATTCCGCTGTTGTAGCCCAGATGTAGATAATTCGCGGCTGGTGCGTTCTCTTTGGCCTGATAAGTGATCGTGAAGTCCCCGCCCTCCGAGCGGCCAACTGACTGATCCATCCGCCAAATATCTACGTTCTCGTTGAGCAGTGAGCCGGTTCCGTACAAGCTCCCACGTTGGGTTCCGAGCCCATCGGTGAGGCGCAATAACTGCAGATAGGCTTCAGGCACTTCGAGACCGAGCCGATCCCGGATGCCGGCCGACATCTCGGCCAACTTGCCGGGGTCTGCGGGGTCGTCGAAGTAGATGCCTAGCGTGCTTCGCAGGCTGTCTAGGAATGGTTCGAGCGGTTCCGTCATGCCGGTTTCCTAAGGCGGGATCATGTGAGGCCGTTGAGCGGCCACGGCGGCGCACCGGCGAGGTTCGGCCGACACATACCTTACCTGCTCAAACGACCGTCCGCGCCCCGCCCACTTCGACCACAGAAGTCACCTTCGCCAGCGCCCGCTGCAACGGGCAGGTCGCCGGGTCGGTCGGGCGGCCGTAGCGGTAGGCGTCGAGCAGCGCCTTCGACCGGGCGGCTAGCATCCGGCGGATCTCGCGGCGCTTGCCCTTCACGCGCTGGATCGTCATGTGGTCGTACGCCGTCGTCTGGTGCCGCATCCACGCGATGACGGCCGCCTCGGCGCGCTGCTCCACGGGGATGCGCTCGGTCCGCGCGACCGTGCCGCTGCCCACGGGCGTGGCGTGGTCGGCGACGGCCCGGGCCAGCCTCGCCGCCAGCGGGAGGTAGCGCGGCGCGAACGCGAGGTAGTCGAGCACCGCGTCGCGGAACGTGCCGACGTACTCGACCTGCTTTTCCTCGCGGCGCTTGGCGTCGGCCTCGCGCTTCTTCGCGTAGGCGGGCGTGTCGCGCTCAGCGGCCAGTGCGGCGCGGATCGGTTCGACGACCGCCCCGCTCGTCCACACGCCGCGCGAGAACAGCTTGCGGCCGCGCTTCTCCTGCACGGTCCACGTCGGGCCGGCGGCCTTGATGCGGCGCGTTAGGCCCGGGTCGCCCGGCGGCACGAGGACCCACCCGGCGGGCACGCGCAGGACCTGCCCGTCGGCCGTGCGGACGGAAGCGGCGTCGGGGCCGGGGGCGACGATGCGGGTTTGGTTGGGCATGGCGGAATCCGACAGAGTTCTGGTGCGCCGGTGGGCGCGACGTCCGCACGTCGCCGACGCGCCGGCGGACAAGAATCATCGGCCGGGAGCGGGCGACGGGTCCAACGACGCGCGGGCGGTGTTGAGAGAGTCGCACCGGACGCACGTCCCGCGGATGAGGTCGAACCGACACCAAATTCGTTGAAACCTGCGGCCTCTATTCCTTATGGCCTCGCCGGAGTTGGACCCGCGGGCACTTCGTACTATAATTTCACAATCTGCCCGCGGCCCGGTCGATGCACGAGTTGCCCGCCGGGCGGAGCCGTAAAGGATTGGCCTTATGTTGGATACGCACCAGCTGCCCGATAACGTGTTGACGACCCAGCTGAAGCGGGTGGTGAACTGGGCCCGTCGCAGCTCGCTGTGGCCGATGCCGTTCGCGACCGCCTGCTGCGGGATCGAGCTGATGGCGACCGCCAGCAGCCGCTACGACCTCGCCCGCTTCGGGGCCGAGGCGATGCGCTTCAGCCCCCGCCAGAGCGACCTGATGATCGTGGCCGGCCGGGTGACGATCAAGATGATGCCGGTGCTCCAGCACATCTACCAGCAGATGACCGAGCCGAAGTGGGTCATCAGCATGGGCGCCTGCGCCAGCACGGGCGGCGTGTTCGACGCGTACGCGACGATCCAGGGGATCGACCAGTTCATGCCCGTCGACGTCTACGTCCCCGGCTGCCCGCCGCGACCGGAGACGCTCATCGAAGGCATCATGGCGATCCAGCGCATCATCGACGAGGACGGCCTCCCCCCCGCCGGCAAGCGCCGCCCGCTACAACTGGCGATCGAGCCGAGCTACAAGCCGGTGCCCCAGCCCGTGCCGCTGACGGTCGGCGGACGCTAAGCGTCGGGACGCAGAAGCGAAGCGATACGCGAAACACCAAGAACGTCTGCCTCCGAGGAGGCAGGCGTTTTCGTTGCGCCCGCGTCGAGGACATTCCACCTGCGGCGACTTGAACCCGCCCCCCGCACGAGGACGGCGCGGCCGCCGCTTGCGGTTTCGCAACGCTCCGCCAGGCACGATTCGATGCGTCGTTTCCTGCGGACCGGCGCGTGCTTCAGTAATCGCCGCGGACGACGCGCACGGGCTTCAGGTCCCCCGCGCGGCCAAGCTCGCGACCATCGCGATGAGTTCGGCCGGCTCCACGGGCTTGGCCACGTGCATGTCGAACCCGGCCACGATCGCCTTCACGCGGTCCTCGGCGCGGGCGTAGGCCGTCAGCGCGATCGCCGGCACGCGGCCGCCCGCGTCGGGCGCCAGCGCCCGCACGCGTTTGATCAGCGAGTAGCCGTCCTCGCCGGGCATGCCGATGTCGCTGACCAGCACGCGCGGGCGCTCGGCCGCGACGAGTTGCAGCGCCTCGGCGGCCGACCCGGCGGTGACCACGCGGGCCTTGCAGTCCTCGAGCAGGCGCCTCAGCATCGCGCGGGCGTCCGGCTCGTCGTCCACGACCAGCACCGTCACGCCCGCGACGTCGGCGCAGCCGTCGGGCAGTCGCCCGGCCGACGGGGCGGCGCTCGGGTGGTCGCGCTGCACCTCGGGGTCGGGCTCGGGGTGGATGATCGTCAGCGGCAGCGCCACGCTGAACGTCGCGCCGCGGCCGGGGCCGGGGCTCTTGGCGCGGATCGTCCCGCCGTGCAGTTCCACCAGTTGCTTCACGATCGACAGCCCCAGGCCCAGGCCGCCGTGCCGCCGGGTCGTCGTCGCGTCGGCCTGGCGGAAGCGGTCGAAGACGAACGGCAGGAACTCGGGCGCGATCCCCTCGCCGGTGTCGGTCACGCTCACCTCCAGGTGCGAGTTGACCCGTTCGAGCAGCACCTGCACGCGGCCGTTCTTCGGCGTGAACTTCACGGCGTTGGTCAGCAGGTTCCACATCACCTGCTGCAGCCGGGCCGGGTCGCCCGATACGGGGCCCGGCGTGCGGGTCGAGCACCTGGACCCGAGGGCGGATACCCTGGCGTCGGCCGACGGCTGGCGGCGGCGACCGCGCCTCCGCACGACGGCGGCGAGGTCCACGCATGCTGCACGTCCAGCCGCCTTGCCGCTGATGATCCGGCTCATGTCGAGCAGGTCCTCGATGATCTGCGCTGGGCGCGGCGTTGCGCTCGATCGTCCGCAGGCCCTCGGCCAGGTCCTCGTCCTGGCGGCCGCGGGCGAGGATCCGCGACCAGCCGAGGATCGCGTTGAGCGGCGTGCGCGCTCGTGGCTGAGCGTGGCGAGGAACTCGTCCTTCATCCGCCCGGCCCGCTCGGCCTCGTCCCCACGCTGCCCGCTCGCGGTCAGGCGCCGCCTGCCGCTCGTCCTCCGCCCGCTTGCGGTCGGCGATGTCGATGCCGGAGGGGATCAGGTGCGTGATGCGCCCGCGGCTCGTCCTTCGCGGGCGAGAGCATGAAGTCGATCGGCATGCGCGTGTCGCCCGCCATGCGGACGGTCACGTCGTAGCGCACGATCTCGCCGCCGCCGCCCGCGCGACCGCGTCGCGCAGCGGGCCTGCACGCCGGGGTCGTAGGACCACCAGTAGCAGTCCCAGAACTTCTTGCCCGACGTCCTCGCTTGCAGCCCACCGGCCGCAGCGCTTCGTGGCGTTCGCCTCGGTGAGGGTGCCGTCGGGCGTCATCACCCCGACGAACGCCAGCGTGTTGTCGATGATCCGCCGCGCGTGCCCTCGCTCTCCCGCAGCGCTTCCTCAGCGCGCGCCTGCCGTTCGGTGATGTCGACGGTGGCGGCGAGCAATCCGGCCGCCCTGCCGTCCCGGTCCTTCAACAGCGAGACGCTGTTGCTGACCCAGACGTCCGACCCGTCGTGGCCGGACGTAACGCTCTCGATGACGAACGGCACCCCGTTGCCGACGGCCTTCTCGAGCAGCGCGAGGTTGCCTGGGAGGTCGTCGGGGTGCGGGATGTCCTGCATCTGCAGGTTCGGCAGTTCTCGGCGCGCGGCCGATGATCTGCAGTACCGCCTGTTCGCCAGCACGTAGCGCTCGGTCAGGTCGACCTGCGATGCCCGCCTCGGTCTGCTGGAAGACGGCCTGCAGCCGCCCTCGCTCTCGCAGCCGCGGCCTCGACCGCTGTTCGGTGACGTCGCTGTGACGAGCACGACCTCCTCGACCCGCCCGGCGTCGTCCTTCACGGGTAGACGTACGCGCGCACCACCGGGCGCACGGCCGGCGTGCTCGCCGCGGTCGAGCGTGTAGGGGATCGGCTCGATCGTGACCGCCTCGCCGGCGAACGCGCGGCGGAACAGCGGCGCCATCCCGCGGCGGCCAGTTGCGGGTCGTGGAGGATGTTGTAGCCCGGCAGGTCGGCCCGCGTGACGCCCACAGCGCCCCACGCCCAGTTCACCCGCCGGATCGGCTGTCGGTAGCCAAGATCTATGCGCGAGCGGCGACTGCTCGACGAGCCGCTGCCAGCGGAACTCGCTCATCCGCCGCGCCTCGTCGGCCCGCTTCTGCTCCGTGAGGTCGCGGAGGTAGCCGGTGAACGCGGCGCCTCGGTCGGCAGCCGGATGATCTCGTCAGCTCGACGGGAACTCCGTCCCGTCCTTCCGCACGCCCGTGATCTCGAACCGCCGGCCGAGCACCGAGGCCCTCGCCCGTGGCGAGGTACCGGGGGCCAGCCTCGGCGGTGCGCCGGCGCACGCCGACGGGATGATCAGCGACGCCATCTCCTGCCGAGCGTCGGCGCGCGGCCGTAGCCGAACGTCGCCTCGGCGGTGGGGTTCCACTCGGTGACGCGCCCTCGTGGTGCATCCGACGATGCAGTCCAGCGTGGTCTGCACGACGGCCGTCAGTCGCGCCTCGCTGCAGCGCAGTTTCCGGCTCGGCCCGGCTGCGGCTCGACGAACTGCCCGACCGCCCGACCGACTCCAGCATCGCCAGCAGCGGCTCGTCCGGCGGGCTGACCTCGCGGGTGAAGAACTCCATCACCGCGACCGCCTCGCCGTCCCACACGACCGGGAAGCAGAACTGCCGTGCAGGCCCGCCTCGCGCGCCATCGCGCGGCGGAGGAAGTTCGCGTCCTCCTGCACGTCGGTGATCCACGCGGGGCGGCCGACTGCCATCGCGGCCCGGCGGCCCGACGCCGGGCGCCCAGCGCGTGGACCTGCTCAGCGCGCGAACGCGTCGGCCGCGAAGCCGGCGGCAGCTGTGGCGGTCGCACCGCAGGACGTGGTCGTCGCGGTCGGCGATCCAGAGGGCGGACCACCCCAGCCGTAGGCGTCGCGGACCGCGTCGAGCAGGCGGCCCGGGCGTCGAGCAGGTCGGTCGCGTCGGCGAGCGCCCGCGTCACCGCGTGCTCGACCTGCAGCAGCCGTTCCGCCAGTTGACGGTCGCGCTCGCGCGCCGCGACCCCGCGTCTGCGCGCCGGAGCTCGATCTCGGTCACGACCGCCGCCGCGAGGTCGCGGACGATCCCCACCTCCCGGTCGGACCAGCGCGCGGCTCGGTGTCGATCACGCAGAACGACCCCAGCGCTGCCCGCCGGCCGTGATCAGCGGCACGCCGAGGTACGCGACGACGTCGAGTTCGCGGACGGCCGGGTTCTCCCGCACGAGCGGGTGCCGGCGGGCGTCCTCGACGACGAGCGGCACGCCGGACGTCACCGCGTATTGGCAGAACGAGTGGCTCAGCGGCGTCTGCCGCGACGACGCCCACGGCTCCGGCAGGCCGACGCTCTTGAAGACTGTTGGTCCGCATCCACGAGCGACACCAGCACCGCGCGGCGAGCACGGCGGCGGCGAGACGCGTGAACCGGTCGAACGATTCCTCCGCGCCGCTGTCCAACAGGTCGGTCGCCCGCAGGGCGGCCCAATCGAACCGGATCGGCGACGGAATCACTCTCATAGCGCAGCATTATACGGGCAAATCGGCTGAAGGAGATTCGATGAGGGAACTCCGCAACGCTGGCCCGGATGTCTGGCGAGCTTCGGCGCTCTCCCGATCTTCTGCGGATTCACAGAAGTTCGCCGGTCGGGGCCACGCTTGCGTTGTAGCAGCACGGCTCACCGGGAACCGCTGCGATGGGCGCGTCCCGCCATCGCTGCCACGGCGGGTCGGGGCGCAGGGCAGGCCGGATGCACGGGAGTGGGCTGAGCGTGGACGGTGCGACCGGCGCCGACGGCGAAGTCCCGATGCGGGCAAGTTCGGGACACGGACGGCGGCTTCTAAAACGGCCGTGCAAACGGGAAGCGGTGAGCCCGAACCAAGCTCCGCCGCGGGGCGACGCGATGATCACGCGGTCGTATCGGCCGGCGGCGTCGCAGACGTGCTGCCACGGCGTGCTCGTCTTGACGATGTAGTCCGCCGCCCCGAGCCGCCGCGCTCGGCCACGTCGTCCGGGTCGGGCTTGCAGAAGATGACGAGGTCGGTGACGCGTGCGTCAGAACGGACGGCCCGCATCACGTCGAACCCGCTCATGTCGAACTGATTGTCGAGGATCATCACGCTGGGGCGCGTTCTGTGCGAAGCAGGCTCAACGGCCGGCCGCTGTCGACCGCGATCGCGTCGTGGCCGCGCGTTCGAGCAGGCGGGCCAACAACGAGCCGGTGTCACGATGGTCGTCGACGACGAGGATCACGCCCACAAGTCGTGCAGACATCATGCCAAGTGAGACGTCTCACCCGCGCCGCCGCCGCCGCGCGACGTCGCCCCGGGCTATTGGCGAAAATGCGAGCGAAAACCCCCGACCGGCGGGGACGGGGTTTTAGAGCGATGAAGGAGTCGAACCTCTCGCCAAGCTTGGAAAGCTGCACTCACCAGACCGAGTTACCGCGCGCGAGGCGGCCCCACTCTAGCGGTGGGCCGGGGCGTTCAAGAGGTTTCGGGGCCGCGGGTGCCGGCACGGACCGCGCGTGCCTGCGTGCACGGCGAACGGGTAAGACGGGGGCCGCGCTCGCACCTAACGGGCGGCATTTCTCCCGCCGCGATCGACTGATGTCACGCCGGATCGGTTAACATTCCGCGTCTCGTGTAGATACAGACCGGACACGGCGTACGATTCCGCCGCGGAGGAACTGCGATTTCGGTGAAGGAATTGACCAAGACTCACGGGCAGACGCCCGACCCGTCGATCGGGTGAGCTTCGAGGTGTCCAAGGGGGAGGTCGTCGGCTTCCTCGGGCCCAACGGCGCGGGCAAGTCGACCACCCTGCATGTTGACCTGTTACCTGCCCCCCACCAGCGGCGGCCACCGTCAACGGGTTCGACATCTTCCACGAGTCCGACAAGGTCCGCGAGAACCTCGGCTACCTGCCGGAGAACGTGCCGCTCTACACCGAGATGAAGGTCGACGAGTACCTCGACTTCCGCGGCCGGCTCCGCAAGATGGACCGCCAGACGTAAGCAAGCGGATCGACTACGTCGTCGATCGCTGCTGGCTCGGCGACGTGCGGCGGCGCGTCATCGGTCAGCTCTCCAAGGGTTACCGCCAGCGCGTCGGGCTGGCCGATGCCCTGCTGCACAACCCGGCCGTCCTGATCCTCGACGAGCCGACGGTCGGGCTCGACCCGACGCAGATCATCGAGACGCAGAAGCTCATCCGCGACCTGCGGCGGCGACCACACGCTCATGCTGTCGACGCACATCCTGCCGGAGGTCGAGGCCGTCTGCGACCGCGATCGTCATTGCCGGCGGGATCGTGGCCGAGGGCACGCCCGACCAGCTCCGCGCCAGCCGCCGCATGACCGCCCGTGCTCGTCGAGTGCCGTGGCCCGGCGGCCGATGTGCAGAAGCGTGCTGTCGCGCGTCAGCGGCGTTAACCGGGTCGAAATCGTCGAGGGCGACGCCGCGGGCGGCGGGGGCGGATCGACCAACGGCAAGTACATCACCGCCGCCATCCGCCCCAAGGACAGTTACGACGTCCGCGAGGGTCGCCCGCACCGTGATCCAGCACGGCTGGCCACTCCGCGAGATCCGCCTCGAGCATGCCACGCTGGAAGAGTTCTTCGTGAGGTGACGGCGAACCAGGCGGTGGGAAGGGTGAAGCGTGGGGCGTGGAGGAGTGGGGCGTGAAAGGGGCGGGCGTCGCCAATCGGCATCGCGGCGCCGGCCGCCCGTTCAGGCCGCGTGACGAGTGAGGAGGATCTTCAATGCGTCCCCTGCTTCACGCAACTCCTTGAAGCGGTCCTGAACACGTTTGATCCTTCCCGATGAGTCGAGCACCCGTCATCGCACGCCGCGAGTTGAGCAGTTACTTTTACTCGCCGATCGCGTACGTCGCGATGTTTTTGTTCCTCGTCGTGGCCGGGTACGTGTTCCGGCAGGACTTCCAGCCGGGGCAGCCCGTCGCGATGCGGGCCATCTTCGAGTGGATGGTCTGGCTGCTGGTGGCCATCCTGCCGGTGCTGTGCATGGGCCTGCTGGCAGGAGTGGGCCACGGGCACGATCGAGACGATGATGACCGCGCTGGTGGATGAGGGCGACGTCGTCATCGGAAAATTCCTCGGCTCGTTCCTGTTCTTCCTCGTGCTGCTGGCCCCGACGCTGCTGTATATCGTCATGCTCGCGATCTTCGGCGACCCCGACTACGGCCCGATCTTCAGCGGGTACCTGGGGCTCGTGCTGTCGGCGCTGTTCGTGGCGATCGGCCTGTTCTGCTCGTCGTTGACGCGCAGCCAGGTGGTCGCGGCGGTGGCGGCGGCGGCGATCCTGTTCCTGGTCACGGTGGTCCCCTGGTTCGCCGCCGGCGAGGCCGCCCTGACCGGCTTGTGGCGGAGCTCGCCGACCAGGGCGTGATGGCCCGCTACAGCGACTTCGCCAAGGGCGTGATCGACACCGGCAACCTCGTCTACTTCCTCGCTTTCACCGGCGTGTTTGTTCCTCACCGTCAAAGCGGCACGTGAGAGCCGGCGGTGGAAGTGACGGAACGTGTGAATTGCGATTGGCGATTGCCGAATCCGGATTTGGGTCGTGACCTGGGGCGTTCTTCGGCATTCACCGCCCCCGCTTGAGCATCGAGACTTCAATGAGCGAATCAAACACGAAGCCCGACAAACCGCCCGCCCGCCGCCGCGCCCCCCGCCCCGGAGACGCAGAAGCAGCGGTGGATGAAGAACAACGCGCCCGCGTCGCGGCTCGCCAGCGTCGTCGTGATTCTCCTCGGGGTCATCTTCACCCTGCTGGCCCAGCAGAGCTGGGCAAGCTACACGTCGACACCACCCAGGCGGGGCTTTACAGCCTCAAGCCGCAGACCAAGCCGTGCTCGCGATCCTGAAGCAGGACGTGCGGATCGTCAGCCTGTACACGCAGGCCAAGACCCAGCCCCGCCCGGACCAGGAGCGGGAGCACGTCGACCACGCCATCCCAGTGGCCGACCGGCTCGCGGAGTATGAGCGCGACGGCGGGGGGCGGGTCACCACCGAGGTCATCGACCCGACTGAGAACCCTGGCAAGGTCGACGCACTGATCGCGGAGGTCACCGACCGCTATGGCGGCGAGGTCAAGCAGTACCGCGACTTCATCGAGGGTTTCGCCCAGCGCCGCGAGGAGTTCCGGAAGCTGCTGGCCGCCGAGACGGCCAAGATCTCCAAGATTGACGAGGCCGCGGCGGCCGAGTCGGAAACCGGCCAGTTGGTCAACCTCGTCCGCATGAAACTGCAGGAATCGTCCGACGCGCTGAAGAAGTTCGAGCCGGCGGTCAAACGTCTGCTCGACCAGAAGCCGCCGAATTACAAGGCCGCGGTCAACCTCGTGCGGCAGGTGACGGAGGACATTTCGCAGTTTGCCGCCGCCGTCCAGCAGAGGTTCGAGGAGTCCAAGGGCGAGGCCGTGCCGGAGGCAGTCCGGACGTACGCGACGGAGAGCCCTGCCCGCTACGCCGAGCTCCAGAAGCAGGCGGACGCGATCGTCGCGGAGATCAGCAAACTAGGCGAGCTGAAGCTTGACGACCTGCGCCAGAGCCTCCAGGCGCCGGACGGGATCGTCGTGCTCGGGCCGCGCGACATGCGGGTGCTGTCGTTCGACCAGGTCTGGCAGGATGACCCGGACGTGCGGCGGATCGCCAACGCGATGGCCGAGGGGCGCAAAGTGCAGCGGCACTTCGCCGGCGAGCAGCAGGTCACCTCCGCCATCCTCTCGCTCACCCAGGAGAAGAAGCCGAAGGTCGCGTTCGTGCGCGGGGGCGGCCCGCCGCTGACCCAGCCGGGCAACCCGTTCCAGCGCGGCGGGGACCTGTCGCAGGTCGCGGCGCGGCTGCGAGAATACAACTTCGAGGTGCTCGAGAAGGATCTGTCGGGGATGTGGGCGATGCAGGCGCAGATGCAGCAGATGCCGGCCGGCCCCGAGCCTGACGACGCCGCCATCAAGGACGCGGTTTGGGTGGTGGTCGCGAGCCGGGCCGGCGGCGAGGGCCCGATGGGCCCACCCCCGTCGATCGCGCCGCGCGTCGCTGAGCACCTGAAGGCCGGCGGGTCCGCCATGATCCTCCTGCCCCCGCCGCCCGGTGCCGAGGACATGTCCGACGCGCTGACCGACTGGGGCATCGTCACCCGGACCAATGCGATGATCGTCCACGAACCCCTGCCGGCGGGCGAGGGCGCGGCAGGGGACATGATCAACGAGGCGCAGAAGAACCCGTACCTGTTCGTCACCAGCAACTACGGAAAGCACGTGCTGGCGGAGGCCATCCGCAGCCTCGACACGGTGTTGCTCGCGGCTGTGCCGGTGGAAACGAAGCCGGTGGAGGGCGTCACCCAGTCGCCACTCCTGCCGGCACCGGCGGAGCCGCCGTCGTGGGGCGAGACCGCAACCGAGGGCGTGGCGCAGCGCGACGTCGAGTATCAGGAGGGCGTGGACATCAAGGGGCCCCTGTTCGCCGGCGTTGCAGCCGAAAAGGGACCGGGCCGCGTGGTCGTCCTGGGGACATACCAGTCGTTCGTCAACGACATCCTCGGGTTCCCCGACATCGAGCTGTTTCAGAAGACCGGGGTCCTGACGATCCGCTTCCCGGGCAGCGGCGAGCTGTTCAACAACAGCATCTTCTGGCTGGCCAGGATGGAGCCGATGATCGCGATCAGCCCCGCCGCCATGGAGGTCAGCCGCATCGAGAAGATGGGACCGGGCGCCCAGCAGTTCTGGCGCAACTTCGTCCTGCTCGCCGGCCTCCCGCTGCTCGTCGTCATCGCCGGAGGCTTGATGTACGTCCGCCGAAGAGATTAAGCCGTTCCAACCGGAGAACAGAGAGATGCACCGCGGAGCCGCAGACGGCGGCACGTAAGACGTCGAAGAGAGGAAGAGAACCTGGCCGCGGATAAACGCGGATGACGCGGATCAGAAAAGAGCTTAGAGTTCAGACGTCAGGGTTCAGCAACGACCGACTCACGCCTTTCCTGAAATACTAACCTCTTTTGTCTGCCGCCTTGATCCGCGTGCATCCGCTTCATCCGCGGCCAAACCTCTTCGCCTTCGACTCAGCGGTAATGTAAGTCTTTGAAGCCGAAGCCATGAACTTCCGAACCACGATTTTCCTCCTCGTCCTGCTGGTCGCCGCGGCTACGGTGTACTTCGTCACCACGCGCGACAGCGACGACCCCGGCCGCACGGCCAAGAGCGACGACGCCGAGAAGAAGCTGCTGACGGTGAACACCGCCGACGTGAAGCGCGTCGTCGTCGCGTCGGCCGCGGGCGAGCGGGTGGCGTTCGAGCGGGCGGGCACGGCCGACTGGNACCCCCCGGCCCAGAGGCCGCCTCGGTGATGCGGTCGGCGAGCAGGTCGAGCACCCGTCATCGCACGCCGCGAGTTGAGCAGTTACTTCTACAGCCCGATCGCGTACGTCGCGATGTTCCTGTTCCTGGTCGTCGCCGGCTACACGTTCCGCGAGGACTTCCAGCCGGGCCAGCCGGTTGCGATGCGCGCGATCTTCGAGCGCATGGTCTGGCTGCTGGTGTTCGTGCTGCCGGTGCTCTGCATGGGGCTGCTGGCGCAGGAGTGGGCCAGCGGCACGATCGAGACGATGATGACCGCGCCGGTGAATGAGACCGAACTCGTGCTGGGAAAATTCCTCGGCTCGTTCGGATTCTTCCTCGTGCTGCTGAGCCCCACGCTGCTGTACCTGGCGATGCTGGCGATGTACGGCCGGCCGGACTACGGGCCGATCTTCAGCGGCTACCTGGGGCTGATCCTCGTCGGCGCGCTGTTCGTGGCGATCGGGCTGTTCTGCTCGTCGCTGACGCGCAGCCAGGTCGTGGCGGCGGTGAGCGCGGCGGCGATCCTGTTCCTCGTCACGATCGTCCCGTGGTACGCCAGCGGCGAGGCGACGCTCGCCGGGTTTTGGCGGAAGATCGCCGACCAGGGCGTGATGTCGCGTTATACGGACTTCAGCAAGGGCGTCATCGATACCGGGAACCTCGTCTACTTCCTGGCCGCGACGGGCGTGTTCCTGTTCCTCACCGTGAAGGTGATGGAGTCGCGGCGGTGGAAGTAGGGCAGTGACGCGGTGGTGGAGTGGTCGGGTGGTGGAGTAAGGGAAACGCGGCACGGCGTCCTGTCCCCTCGCCCCCGTACTCGGGGGAGAGGGTTAGGGTGAGGGGCCGAATGAGGTGGTGGTGGGGTCGAGTGGTGGTGTAGGAGAGACCTGTCACTCCACCACGCGACCACCCGACCACTCCACCACCTTTCGTTCCGCCCCTTCGTACGGTGACTGAACGGCCCGGGCGAAGTGCCCGGCCCAACAACAGCAACAACCATGGCTGAAAAAGACACAACGACAAGCGCGAACGCCGCCGCCGCCCCGCGCGGGCCCGAGACGCAGCGCGAGCGGTGGGTGAAGTACGGCGGGAACGTGCTGCTGGCGAGCGTGGTCGTGATCCTGCTGGCGATCGGCATCACGTACTTCGCGACGCGCACCCGCGCGCGCATCGACACCACGCAGGCCGGCACGTACAGCCTCAAGCCGCAGACGCGCGCGATCCTGCGCGACCTGAAGCAACCGGTGCGCGTCGTCAGCCTCTACACGCAGCCGGACGAGCGGATGCCGCCCGAGGAGCAGCAGGAGAAGCGGGCGCAGATCGCCCGCGTGTCGGACCTGCTCGAGGAGTACGAGCGCAACAGCGGCGGGCGGATCGACGCCGAGGTGGTCGACCCGCTCAAGCAGCCGACGAAGGTCGACGCCCTGATCGCCGAGGTGACCGAGAAGTACGCCGGCGAGGTCCAGAAGTACCGCGCGTTCCTCGAGGCCTACCCCAAGCGCCTCGACGAGGTGAAGCGGCTCGTCACCGACGCCGCCGCGCAGGTGCCGGTGCTCCCGCTGGCGAACGACAACACGCCCCAGTCGGTGCAGCTGGCGATTCAGACGATCCCGGCCCTGTCCGAGCAGCTCGACAAGCAGAAGCAGTCGATCGACCGCCTGACGCAGCAGAAGCCGCCGGACTACAAGGGCGCGACCGACGCGGTGCAGCAGGGGATGGACCTGCTGTCGCAGCTCTGCGAGCGCATCGCCCAGGAGTTCCAGGCCGCCCGCGACGACAAGGCCTTGGCCGAGCCGATGCGCAAGTTCCTCGCCGACAGCGTGCCGCGCTACGAGGCGATCAAGAAGGCGGCGGACGCGATCACGGCGGACATCGGCAAGCTCGGAGAATTGAAGCTCGACGAGCTGCGCCAGAACCTCCGCGAGGAGGACGCGATCCTCGTCATGGGCCCGAAGGAGATGCGTTCGCTGTCGCACCGGCAGGTCTGGCAGGGCGACCCCAACGCCCGCCGCATGGTCGCCGACGGCGCCGAGCTGAAGCCCCGGTTCGCCGGCGAGCAGCAGTTGACCAGCGCCGTGCTCGCGCTGACGCAGGAGAAGCGGTCGAAGATCGCGTTCGTCCGCGCTGGCGGGCCGCCGCTCACGCAGGCGGGCAACCCGTTCACCGGCGCCGGCGGGCCGCTGTCGCTCATCGCCGACCGGCTGCGCGAGTACAACTTCGAGGTCCTGGAGAAGGACCTGTCGGGGATGTGGGCGGCCCAGCAGCAGATGCAGCAGCAGGGCATGCCGCCGATGCCCGAGCCGAGCGAGGAGGAGATCAAGGACGCGATCTGGGTCGTCGTGTCGGTCCAGACCGGCCCGACGCCGATGGGCAACGCCGACATCGGCACCCGCGTCGCCGACCACCTCCGCGCCGGCGGCTCGGCGATGGTGCTGTTCGAGCCGCAGGGCGACAACCTCAACGCGGCCCTGGCCGACTGGGGCGTGTCGGCCCGCACCGACGTGATCGGCGTGCACGAGACCTCGCCCGCCACCGGCGCGCCGACCGGCGACTTCATCAACGAGGCCAAGCGCATCCCCTACGTGTTCGTCGTCAACGAGTACGGCGACCACATGCTCGCCAAGCCGCTCCGGAGCCTCGACGCGCCAATGATCGCGCCCGTGCCCGTGCAGGTGACGGCCAAGGCCGGCGTGGACGCCGCCCCGCTGCTGCCGATCCCGACCTCGCCGCAGAGCTGGGGCGAGACCGACATCGACAGCGTGCGCAACGACACGCCGAAGTACAACGAGGGCGTCGACCTCAAGGGCCCGCTCTTCGCCGGCGCCGCCGCGCAGAAGAAGGACGGCGGCCGCCTCGTGGCGCTGGGGTCGGTGCAGTTCGTGACGAACGACATGCTGCGCGTGCCCGACGCCGAGCTGCGGCGGCGCGGCTACCTCGTCAGCCGCTTCCCCGGCAGCGCCGAGCTGTTCACCAACGGCGTGCTGTGGCTGGCGAAGATGGAGCCGATGATCGCGATCAGCCCGGCCGCGATGGAGGTCAACCGCATCGAGAACATCGGCCCCCGCGCGCTGGGCTTCTGGCGCGTCGGCGTCCGGATGATCGGCCTGCCGCTGGCGGTGATCCTGGCCGGCACGTTCATGTACGTCCGCCGGCGCGACTAAACCCAAGGATGAAGGATGAAGGCGGAAGGATGAAGATCGTGATCCGAATTCGTCCTGCTTTCTTCATCCTTCATCCTTCCGCCCTCATCCTTTGATTGACCATGAACTTTAAAACCACGCTTTTCCTGCTCGTGCTGCTCGGCGTCGTCGGGATCGCCGTCTTCTTCGTCAACCGCCAGCCGGCGCCTGACGACCAGACCGCGACGGCCGAGGGCGAGACGAAGCTCCTCGACGTCGACCCGAACAAGGTCAACCGGCTCGTCGTCGCCCCCGCCGCGGGCGAGCGCGTCGCCTTCGAGCGGCGGCAGGGCACGTGGCGCCTGACCGAGCCCGTCGCGGCGGCCGCCGACTCGTTCGAGGTCGACGCGCTCGTGCGCGAGGTGGCGGAGTTGCGGTCGCGCAACCGCGTCGACCCCTCGGGCGACACCACGGGCCTCGACCGCCCGCAGTACACGCTCGACGTGACCGACGACGCCGGGAAGACGCAGACGATCAAGGTCGGCAGCAAGTCGGCCGTCGGCGACATCCTGTACGTCCAGCTCGGCGACCGCGCGCAGGCGGACGTGGTGAACGCCGGCCTGCTCGCGCAGCTCGAGAAGCCGGCCGGCAGCTACCGGCAGGCGAAGCTCGTGGAGACGACGCAGGAGCAGATCCAGTCGGTGTCGGTGACCCGGCCCGACGGCGCGGTGAAGATCGAGCGCGCGGGGCTCGACTGGAAGATCACGGAGCCGGAGGCGATGCCGGGCGACGCGTCGGAGGTGTCGAGCCTGCTGCTGGCGATCACCGGGATGAACGCCGTCGAGTTCGTGGCCGAGGACGCCAAGGCCAAGGCCGCGCAGTACGGGCTGGAACAGCCGGTGATGACCGTCTCCTACCAGACGAAGCCCGCCCCGCCGCTGCCGGGCGCGGCGACGACGACGCCCGCGACGACGCAGGGCGGCGCGGCGGCAACTCAAGCGACGACCGCCCCCGCCGCGTCGCAGCCGGCGCCGACGACCATCAAGTGCGGGCGGTACGAGGACGTGCTGAAGAAGAACGTCTACGCGTCAATCGAGGGCGGCCCGATCGTGAAGGTGGCCGCGACGACGCTCGACACGCTCCGCAAGTCGCCGCTCGACCTCCGCGACCGCCGGGTGCTCGACGTCGCGCCCGAGGCGGCCCAGCGCATCACGATCGCGCGCGACCTGCGGGCGACGACGCAGCCGACGAAGCGCGACGCGCGCAAGTCCACGGTCGTGCTCGTGAAGCAGGAGGAAAAGATCGCCCCCGCCGGCCCGCCCGCGCCGACGCCAGCCACGAAGCCCGCCGGCGCCGCGACGCAACCCGCCGCGCCGGGCACGGCCCCCACCGCCCCCGCGGCCAAGCCCGCTGCGGCTCAACCCCCCGCCGCCGGATCGGCCCCCGCGCCCGCGGCGCCTGCGCCCGCTGCCCCGAAGCAGCCCGGCGCATCGCCCGCCGCGGCGGCGGCGACGGAACGGGAGCCGGCGACGCCGGGCGCCCACGGCGGCGACCTGCTCCTCGCGCCACTCCCGCCCCGCGCGCCCGGCGGCCCGGCGGTCCCGGCGGACCTCCGGGCGGGTTCCCGTTCCCGCCGCAGGACGCGCCCGGCCGAGCCGGCGGCGAAGTGGGCGGAGTCCGGACCCCAGGGCGAGGCCGACGCGCGAGAAGGTGCGGTCGCTGCTCACCGCGCTGCACCCGCTGCGGCGCGCAGTTCCTCGACGCCGTCGAAGGACCTCAAGCCGGTCGGCACCTACGTCCTGACGATCCAGACCGCCTCGACCGCCGGCAAGCCCGCCGAGACGTTCGAGGTGCGGCTGACCGACAGGGGCACCGGCCCCGTGATCGGCCAGCTCGGCGGCCCTCGTGTTCGAGGTCGACCGCTCGCTCCTCGCCACGCTCGACGCCGACTTCGCAGAAGTCTCAACCCGCCGCCGACGACGCCGCCGCCCTGCCGCCGGCATGAGAGCACGTCGCCACGCGAACGTGTCAGCAGCGACGCCGGTGCCGGAACGTCCGGGACCGGCGTCGCTGTTTGGTCAAGGGTCAACGGTCAAGGGCCAAGAGTCACAGTCCTGCGCGAGTTGCTTCGTCAACGCGTGTCTACGGTTGGTGACCCTTGACTCTTGATCCTTGACCCGTGCCGTGAGCTTGCTCCGCGGTTTGCCGTATCCTGACCGCACGGCTTAGGCTCGCGCGGACGCGCGGACGCCGTGGATGAACCGAGTGATCGGCGTGTACTTTCCGCTGCGGGCGCGTCCGAGATGGTGCACATTTTCAGAACGGGGTGACCGAGTGATGAGAGACGACACGCCTCGCCGGTGCCGGGCGGGCCGCGATGGCTCGCCGTCCTGTTCGTCGCGATGGCCTCGACCGCCGCGGCGGGCGCGCGGCCGCCGAACGTGATCGTGCTGCTCGCCGACGACCTGGGGTACGGGGATTTGGCGTGCTGCGGGCACCCGTCGATCCGCACGCCGCACCTCGACCGCATGGCCGCCGGCGGCATGCGCTTCACGGACTTCTACGCCGCGTCGTCGGTCTGCACGCCCAGCCGCGCGCTGCTGACCGGGCGGTACCCGGTGCTCGGGGATGACCGGCAATCGCCGCGTGCTGTTCCCAACTCGACCGGCGGGCTCCCGGCCGGCGAGGTCACGATCGCCGAATCTCTAAAGGAAAAAGGGTATGCCACCGCCTGCGTGGGCAAGTGGCACCTCGGCCACCTGCCGCAGTACCTCCCGACGCGCCACGGCTTCGACCATTACTTCGGCATCCCCTACAGCAACGACATGGACGCCGCCCCCGCCGCCCCGCGCGCGCCCCGGCGAACCCGCGGCCGCAACGAGGTGGTGGAACGTGCCGCTGATGCGACGAGCAGGTCGTCGAGCGGCCGCCGGACCAGCGGGTGCTCACGAAACGGTACACGGAGGGGCGCTGGCGTTCGTCGACCGCAGCAAGGCGGCGGGCCGGCCGTTCTTCCTGTACCTCGCCTACGCGATGCCGCACGTGCCGCTGTTCGCGTCGCCGGCGTTCGAGGGGAAGAGCCCGCGCGGCGTCTACGGCGACGCGGTCGAGGAGATCGACTGGAGTGCGGGGCAGATCCTGGCCACCTCGAAAAACAGGGGCTGGCGCGCGACACGCTCGTCGTGTTCACGAGCGACAACGGGCCGTGGCTCACGCAGGGGCCGGTCGGCGGGTCAGCTGGGCTGCCGCGCGAGGGCAAGGGCAGCACCTGGAAGGCGGGCACCGCGTGCCGTGCCTCGCGTGGTGGCCGGGCACGGTGCCGGCCGCGCGCGTCCGCCGCAAGCGCCGGCGTGCAACATGGACCTGTTCAGCACCGCGCTGGCCCTGGCTCAGCGCCGCGGTGCCGGCCGACCGCCCCGTCGACGGCGTCGACCTCACGCCGGTGCTGCTCGGCAAGATCGACGCGAACGACCCGGGGCCGCGAGGGGAGTTCTTCTACTACCGCGAGGCGGAGCTCTGGGCCGTGCGCAAGGGGCCGTGGAAGCGCACTACACCACCCGAAACGGCTACGGCCGCGAGGAGCCGCGCAGCGGCACGAACGGCCGCTGCTGTTCCACCTCGCGGAAGACCCATCCGAGCGATTCGACGTCGCCGAGCGGCACCCCGAGGTGCTGGCCGACCTCGCCGCGACGGTCGAGCGGCACAAGGCGGGCGTCGTGCCGGGACCGAACCAAGTCGACGCGCGCCGACCGTAAGCCGCCCGCGATAACCACGCGGCCGCGGCCGGAGCGGTCGATCGCCGGGCCGCGCAACGCCTCCCGCGCCATCATCCTCGGCGGATTCGCCCACCTGCGTCTCCCCACCGTACCCTTGCTGGTTTCACCGCGCGCTATCGGTGGACGAACCGGCCGCCCCGCGGGGCCGCGGGAGGCGTTCGCGTCGCCGGCCCCCGCCCGCCCGAGCGCGGCGGGCGCGCCGGGCCGGGCGCGTGCGCCGGGACGGGGGCGCGTAGTGAAGTCGGGCCCCGCCAGCGCCGATACCCTTGGTGGGACTCCAGCGGAAGGGCCGATGCGACGCCGGGGCCGCCGTCCTCATCTACGTGATGCTCGCGATGACCGCGGCTGCTGTCGGTCTCGGCGGCGGCGCTGGACGCCGCGCGCGTGCAGGTCGTGAAGACCGAACTGTCGCAGGCGGCCGACGCGGCGGCGCGGCAGGGCGTCAAGGGCCTGCAGGACGGCACGTTCGTCACCCGTGCGACCTGGGTCGCCGGGCAGAACAAGGCCGACGGCGCCGCCGTCGCGCTGGCAGCGGCGGACGTGGAGTCGGGGACGTGGAACGCCACGACCCGGACGTTCACCGCCGGCGGGTTCCAGCCCACGGCCGTGCGGGTGACGCGCGCGGCGGACGGTGGGCACGCCGTTCATGGCGTTCCTCGGCAGGTCGAGCCGGCAGGTCACGGCCCGCGCGGTCGCCAAGGGCCGGCCGATCGGGTACGCGGTCGTCGGCCTCGACTCGATCACGATGAACGGCAACTCGGCCAGCTACGCGTCCGGCGGCGGCGGGTCCACGAGCAAGGGGCACATCGCCAGCAACGGCAACATCTCGCTCGGCGGCTCGGCCTACATCAACGGCACCGCCTACGCCGGCAGCGGCAAGTCGGTCACCGGCGGCACCGTCACCGGCGGCCGCAACAACCTCACGACCCCGCTCGGCTACCCCGACGGCGACGCCGGCGTCTACGCGACGACCAACAGCAACGGCAACGTCGCCGCGTGGGCCTGGGCCTACCCCGGCGCGTCGACCCGGAGCGTCGAGCTCTTCTCGGGCGAGACGTTGACGCTGCCCGGCGGCAACTACTACTTCCAGAACGTGTCGATGCAGGGCGGCTCGACCATGCGGTTCACCGGCCCGGCGACGATCTACTGCTACGGCACGTTCGAGATGTACGGCCAGACCGAGACGTCCGGCAGCGTGCCGGGCAACCTGCGGCTGATCATGTGCAACCGCCCCGACGGCACGGCCCCCGGGGCCGTCACGCTCGCCGGCGGCGCGGCGCTGTACGCCAGCGTCTACGCGCCGCGGTCGGCGATCACGATCTCCGGCAATGCCGACATCTACGGGTCGGTCCTGGGCAAGTCGATCTACATGGGCGGCAACGGCACCGTCCACTACGACCTCTCGCTCGACTCGGCCCACGGCACGATCGCGATCGTGCAGTAAGGCTCGACGCGGACGCCCGTGCGTCCCTGCGCGGGGCTCGCTCGTGACCGCGCCGCGCACCGCTCCGGACGTCCGCCCCGATTTAGCCGGCGGGCTTGCCCGCCGTGACCGCCGGGTGCTCAGCGGACGCCCGAACATCAAGCCATATCACATCGGACGTCGCCCCAACTGAAGAACCGTGGGAGCAAGCTCCCACGGCGTTCGAGGACGCGACTCGGCGCGCCGCGGTGCGCCTAGGGCATTTCACCCCCTCTCCGCCCCACCGCCCCGTCCTACGATGCCGCCCATGGCACTCGACGGCATCATCTTCGACCTCGACGGCACCCTCGTGGACACCAACGGCGCCCACGTCGAGGCGTGGCGAAAATCGCTCGAGTCGCACGGCTACAAGGTGGCGGCCGACCGGATCTTCCTCGAGATCGGCAAGGGGGGCGACCAGCTCGTGCCCGCCATCCTCGGCAAGGAGGCCGACGCCCGCGACGGCGACGCGCTCCGCCACGGGTGGATGACCGCGTACGAATCGATCGCGGCGTCCACGCGGCTGAACGTCTTCCCCGGCGCCAAGGACCTCATCGCCGAGTTGAAGCGACGCGGGCTGAAGCTCGTGCTCGCCACGTCGAGCAAGGAGAAGACGCTCGAGGCGACCGAGCGCAGCGCGGGGTTCCCGGTGCGCGAGTTGATGGACGAGGTGGTGATGGCCGACGACGTCGAGGCGAGCAAGCCGGCCCCCGACGTCGTGCAGGCGGCGGTGGCGAAGCTGAAGCTGTCGCCCGCGCAATGCGCGATGGTCGGCGACACGAACTACGACGCCGAGGCCGCCAAGGGCGCGGGCGTCGTCTGCCTCGGCCTCACCGGCGGCGGGCACGAGCCGGCCACGCTGCTCCGCGCCGGCTGCCGCGCGGTGTGGCGCGACCCGGCCGACCTGCTCGCCCACCTCGACGACGCGCTGCGCGTCGCCTCGCCCGGCCCGGCGCGCCTCACGACGAACGTGCTCCACGACCTGATGCGCGCCGCCCTCGCCGCCGCCCACCAAGGCATGCAGGCCGGCGAGGTGCCGATCGGCTGCGTGCTGGCGACCGGCGACGGCCGCGTCGTCGCCAGCGGCTTCAACGAGCTGAATGGAACGAAGAACAAGACGGCCCACGCGGAGATCGTCACCTTCGCCAAGGCCGCGGGGAAGACTGCGCCGGACGCGCGCGACCTGATCCTCCTCTCGACGCTCGAGCCGTGCGTGATGTGCCTCGGCGCGGCGATGGAGGCGGCGGTCGACACGGTCGTCTACGGCCTGCGCGCCCCCGCCGACAGCGGCACCGGCCGCGTCGCCCCGCCGCAGAGCCCCGAGAGCCAGATGCCCCGCATCGTCCCCGACGTGCTGGCGGTCGAGAGCCGGGCGATGCTGGAGGAATGGCTGCGCCTCCCGGACCGCAACGCGGAGCAGGTGAAGTTCGTGAAGCAACTGCTGTCGCTGGCGTGAACGGTTTCAGGAGAGTTTCACCGCAGAGGCGCGGAGGACGCGGAGGGCGGTGTAGAGTCGCGCCGTGTCGCGCCGGGGGTGGCAGCGGGTCGCAGGGCCCTGACCCAAGGCGATCGTCTCACGTGTTGCCCGCCGCGCCCCCGAGCCCATCCCGTCACGCCCGGCGTCCTCTGGAGGCGTAGCGGATGCGACTTCTACTCTCAGCGGCAACGTTGCTCGTACTGATCGGCTGCGGGCGGTCCGATACGCAGCAACGGCGCGGCAGCGCAACGTTGCCAACCCTCCCGGCCAGCGCGGAAATATCGAGGATCCGACTCGTGTTGGGCGGCAGTTCCCTCGGCCCCGCCTACGACGTCTTACTGACTAAGCGGGAGGACATCGACGCGATGGTCGGATGGCTGGATCAAATCGACTGGTGGTCCGCCCGGGCACGTGACCTCAGTAACGCCGACCTGCCGAGGGTGGGCAGCATCACCATCGACAAAGCCGACGGAGACTCCCAGTTGCTCATGTTGTACAGAGGAAGCGTCTTCATTCACCAATGGGAGTGGCCCGCCGACACGGACGCGCTGGCGGCGATCGCCGAGCGGGCGGGCGGCGGACGGTGACCGAGACGGATCACGCCACGGTCGCCAGTCGCGACCGTCGCGCCTTTCCCGGCGCTGCTTTACGTCTTGACTGGCGTGTGCGCCGCGGCTGGTTATCCATCACCGCCCGGAGCGCTCCCCCCTCCGCGCCCTCTGCGCGAACCTGCTTGTCGGCTTCACTCGCTCCGCCGGGCGTCGCCGCCCTGCTCGGTTTCCTTCACCCACACCGTCTTGACGTTGGTGAACTCGTGGATGCCGAAGCTCGACAACTCGCGGCCGTATCCGCTGTCCTTGATGCCGCCGAAGGGGAGGCGGGGGTCGGACTTCACGACGCCGTTGACGAAGACGCAGCCGGCGTCGATGCGCGCGGCGAGTTGCTCGGCGCGGGCCGCGTCGCGCGTCCAGACGCTGGCGCCGAGGCCGTAGATCGACGCGTTGGCGAGGCGGACGGCGTCGTCGGCGTCGTCGGCAACGACGAGGGCGGCGACGGGGCCGAACGTCTCCTCGTCGAACGCGGGGTTGCCGGGGCCGACGTCGGCCAGAACGGTGGGCAGATAGTAATACCCGCGGCCGGGCGGGCGCGTGCCACCGGTGACGAGGCGGGCGCCGGCCTTCACGCTCCGCTCGACCTGGTCGGCGAGGTGGTCGAGCAGGTCCCGCCGCGCAAGCGGGCCGACCTGCGTGGCGCGGTCGAGCGGGTCGCCGACCCGCTGCGCCGCCATCCGCGCGGCGAACGCCTTTTCGAACGCGGCGGCGATCGGGCGCTCGACGATGAACCGCTTGGCCGCGATGCAGCTCTGGCCGCTGTTGATGCACCGCGCGGCGGCGGCGGCCGCGGCGACGGCGTCGACGTCCGCGTCGCGCAGGACGACGAACGGGTCGGACCCGCCGAGTTCCAGCCCCGTCTTCTTCAGCGCGCCCCCCGCGGGCGCCGCCACCGCCCGCCCGGCCCGGCGGCTGCCGGTGTGCGTGACGGCGCGGATCGCGTCGTGGCGGATCAGGTCGGCGGCCCGCTCGTCCTCGATGAGGATCGCCGTGGACACGCCGGGCGGGAAGCCGGCGTCGCGGAAGATCGCTTCGATCGCCAGCGCGCAGCCGGGGACGTTGGGCGCGTGCTTCAACACGCCGACGTTGCCCGCCACGAGCGTGGGGCAGGCGAAGCGGAAGACCTGCCAGAACGGGAAGTTCCACGGCATGATCGCCAGCACCGCGCCGAGCGGCTCGTAGCGGACGTAGCTGCGCGTCGCGTCGGACGCGATCGGCGTCGGCGCGAGGTACGTTGCGGCGAGCGCGGCGAAGTGGTCGCAGCACGCCGCGCACTTCTCGACCACCGCCTCGGCCGCGACGATCGGCTTGCCCATCTCGCGCGTCATCAGCGCCGACAACTCCGCCGACCGTTCCCGCAACAGCGCCCCCGCGCGGCGGAGCAGCGCCGCCCGCGCGTCGAGCGGCACGCGCCGCCACCCGCCAAACGCAGCGGCCGCGGCCGCCAAGCGGCGCTCGACCTCACCATGTCGTTGAACTGGGATGTCGCCGAGCGGTTCCTCGGTTGCGGGGTTGATGCGTGTCACGCCTTCATCGTAGTTCCTTGGACGGCACGAGGTGAATGTGCCCGGCTGAAGGCGAGGCCGCGCCCGATGAATTTCCGGAAACCAATCTCCGACGCACGACCCGCAAATTGCACGATCGGTCGTGTCACACGGCGAGCAGCTAGGGCCAGGAGAACAGGAGCGTCATGAGTCGCGCCATCACGGTCGCCACGACGAGGAAGCCGGTCCAACACGCCAGTTGGGCCAAGAGGAGACGGCCCAAGGAGTCGTAGTTCGTCTTGATCCCGATTGGCTTCGTCGCGTCGACGTCGCGTGCGGCCAGGAGTGCCTGAAGCGCCTGGCGGTCCACGCTCGACGGGATCTCGGACTTCAGCCGCAGACGCCCCGACGCGAGCGTGAGCCACGCTCGGCCGCCGGCCTCCAGCACGTCGGTCTGCTCGATCTTCGAGAACGGGATGAACCGCAGCGGCAGGCGCACGCCCGCGCGCGTGACCTGCGCGAACGGCGGGCTGAACGCGTACCAGCAGCGGAGCAGGAGGGCCGTTGCGTAGTAGGCGTACGCCGGCAGGACCAGCAGCAGCACGACCAGTTTCGGAACCATCCAAACCAGTTGACGGACCTGGGTGGCGGTCAGGTCGTCGCGAACGAACCAGACGATGATCGCGCACGGCGGCAACGCCAGCAGGAAGGGATGCCCCAGTTCCGCCCAAACCATCTTCCACGCGGCGAGCCACGACCGCAGCGGGACGCGCAGCGGCGTCTGATCCCGCCACGGTTCCTCCCAGGCGATCATCTCCGGCACTTCGGCGGGTCGCATCGTGTCTCCGAAGAGGCGAGGCGGCACAGGTTCAACTTCGGGCGCGACTCGGCGGGCGTGACGCTAGGATGAACCTTCACAACCCGCGTCATGCCGCCCTGGCACATCGATCACGGCGCCCGCCGCCTTCGGAGCGGCGCGCGGAGTTTCTTCGTGCTCCCCAAGCGTGACCGTCGCGGAGAATCGTGCGGATGGCGTTGACGCCGATGGTCCGCCTCCGCGACTTCCTTCGGAGCAGGAGCGAGGAAGTAACAATGGTGGCGTCTGTGGAAACGTCGGCGAAGGGAGATCGCGTGAGTCTGGAATGCGAACGCCGCCGGCGCGGCCTCTTCTGGCGAGGCAGCGCCGGCGGCGAGTGAGTCTTTTCGGATGCGGGCCGGCCCCGGTCAGGGGGTGGGTTGCTCGACCGGGCGGGCGGGTTTGCTGGCCGCCTCCATGCGCTTGAGCTTCTCGGCCACGACCGGGGGCATCTTCTCGCGGGCGCCGGGCGCGTCGATCGGGCCCTCCCACAGGACGGCGCCGTCCTTGTCCTTGGCGACGAGCGCGCGCCGCTCGGCGGGCTGGGTGTCGGCGGGGGCGGCGCCCTCGCCCGCGTTGCGGCCGGACTGGTTGGAGGTGATCGTCAGCGTGTGCTCGCCGTCAGTCCAGACGATTGTCGACGACACCGACACGCCCTGCTCGAGCCGCGGCGGCGGGCCGGGCGGGCGGCCCCCGCCGGGCATGCCGGGCCCGGTGAGACCGCCGCGGCGGGCCTCGAGGGGTTGGATCGAGAAGAACTCGGTGTGCGGCTGCGGGCCGGGCATGCCGCGGAGGTAGAAGTAGACGTCCTCGACGGGCGCGAGCTCCTTCTCGATCAGCTTCGCCCGCAGCGCCGACGTCTCGCCGCCGCGGACGATCGTCAGCCCGATCTCGTCGCCGGGCTTGTGGCTGCGGACGAGCACCGCGAACTGCTCGGCGTTGACGAGGCGCTGGTCGTCGAGCTTCGTGATCACGTCGTGCTGCTTCAGCCCCGCCGCCTCGGCCGGGCTCCCCTTCTCGACGAACTCGACGACGAGGCCCATGCCCTTGGCGAGCTTCAACTGCTCGCGCAGCGCCGGGGTCGCGGGCGACGCGGCCACGCCGAGGAACGCGCCCTTCTCCCGGTTCTGCGGCTCGACCAGGAACCGGTACTCGGGCTTGCCCGGCTGACCCGGCACGCGGTCGAAGTGGATCCGCGGCTCGGGCTGACCGGGGTCGGGCAGCGGCGCGGTTTGCTTCGCCGGGCCCGGGCCCGGCGCGACCTCCTTGACGACGTTCGGCGGTTCGCCGCCACCGCCGCCGCCCTGCGCCGGCGGCAGCGGCGGCGGGGATTGGGCGGCGGCGGTCGCCGCGGCGCATCCGATCAGCACGGCCGTCAAAAGCTTCTGCGTACGCATAGCGAACCTCCCTAGGGTTCCCGCGCCGCGGCGCCGGATCCGCCCGCCGCGGCCGCGCGACGATCGCGCGCACCGGGGGCGGCCGGGGCCCCTGTATGCCCCGCCGGCTGCGGCTGGTTGTCGCATGAGTTGGAGCGGCCGGCGCGGAACGAAGGGTGACATGCGCGCGCCGGCGTCAGTCTGCCTCTCGTGGCGTCAGTACGTCCGAAGTTCGTACAGCAGCAGGTCCTCGCTCGGGATGACCTGTTCGATCTCCTCGCCGGTCGCCTCGTTCCGCCAGCGGGTTTCGTGCCGGTTCACCCGCCGGAACCGCCGGACGGGACGGCCGTCCTCGCCGATGATGGTGCCGCCGTCGTAGAGCTGGCTGTGGACGCGCTCGTCCATGCGGATCGTCCGCAGCCCCGGGTCGGCGTACGGGGGCTGCGGCGCGTCGCTCGGCGCGGCCCGCCACAGCGCCGGCGCGATCGCCAGGAGCCGCCAGCGACGCCGCCACCGCCGCCGATCAGGCCGAAGGTCCACCGCTGGCGGGCCGTGGTCGCCGTCGACGACGACCGACCCACGGGCCCGACGTGCTCGCCGACGACCTGCCTGCGGAACGCCGCGCCCGAGCGGCCGAGTTGTCCGTCGAGTTCGACGGCAAGGTGCCGCGACATCATCGCGTCGAGCGCGTCGTCCTCGCCCGTGCGGGCCACGGAGTCGTCGGCGGCGGCGGCGGTGCCGTCGTCCCCGGGGCCGGCGGCGATCGATTTGTCTTGTTGGAAGTCCGACATATCTCACACTCGGGTTCACGCGGCAACGTGTGCCGCACGAGCCCCTACACCTTGTTCACGCCCGCCCGGTCCACGCCGTCGGCGAGCAACACGTCTTTTGAGTTGCCGGCTTGCGCCCGGCTCAGCCGCATATCGACCGCCGCCGGGTTCAGGCCCAGGACCGCGCCGATCTCCTTGCTCGACCGCCCGTCGTAGTAGCGCATCACGACGGCGGTGCGCGTCTGCTCGTCGAGCGACGCCAGCGCCTGGCCGACGCGCTCGCGCTCCTCGCGGGCCTGCAGCTGGTCGGACGGGTCGTCGGCGTAGCGGAGGTGCGGGCCGGTGTCGCCGGACTCGTTCTCGGCGACGCCGCTCGACCGCACGTGCTTGCCGCGTCGGCGGACGTCGAGCGAGCGGTTGCGGACGATGTTGCAGACCCAGGGGCCGAACTTCTCCGGGTCCTGCAGGTCGCCCAGCCGCTGCCAGGCGCGCAGGAACCCCTCCTGCACCGCGTCGCCGGCGTCGGCGGCGTTGCCGAGGACCGAGTAGGCCACCGACAACGCCACGCGCTCGTAGCGGCGGATGAGTTCCTCGAAGGCAGCCGCATCACCCGTCCGGGCGCCGCGTGCCAGTTCGGCAACGGTTTGCTCCAAGTCGCGGTCCCCGATCTGTTCGTTCACCAGCCAAGACGCAGCGACCGCTGGTATCCAACGGCCGCCCCACGATCTTACGACGATTAGAACACGCCGTGCCTGCGTCTAGGTTCCGACGACGCCGACCGACGACGTCCCTCAACTATATTTTCGGTCACGGTTTATACCTGGCTTGCAAGATCCCCGGTCGGCGGATCCGAGAGAGGGGCGAGGCCGCCGCCGCGTGGGTGGAATTTTTCCGCGTCAGGTTCGCCCGGCGGATGTTCGGTGGCCGATGCGGCTGTATCGGGCGCGGCTTCGGTGGGCCCTCTGATTTCCTTGACGCTCCGCCCCCCGCAACCCTATCGTCGCCCCCAAATGCTGAAACGAACCCCGTTCCACGAGTTCCACGTCGCCCTCGGCGCCAAGATGGTGGACTTCGTGGGGTGGGAGATGCCGATCCTCTACCGCGGCATCGGCGAGGAGCACGAGCAGACGCGCAACAGCGGGTCGCTGTTCGACGTCTCGCACATGGGCCGCCTCCACTTCACCGGGCCCGACGCGCGCGGTTCCTCGACCTCGTCCTGACGCGCAACGTCAGCCAGCAGAAGGTCGGCCAGAGCCGCTACAGCCTCGTCTGCAACGAGGCGGGCGGCGTGCTCGACGACGTGATCGTCAGCCGGGCGCGCCACCACTGGCTCGTCGTCTGCAACGGCAGCAACCGCGAGAAACTGCTGCACTACTTCAACGACCTGCTCCGCCACAACGTGCGCGCCGACGACCTCGACTTCGACCTCTCCGACCAGACCGAGTCGACCGCGATGGTGGCCCTGCAGGGCCCGCGGGTGATCGACAAGGTCGCCGACCTGTTCACGGCGGACGTGCGGTCGCTGAAGCTGCCACACGTTCGAGGAGGACGAGGTGCTGATGACGCCGATCAGCGTCTTCCGCAGCGGCTACACCGGCGAGGACGGCGTGGAGCTGATCTTCCCGGCCAAGGCCGCGTCGATGGCGATCCGGATGCTGGCCGACAAGGACCGCCCCGGCGCCTCGATCCGCCCGGCCGGCCTCGGCTGCCGCGACACGCTCCGCCTCGAGGCGGGCATGCCGCTGTACGGCCACGAACTGACCGAAACGACCGACCCGCTGTCGGCCGGCCTCGCCTGGGCGGTCGACCTCAACAAGGACTTCATCGGCCGCCGAAAAGCTCCGCGAGATCGCCGTGGCCGGCCCGGCGCACAAGCTCGTCGGCTTGGAGTTCGAGACCCGCCGCATCGCCCGCCAAGGTACGCCGATCATCGACGGCGCCGGCACGGTCGTCGGCGAGGTGACGAGCGGCACGTGCAGCCCGACGCTCGGCAAGAGCATCGCGATGGCGTACGTCGACGCCGCCCTCACGGCCGATGGCACGACGCTGGCCGCCGACCTGAAGGGGACGGCGAATCCGGCGCGTGTGGTGAAGCTGCCGTTTTACAGCAGGAGTCAAGAGATCAAGGGTCAAGAGTCAGAAGACCTGAACTCCTGGCATTCCTGGAGAACGACGACCACAACGCGCGGCGTTGCGTCCCCACGTTGACCCTGACTCCTGACCCTTGACTTTGATCCCCGACTCTTCCCCGAGGACCCGCCATGTCCGCCCCGAAAGACCTTCGTTACCTCCAGACCCACGAGTGGCACCGCGTCGAAGGCGACACGGTCACCATCGGCATCACGCAGTTCGCGGCCGACGAGCTGACCGACATCACGTTCGTCGATCTGCCGAAGGTCGCGCCACCGTGACGGCCAACAGCCGCTTCGGCGAGATCGAGTCGGTGAAGGCGACGAGCGACCTGTACAGCGGCGTGAGCGGCACGGTATCGGCCGTCAACGCGGAACTGACCAACGAGCCGGGCCTCGTCAACCGCGACCCGTACGCCGGCGGGTGGATGATCAAGGTGAAGGTGACCGACGCCGGGCAGGTGAACGAACTGCTGTCGGTCGAGGACTACCTGAAGAAGACGGGAAACTGATCCAAGGATGAAGGCGGAAGGATGAAGGATGAAAGGGAGGCGGACGAGCGGCTCTTTCTTCATCCTTCATCCTTCTGCGTTCATCCTTCGCTCGCCATCCTTCACCCGCCATGGGCTACGTGCTGGCCATTCTCTCGGTGCTGATCGCGTTCGGCATGGTCGTGGCCGAGCGGGCGGGCAAGGCCCGGGCGGCGAAGCGCCGCGAGGTCGCGGCACGGGGCGAAGTCGGGCGACAAATCGGTTGAACGCTCGCCCGGCGGCCACGCCCGCCGAGGGTTTCCCGCATACAATGGGCCGGTCCGGAATTGACGTCTAAAGGGACGCGCGAAGCATGGATTACGTACAGATCACGCCGAAGCAGCGCGCGAGGAAATGCTCCGGGCCGTCGCGCCCGCACGATGGCCGATTTGCTGAAGCAGATCCCCGAGGGGTTCCGCCTCGACCAGCCGATGGGACCTGCCGCCGGCCCTCGACGAGATGTCGCTCCGCAAGCACCTCTCGGAACTAGCGAATCAGAACAACCCGACCGACGAAAAGGTCTGCTTCCTCGCAAGCGCCGCGTACGACCACTTCATCCCGACGGTCGTCGATTTCCTGGCGATGAAGGGCGAGTTCCTCACCGCCTACACGCCCTACCAGGCCGAGGCCAGCCAAGGGTCGCTCCAGGCGTTCTTCGAGTTCCAGACGATGATCTGCCAGCTCACGGGGATGGAGGTCTCCAACGCCTCGCTCTACGAGGAGCGCCACCGCGATGGCCGAGGGCGCCCTCATGGAGCGCTGAACGTCACCGGCAAGCGGGAGATCATCGTCAGCCAGGGCGTCCACCCGCACTACCGCCAGGTGCTCAAGACCTACCTCGCCGACCTCCCGGCCCGCTACACCGAGATCCCGCTGAAGAACGGCGTGATGGACACGCAGGAGCTCGAGGACGAGCTGGAAGAGGACACGGCGGCCATCGTCTGCCAGAGCCCGAACTTCCTCGGGCACGTCGAGCGGGTGGAGACGATCGGCAGTTCTGGCACGCGAACGAGTCGCTGATGATCCAGGTGTTCAACCCGCTGTCGCTCGGCATCCTGAAGCACCTGGGCGAGATGAACGTCGACGTCGCCGTCGGCGAGGGCCAGCCGCTGGGCATCCCGCTGCAGTTCGGCGGACCGTACCTCGGGCTGTTCGCGACGAAGCAGCAGTACGTGCGGAAGATGCCTGCCGCCTCGTCGGCCAGACGACCGACGCCGAGGGCAAGCGTGCGTTCTGCCTCACGCTCCAGACGCGCGAGCAGCACATCCGCCGGGGAGAAGGCGACGAGCAACGTCTGCACGAACCAGGGACTGCTGCTGCTGCGGGCGAGCGTCTACCTCGCCACGATGGGCCTGGCCGGCCTGCGGCAGGCGGCGCAACTCTGCTTCAACAAGACCAGCTACCTGGTCGACCGCCTCAAGGCCGCGGGCCTGAGCCTCCGCTTCCCGGACAAGCCGTTCTTCAACGAGGTGCTGGTGCAACTGAAGCGGCCGGTGGAAGAGGTCGTGAAAACCGCCAACGCCGCCGGCGTGCTGGCCGGTTACCCCGTGGGCCGCTACTACCCGGATTTGTCCGACTGCCTGCTGATCGCGGTGACCGAGAAGCGCACGCGGGCCGAGATCGACCGCCTCGTCGAACTCCTCACCGGCGACCCCGCCACCGAAAACGCCATCGGCGCTTCGGCGGCCGCCGACTCGGCGGAACTGGCGCGCACCGACGTGGCGCGATGCGCGCTGCCGCAACACGTGCCCGATTGATGGAACCGGAGGTCGACATGAAAACCGTTGCCGCGATCGTCTTCGAAAAGTCGGAGGAGCTGGTGGGCCGTGCGTCGAGGAGCTGCCCAGTACTTTATCGCAGGGTCGGACGCTCAACGAAGGCGCAGGGCATCAAAGAGCTATCACGGGTGATCGAAACAGAGGCCAACAACGGCCAAGTTGGCGGAGCCACTGTTGAGGTGGATGACGTGTCGCAGGAACCGTCGTCGTCACGCTCGTCGAACAACCGGCAGCAGGCAAGCCGCACCCGAAAGCCACGGCGGTCGCGCGACGGCGGCCGGGCGATGAAGCGGCGAGACCTGATCGGGCACCTTTCGCTCATGGTTGTGTTCTGGACCGCGAAGGTTCGCAGCCACGATGTCGCAACGCGGACGCTGCAATCGAGCCGCCGTGCCGCACTACGGAAAGTCCTTACCAACACCGCCCGCGCCGTTTGCGAACAGTTACAGGTTCCGCCGCCCTCGATGAAGTGATGTACTCATGAACAACAGCCACGGCGAAAAGCTCCTCTTCGAGATCTCCACCCCCGGTGCCCGGGCGGTCGACCTGCCCGCGTCGGACGTGCCGCACGCGGTGCTCGAGCCGGCCCTCGCGTCGTACACCGAGACGGGGCTGCCGGAGCTCGGCCCGCACGCGGTCGTGCGGCACGACACGCACCTGACGCCCCCGACCTTCAGCGGCGCCGCGAACGTCT
>JAUJNJ010000161.1 GCA_030448225.1 Phycisphaerae bacterium
GAGAGCATCCACATCATCCGCGAGGTGGCGGCCGAGTTTCAGAACCCGGTCATGCTCTACTCGATCGGCAAGGACTCGGCCGTCATGGTCCGCCTCGCGCAGAAGGCGTTCGCGCCCGGCCGGCTGCCGTTCCCGCTGATGCACGTGAACACGACGTGGAAGTTCCGCGAGATGATCGCGTTCCGCGACCAGTACTGTCAGGCGTGCGGGTTCGACCTCATCGAGCACATCAACCACGAGGGGATCGCGGCCGGCGCCAACCCGTTCGACTGGGGCAGCAACAAGTACACGACGACGATGAAGACCGAGGGCCTGAAGCAGGCGCTGAACAAGCACGGGTTCGACGCCGCGTTCGGCGGGGCCCGCCGCGACGAGGAGAAGAGCCGGGCGAAGGAGCGCGTCTACAGCTTCCGCGACCGGCTCCACCAGTGGGACCCGAAGAACCAGCGGCCGGAGCTGTGGAACCTCTACAACGGCAAGGTGAACAAGGGCGAGAGCATCCGCGTCTTCCCGCTCAGCAACTGGACCGAGCTGGACGTGTGGCAGTACATCCACCTCGAGGACATCCCGATCGTCCCCCTCTACTTCGCCGCCGAGCGCCCGGTCGTCTACCGCGACGGCACGATGCTGATGGTCGACGACGACCGCATGCGCCTGCTGCCCGGCGAGCGGCCCGAGATGAAGCGCGTCCGCTTCCGCACGCTCGGCTGCTACCCGCTCACCGGCGCGATCGAGAGCAACGCCACGACGCTGCCGGAGATCATCCAGGAGATGCTCGTCGCGAAGAACAGCGAGCGGCAGGGCCGGATGATCGACCACGACGAGCAGGGGTCGATGGAGCAGAAGAAGCGGGAGGGGTACTTCTAGATCGTCCGCAGGGATGAACGCCAAGACGCCAAGAACGCCAAGATAAGAAACGCCAAGAAAGAATGGGTGGGCCATGCCCTATGAGGAGGAGGATCCGCCGTACGTCGAGCCCGACGTTGAGCTTGACGCTTTGGCGAAAGTGGTGATCGGCGCGGCCATCGAGGTGCACAAGCAGTTCGGACCCGGATTAGACGAGGCGTTGTACGAGGCGGCAATGGAAGTCGAATTGCGCCGGCGGGACATCCCATTTCAGCCGCAGGTCCACGTTGACGTGCAGTACAAGGGCGAGGTGATCGGCCAGCGCAGGATCGACCTCCTCATCGCAGGCCGGCTGATCGTCGAACTGAAGGCAGTCGAGCAGTTGACGCCCCTGCACAAAGCCCAGGTGCTGACGTACCTCCGGATCACGCGCCTAAAGCTCGGCCTCCTCATCAACTTTAACGTCATCCTGCTGAAGGACGGCCTCAAGAGAATCATCAATTCCACTGCACGCTAGATCGTCTCCTTCTCCGCGTTCTTCTCTTGGCGTTCTTGGCGTCTTGGCGTTCATTATCTAAACCACATGCAAGCAGAAGCCCTCACCGAAGACATCCAGACCTACCTCGACCGCCACCAGCGGAAGGAGCTGTTGCGGCTCCTGACGTGCGGGTCGGTCGACGACGGCAAGTCGACGCTCATCGGCCGGCTGCTGCACGACACGAAGATGATCTACGAGGACCAGCTCGCGGCCGTGAAGCGCGACTCGGTCAAGCACGGCACGACCGGCACCGGCGAGGTCGACCTCGCGCTGCTCACCGACGGGCTCAAGGCCGAGCGCGAGCAGGGGATCACGATCGACGTCGCGTACCGCTACTTCAGCACCGACCGGCGCAAGTTCATCATCGCCGACACGCCGGGCCACGAGCAGTACACCCGCAACATGGCGACCGGCGCGAGCACCTGCCAGCTCGCGATCATCCTGATCGACGCCCGCCACGGCGTGATGCCGCAGACGCGCCGCCACTCGTTCATCGTGTCGCTGCTGGGCATTAAGCACGTCGTCGTCGCCATCAACAAGATGGACCTCGTCGGCTTCGCGCAGGACCGCTTCGAGCGGATCAAGGCCGAGTACACCGGCTTCGTCGCCAAGCTCGACGTGCCCGACGTGCAGTTCATCCCGATGTCGGCGCTGCGCGGCGACAACGTCGTCGACAAGAGCGATGCCATGCCGTGGTACCAGGGCGCGCCGCTGCTGAACCACCTCGAGACGGTCCACATCGCGTCGGATCGGAACCTGGAGGACATGCGGCTGCCGGTGCAGTACGTCCTGCGCCCCAACCTCGACTTCCGCGGCTTCGCCGGCACGCTGGCGTCTGGGATCCTGCGCAAGGGCGAGGAGGTGGTGGCGCTGCCGTCGGGCAAGCGCAGCCGCGTGAAGTCGATCACCACGTACGACGGGGAGCTCGACGAGGCGTTCAGCCCGCAGGCGATCACGGTGACGCTCGAGGACGAGATCGACGTCAGCCGCGGCGACGTGCTCGTGCGGCCGGGGAACCAGCCGCACGTGTCGGCGCAAATCGAGGCGATGGTCGTCTGGATGGCCGAGCGGCCGTTCGTGCCGGGCCGGACGTACTGGATCAAGCACATGACGCGCACGGTGGCCGGCGAGATCGCCGAGATCCGCTACGGCGTCGACGTGAACACGCTCGAGCACCGCCCGGCGACGCAACTGGCGATGAACGAGGTCGGGCACGTCATGCTGAGCCTCAACCAGCCGATCGCCTGCGACCCGTACAAGACCAACGCCGCGACCGGCGCGTTCATCGTCATCGACCGCCTCGCCAACACCACCGTGGGCGCGGGGATGATCCTCGAACACGGCGAGCGCCGCGGCGCGGCCGGCGACCTGTGGGGCCAGGAGCCCGTCGCGGGCCGGCTGAAGGAGAAGGCCAGCGCCGTCGCGCCCGCCGACCGCGAGCGGCGCCTCGGCCAGCGCGGCGCGACGGTGCTGATCTACGGCCTCACCGGCTCGGGCAAGGCGACGATCGCCTTCGCGCTGGAGAAGCGCCTCTTCGACGCCGGCCGCACGGTGACGGTCCTGTACGGCCCCGACATGCGGCAGGGCCTGTGCCGCGACCTCGGCTTCACCGCCGACGACCGCAGCGAGAACCTCCGCCGCAGCGCGGAGGTGGCCAAGATCCTCAACGACACCGGCGTGATCACGATCTGCGCGTTCGTCGCCCCGCACGACGCGGTGCGCCGCAAGGCGAAGGAGGCGGTGGGGCCGGGCCGCTTCCTGTCGGTCTACCTCAAGTGCCCGCCCGACGTCTGCCGCCGGCGCGACCGCACCGGCGGCTGGGAGTTGGCCGACCAAGGCAAGCTCGCCCAGTTCCCCGGCGTCAGCGCCGCGTTCGAGGATCCGACCGACGCGGACCTCGTGATCCCGACCGAGCAGGTCCCGGTCGAACAAGCAGTCGACCAGATCCTGGCCGCGCTGAAGTTGTGAGCGCGCCGGGATCGGTCGCCGCTGCCGCGCCTCGGGATGAAGCGGCTCTGTAATCGCGCAGGCTACGCGCGGCCGGAAGGCGTCGGCGCCATTCGGGCGTTCATGGCGCGACCGGCGCGAGATTCTGACGAAGTGGGGAGACCGTTACTTCTTCGTTTTCGTCGTCTTCAGCCGGCGGGGGGCGGCGGGTTTGGCCTTCAGCTTCGCGGCCTTCTCGATGATCTCCTGGAGCAGCTTCCCGGCCGCGCCGCCCTCGGCGGGGCGGTGGCTGTGCCAGACGTCGGGCTTGTCGGCGGCGAGGATGTCCTCGAAGTCGCCGAAGCTCTTGACGCTCTGCGGGAACTCCGCCGCCACGTCGACCGAGCCGGCCCACGCGTCGCGGTGCTTCATCAGGAGCCAACTGCGGCTCTCGCCGTCGTCGGTCTTCGGGCCGCCGCCGGTGCGGACGAGCACCCACGACCCCTTGAGCTTCAGGCCCTCGAGGCGCAGCTTGATCTCGCCGCCGCGCAGCGCCGCGCCCACGTCCTCGAACCCCGGCTCGGGCGACCAGGTGCCGCGGTCCCACAGCATCACGATGCCGGCCCCGTACCCCTCGGGGATCACGCCCTCGAAGTCGCCGTAGTCGAGCGGGTGGTCCTCGACGCGCATCGCGAGGCGCTTGTCCTTCGGGTCGAGCGACGGGCCCTTGGGCACGGCCCACGACAGCAGCACGCCGCGGTGCTCGAGGCGGAAGTCGTAGTGCAGGTGGCTGGCGAGGTGCTTCTGCACGCAGAAGAACGACGCGCCGGGCGCCGCCGCCGCCGCCGCCGCCGCCTTGCGCCGTCGGGCGGGCTTGGCGCGTGGGGCGGCATCGTCGTCGCCGGACGGCTCGGGGGTGCGGGTGAAGTTCCGCTTCGCCTTGTAGGCGGCGAGCGACGCCGGTGTCTTGGGTTTGGCCCGCGGCATATCCGCCGGAGCGTACCCGACCGCCGGCCCGTCGCGCAGCGCCCGTTCTCTGCGGCGGTGCCCGGCCGGCGGTAGCGTCCATCGCTCGTCCACCGCTCACCCGCTCACCCCTTCACCCCTTCACCCGCTCACCCCTTCACCCGCTCACCCCTTCACCCGCTCACCCGCTCACCCGCTCACCCGCTCGCCCGCTCACCCGCTCGCCCGCTCACCCGCTCGCCGCCGCGCCTACGCTGTCGGCCGTCGCAAAGCAACTGCCGCCGGCGCGGAAGCGTTTTGCCCGCTTCGGTTGACAGCCCCGCCAAGCGTCCATTACGTTTTCGGCCTCCTCGCGTTCACTTTGTTCGTACTTGAGCGGGATCGAAGGATGCAGACCACCACCGTCGTCAGTCGGGCCAAGGCGTATCTGAAGGTGCGGCACAAGGCGGTGCGCGACGCCATGAAGGCGCTCGACCTCGACGGCCTGCTGCTCACCCACCCGCCCGACCTGGCCTACCTCACGAACTTCACCGGCGAGGACTCGATCG
>JAUJNJ010000162.1 GCA_030448225.1 Phycisphaerae bacterium
GGCCAACGGCGTGGCGATGGCCAACCCGGGCAAGGCCGTCATGGTCTTCGGCTCCGACGGCTCGCAGATGGAGGGCGACAACGCCGAGGCGGCCCGCCTCAGCGTCGGCACGGACCTGAACGTGAAGGTGCTGATCGACGACAACACCGTCACGCTCGCCGGGCACCCGAATGAGTACATGAACGGCTTCGACCTCACCAAGACGTTCCACGGCCACGGGCTCAAGACCGAGACCGTGCTCGGCGAGGACCTCGACGCGCTGTACGTCAGCCTCGCCCGCGCGTTCCGCAGCCCACTCGCGTACGGCCTGGTCATCAAGCGCAAGATGGCCCCGCAGATCGAGGGCGCCGAGGGCAGCCCCCACGCCCACGAGGTGCTCAAGGCCGAGACCGCGATCAAGTACCTCGAGCAGCGCGGCCACGCCAAGGCCGTCGAGATGTTGAAGAACGCCAAGGGCGACAAGAGCCCGCTCACCTACAAGGGCAGCAGCGGCGTCGGCAAGAACCGCGACGACTTCGGCAAGATCGTCAACGATTGTCTGGAGAAGCTCACGCCCGAGCAACGCCTCGCGAGCGTCCGCGTGTTCGACAACGACCTCGAGGGCTCGTGCGGGCTGCACCACATCCGCAAGAAGTTTCCGGAGATCTTCGTCCGCGGCGGCATCATGGAGCGCGGCAACTACTCGGCCGCCGCCGGCTTCGGCATGGAGAAGGGGAAGCAGGGGATCTACGCCACGTTCAGCGCGTTCCTGGAGATGGTCGTCAGCGAGATCACGATGGCCCGCCTCAACCACGCCAACGTGCTGGCCCACTTCAGCCACAGCGGCGTGGACGACATGGCGGACAACACGTGCCACTTCGGCATCAACAGCATGTTCGCCGACGGCGGCGTCGACCACGAGGGGATCAAGGACCCGACCCGCCTCTACTTCCCCGCCGACCAGCACCAGTTCGCCGCGTGCGTCAAGCGCGTGTTCAACGACCCGGGACTCCGCTTCGTCTTCAGCACCCGGGCGCCGGTGCCGGACATCCTTAAGGAGGACGGGACGCCGTTCTACAAGGGTAAGGAGTTCACGCCCGGCAAGGACGACCTGATCCGCGAAGCCGCGAGCGGCGGCGGCTACGTCGTGAGCTTCGGCGAGGCGCTCTACCGCGCGCTCGACGCCGTCATCACGCTGGGCGAAAGCGGCACGAAGGTGGGCCTGGTGAACAAGTCGACGCTCAACGTCTACGACCCGGAGATGATGAAGCGGCTCGCTGCGGCGCCGTTCGTGCTCGTGGCCGAAGGGTACAACGTGCGGACAGGCCTCGGCAGCCGCTTCGGCAGCGAACTGCTCAAGGCCGGCTTCCGCGGGAAGTACAACAACATCGGCACCCACCGAGAAGGCTCCGGCGGCCTATGGCAACAAATGGGCTGGCAAGGCCTCGACCCCGACGGCATCGCCAAGGCGATCAAGGCGCTGGCGTCGTAAAGCCCGCCAATTGATCATTGAGAAACTGCGCTGACGGATCTCGGGTGGTGAGCGATACGCTCCCGCCCGAGATCCGTCGCCATTTTGCACGCTGATCTGCTACGGAGGACGCGCTGCATAACGACGGAGGGTCCGGTGATTGACTCACGTTCGATTGATGCGGACGAACTACCGGTGACGTCGCGCGAGGTGGAGACGCTCATCCAATCCTTGGCCGTCCGCGCGCACGACGACCCCCACGTCGTGGCCGCGTGGCTGGAGGGGTGGGACCCGCGCCGGGCGCGCGAGGCGACTATCGACTTCACCGTCTGGCTCAGTTGCGACACGAAGGAGTACGGGCGGTCAGTCGCCAGGGGGATCCGCGGATGGATGGGCGGCGTCGCGCCGCTGGTCCTCGTCAAGCTATTCGACGGGGGCGGGAGCATGCCATGGGTGCACGTGGTGACGCGGCAGGGCATCCGCGTCGGCATCTGGACAAATCACGCCGAGTTCGCCCGCCGCCGGCCAATCGGGCGGGTGCTGAAGGAGACGCCGGGTCACTTCACGTTCGATCCGGACCCGCCGTACACGTGGAGACCCCCCCTGCACGAACTCGCCGACGCGGTCGAGGCGTTCTGGATGTACTTCCACGACCTGCCCCACGCCCTCGAGCACGGGCAGGTCGTATGGGCGTACGCGAAGTACCTCGGTCTGCTCCGGCGCGCCGCCGACGTCATCGCCCACCGGCCGGAGCACGCTCGTCATCGACCCATGCCCAATCTGACGCTCGACAAGGCAGAGGACGACCTGCTGGCCTCCGCGATAGGCTTCGAGCACCTGACTGCGCCGACGATCGCGAGGGAATACCTGAAACTGGCCGCCCTCGTGCAGCGGGAGGCGCCGCCAATCTGCCAACGCAAGGGCGTCGACTATCCTGCGGAACTGGAGTGGGCCGTAGTAGGACGCGCGGTACGCGATCTGCGAGCGCTCGGCCTGATGCCGGAGCCATCGGCCGACGAGCGTTTCCGGGTGCGCGTCCCGGACGAATGACGTCGACGGATGCGCCGCAGCCCGCTCGGCCGATCCACACTTTGACCCGCCGCCCGCCGCCCGGTATCACGCTGTTGCACCTCGTCCGCTTTCGGAGGCTCCTTCATGCGACGGCTCCTGATCGTTCTCGCCGTGGTGTTCCTCGGTGTCTCGTCGTTCGCGCAAGCAGCAGCCGCCGCCGCGTCGCAGCGGAATGTGGTGCTGATTATCGCCGACGACCTCGGGCTGGACCTCGGGTGTTACGGTAACGACTGGATCAAGACGCCGAACCTCGACGCGCTGGCGGGGCGGGGCGTGCGGTTCACGCACGCGTTCACGACGGTCGCCTCGTGCAGCCCGAGCCGGGCGGCGGTCCTCACCGGGCAGTACGTCCACACGAACGGGCAGTACGGGCTCGCGCACGCCGAGCACCACCAGTCGACGTTCGACCGGGTGCGGAGCGTGCCGGCGATCCTCAACGACGCCGGCTACCGCACCGGCGTCGTCGGCAAGCTCCACGTGACGCCGCCGGCGGGCTACCCGTTCACGGCCGACCTGCAGAAGGTCCACTCGCGCAACCCGAAGCATATGGCCGACCGCATCGGCGCGTTCCTCGCCGGCGAGGCGGGCGGGCCGGGCAACGGGAAGGAGAAGCCGTTCTTCCTGCTCGTCGGCTTCTCGGACCCCCACCGGGCCGGCAGCGACTTCACGAGCGTCAACGAGCAGCAGCGCAGGCAGCCGGGCGCCGGCCCGGCGTACGACCCGGCGCGCGTGAAGGTCCCCGCGCACCTGCCGGATCAGCCGGAGGTCCGCGCCGAACTCGCCGGCTACGCCGAGTGCGTCGCCCGCCTCGACCGCGGCGTCGGGCTCGTGATGAAGGCGATCGAGGACGCCGGACGCGCCGATGACACGCTGATCCTCTTCATCAGCGACAACGGCATCCCCTTCCCCGGCGCCAAGACGAACCTGTACGAGCCCGGCGTGCGCCTGCCGCTCATCGTCGCGTCGCCGGACCTCAAGCGCCGCGGCGGCACCTGCGACGCGATGACGAGCTGGGTCGACCTCGCGCCCACGATCCTCGACTGGGCCGGCGTCAAGGCCGGCGGCGCGGGTGCACCGGCGTCGGAAATGCCCGGCCGCTCGCTGCTCCCGATCCTCGAACAGGAGAAGCCGCTGGGGTGGGACGTCGTGTACGGGTCGCACGTGTTCCACCAGGTCACGATGTACTACCCGATGCGGATGATCCGCACGCGGCGTCACAAGCTGATCCTCAACCTGGCCCACGGCCTGCCGTTCCCGTTCGCATCCGATTTGCACGCCTCCGCCACGTGGCAGGGGGTGCTGAAGCGGAACGACCCCCTCTTCGGCCGCCGCGCGACGACGGCGTACGTCAACCGCCCGCGGTGGGAACTGTACGACCTGGAGAAGGACCCGGGCGAGCTGACGAACCTCGCCGACGATCCGGCGAGCAAGCCGGTGCTCGACGGCCTCCAAGGCCGACTGCGGCAGTGGCAGGAGCAGACGCGCGACCCGTGGGTCGTGAAGTACGAACACGAGTAGGAACCGCCTCGGCGCGACGATGGCGACGGGCGCCGGACGCGCCACACGAACCGCCCGCGGCACGCGCCGCACTCCCCCGGCGGGGCTCGATCTCGATGCCTAGCTGGCATTGCCGCCGTCGCGCGCCTTCTCGCCGCACACGCGGCACCAGAACGGACATGGCTTGGACGGGGCCGGGCGCATTAGGCTAACGGCGATGCAGACGTTGCCGGCCGCCGGGCCTCCGGTGCTGCAATACGACTCCCGCGCCGCCGGGACGGCGCGGTACGCCGCCGCCGCCGGCCCGATGCTGCTGCTCGCGATCTGCTCCGGCCTGTGCGTCGGCGTCAGCTTCCTCGCAATGCGGGGCGGGGCGCTCGTGACGGCGCTACACGTGCTCGTGTTCGCCACGACGCTGGCGGCGGCCGTCGTGACAGGGGTGCGCCTGGCGCGGGCGGGGGCGCCCGCCGACCGCCGAACGTTGCTCGACGTGATCGCGGGCGTCGGCCTGCTCGGCATCGGGTTGGCGCCGCCGGTCGACGAAGCGGTGGGCGACGGCCGTCTCGGCGACCGCGCCGGCGGGTTGCTCGGGCTCGCGTTCCTCCTCGTGGCGGCGACGGTCGCCCGCCACGTCCTGCTCTACCGGATGCTGGCCGCCGACTGCGCCGAGATCTCGCGGCCCGCGCTGGCGCGCCAGTTCCGCATGCTCGGTTCGGCCAAGGCGGCCTACGAGGGACTGTGGCTGACGTGTTGCGCCGCGGCGCTGCTGGGCGTCGCGTTCGGGCGGCGCGT
>JAUJNJ010000163.1 GCA_030448225.1 Phycisphaerae bacterium
CGACGCGGTAGATCCGGCCGAGGTGGATGGCGCGCTCGAGGTCGCGCTGCTTGATATTCTTGATGAGGTAGTTCGTGAGGAACCCGGTGTGCTGGAGCACGCCGCGGTACATGTCGACGAAGTAGAGCGCGCCGTCGGGGCCGTTGGAGGCCATCACGATGCGGCTGCGCTCGTCGGTGGAGGTGAGGAACTCCGACCCCTCGTAGGCGTTGACCGCCGACAGCTTGCCGCCGTCGGCGCGGACGATCATGCGCTTGACGAGGTTCGCCGCCGGCTCGGGCGTGAACAGGTTGTTGCGGAACTCGGGCGGGAACAGGTCGCCGCGGTAGATCACGTTGCCGCCGGCGGCGGTGGCGCGGGCGAGCGTGCCGTCGTCGCGGAGCTCGCCCTTGGCGTACCCGCGGTTGACGCCGGGCGTGGGGTGGCTGGGCCAGACCTCCTGGGTCTTCATCAGGCCGACGTTGCTCGCCAGCCGGCTGGGGTTCAGCGGGTTGCGCAGGAAGTAGTGCGGCGGCAGCACGTCGGCCTGGGCGAGGTTGCTGTTCGTGCAGTAGTAGAGCCGACCGACGTCGTCCTGGCTGAGGCCCCACTGGCCGCGGCCGACGGTCGATTCGATCGCCCACTTGCCGCGGGCGAAGCGGTAGCGGAAGTTGTGGTTGGCGTGGTAGATCCAGTTGTCGATCGCGAGCGTGGGCGTGTTGGCCATGTGCTCGGGCTGCCCGCCGCGCCGGCCGTAGTCGGACGAGACGATCGTCTTCTTGTCCGCCCTGCCGTCGCCGTCGGTGTCCTGCCAGAACGCCAGTTCCGGCGGCTCGCCGACGAGCGCGCCGCCGCGCGTGGGCATCACCGCGCGGGGCATGACCAGCCCCTCGAGGAACACGGTGGCCTTGTCCATCCGGCCGTCGCCGTCGGTGTCGTCGAGCACCTTGATCCGGCCGATCGGCTGGTCCTCGCCGGCGCCCTCGACGTCGTGCATGTAGCCGCGCATCTCGACGACCCAGATCCGCGCCCGCTCGTCGAACGCCATCGCGACCGGGTCCTCGATCAGCGGCTCGGCGGCGACGACCTCGAGGCGAAACCCCGGCGCGAGCTTGAACGTCTCCAGCGCCTGTTCCACCGGCAGCGGCGGCGGGGTCGGCACCTTGAACAGGATCGGCGGGTCGGCCGGCCCGGGGTTGCTCCCGTGCTTCGCCAGCAGCGGGAGCGCCGACGCCGCCGCGATCAGCGCGGCGAGCGCGGCGGCGGGAACGGCGTAACGGCGACTTCGGTTCGATCTCGGCATGAGTAGCGGCTCAGTCAAAATTCAATTCACCACGAAAAGGATTAGGACGGCACGAACGCAGATCACGTCGATCCGCAGACCCAGCGACACCGGAAGACAAGTTCGGCAAAAGACGCACGCGATCCCGAACGCTCCTCACGTTTCGCGACCGGCCCGCAGGGCCGAGAACGCCAACAACCCGTCCCCGTTCAACACACCACCCCTCCCGTCTCACTTCTTCTTCTGCTTCGGCGCCGGCGCCTTCTTCCCCTCGGCCGGCAACGTGGTCGTCTTCGGCGCGGGCGTCGGCCGCTCCACGCCGGCGAACGCGTCCCACGCCTTTTGAATCTGCTCGACCGGCGGCATCTCCCCGTCGGCGACGAGGAACCCGTACTTCAGTTCGAGCGATTCCCCCGCCTTAATCGTCGCGACCGGGAACGCGCCGAAGCGGCCGTAGTCGCGGTAGGCGGAGTAGCGCGTGCCCTTGGGGTTGGTCGGGTGGTTCAGGTGGACGACGCTGTACCGCCTGCCGTTCAGCTCGAACGTCTGGCCGACCCACGGGTAATCGAGGTCCTTGTGCGGCGCGGCCGACTCCACCGGGTAGAGGTACGTCGTCGCCCGCGGGTTCACCTCGTTCGCCGGGCGGAACTGCACGCCCGCGTGCTCCGGGTCGCCGGCGAGCGTCACGTCGCCGGCCGGGGCGGTGAGCCTCGTGGTGAACCCGATCATCAGCCGCGCCGGCGGCGCGGCCGGGCGGAACGTCATCGTCCGCTGTTCGGTGAGCAGCGGCTTGCCGTGCTCGTCGTTCCAATCCGTCGCGGAGGTGATTGTGGCGGAGTCGGCGTCGGCGGTTTGCTCGGTGAACTTGCGGTGGACGATCTCGCCGTCCTTCATGTGCCAGCGGTCGTAGGTCTTGCCGCCGAAGGCGATCTTGTTCCACCCGGCGAAGATGCCGCGGTGGTGCGTGAACTGCCCGCCGGGGCCCTTGGTGATCGGGGCGGCGCCGTCGGCGTCGAAGACGTGGAGGTACGGCTTGTACGTGTCGTGGAGGCGCTCCTTGCTCGACGGGTCGTGCGCGTACATGTAGCGCGCGACGATCTTGTCGTCGAGCAGCACGTCGAGGTGATCGCCGGCCGTGTCCGCCAGCGAGAACCACTCAGCCGCGGCGGTCGAATTCGCCCCGCCGCCGGCGCCGCCGGCGGGCGCGTCGGCAGCGCGGCTGACGGAGGCGACGGACACCGCGGACAAGGCCGCCGCGGCGGAGGCGAACAGCACGACACGACGCGTCGTCTTTGTCATGAGTTGAATGACCTTTCCTCGACAAGCTTCGCGACATGCCGGCGCCGGCCGCGGGTTCACGTTTCGTCCCGCGCGGACACCTCCGCCCGTCCCCGCAAGGGTCGGCGATTCTTCAAGTATAACGCTGCGAACAGGCCCCGGCGCGGCAAAAGAGTTGAACGCTGGCGCGACCTGCACCCGGTTCGCGACCATCGCGCGAAGATCGGTAACCTGCCGGGGCGACGCCGCGCGCGATGCCATTAATTCGTCATCGCGATGTCCATCCGCATCACCGGCAGCGAGCCCTTCGGGCCTGCGGCTAAAGAGGGAGGGCGAAGTTGTAGGGGTGGCCGCTACTCGTTCGCCTTTGCCGGGGTCGCTGGCGCGTCCTTCAGCGACTCGAGGTAGGCGATCAGGTCGGCGAACTCGCGCTCGGTCAGCGCCTGCTCGAGCCCCTCGGGCATCGCCGAAAGCTCGCTCTTCTTGCGGCGGCCGATGTCCGACTTCTTCACGACGTGCTTCTGGGCGGCGCTGTCGTAGATCGTCACGTCGGCCTCGGTCTCCGACTGGATGACGCCGGCGATCACGTCCCCCTTCTTCGTCTGCACGGCGTGCTGCTCGTAGCCGTCGAAGATCTGCCTCGACGGGTAGAGCACCGACTCCACGAGCTTCGCCCGGTCGTACTTCGCGCCCACGCCCTGCAGGCTCGGCCCGACGATGCCCCCCTCGCCCGTGCCGGTCTGGTGGCACTTCAGGCACGCGACGTTCTGCCCGGCGAAGAGCTTCTCGCCGCGCGCGGCGTCGCCCTTGTTCGCCAGCGCGAACTTCACGTACGCCTCGCGGTCGACGCGCGCGACCACGGCGGCGACCTTGAACATCTTCCCCTGGCGCTTCGGGTCGTTCACGGCCCGCGCTTCCTGGAGTTGGTACAGCGATTCGCCGGTCAGGCGGGCGCCCTTTTCCTCGATGAGCGGCAGGTGCTTGCGCGACAGGCTGGCGATCGCGCCGCGCACGCGGCTCTTCAGGCCGACGTCCTTCCCGCCGAGCGCGCCGAGGTACACGTCCAGCGCCTCCACCCGCGGCGTGCGGGCCAGCGCGTCGATGGCCCGCACCCGGGTGCCGCCGTCCTTCGACGTCGTCGCGAGGGCGATCATCGGCTGGAGCGACGGGCCGGGCAGGCGCAGCTCGCCGAGCGCGCCGATGGCGGCAAAGCGGACGTCGTCCTGCGGGCTCGCCAGCGCGTCGACGAGCGCCGCCAGGCCCGGCTCGCCGCCGATCTGGCCGAGCGCGCGGATCGCCAGCAGCGCCGTCGCCTTGTCCGCGTGGGCCGCGTACGGGGCGACGGCCGCCGACGTCGACTCGTCCTTCAGTTGCGCCAGCGCGGCGAGCACGCGGGCGAGGGTTTCCTGCGACGGCGGCTTCTCCGCGAGCCCCACCAGCGCGGCGGCCGCGGCCTTGCCGCGGCTCTTGGCGGCGAACTCGATCGCGGCGTTCAGCAGGTCGGCGCCGGCCGCCGGGTCCTTCAGCACGGCCGCCGCCACGTCGCCGCCGCGCGGGCTCTTCGCCGCGGTCATCGACTCCATGATGCTCTTGCGCACGTCGGGCGACTTCTCCCGGTCGAACAGGCCGACGAGCGCGTCGACCGCCTCGGGATCGGGCGCGAGCGCGACGGCCCGGATCGCGGCGTGGCGGACGGCGGCGTCGTCGTCGGCGAGCGACTTGCGGACCGCCGCCCCCGCGAGCGACGTGCCGGTCCACTCCACCGGCTTCGCCGGCCGCGGCGAGCCGACCGGCTGCGTGCCCCACCACTTGCCGGTCCACGGCTCGGGCGCGCGGTACAGGTCGGCCAGCGCCAGCAGCGCCGCGCCCCGCGTCCGCGGCGACTGCGCCCGGTCGTCGGCCAGTCCCGCCAGCGCCGTCGCCAGCGCGTTGTCGTACGTGTTGCGCAGCGCGTAGCCGGCGTTGGCGCGGATGGCGTCGTCGTCGCTCGCCAGCCCCTTCACGATGGCCGGCCACGCGCCCGGCGCCGCCCGGCCGATGCGGTTGAGCGCGGTGAACATGGCGTATCGCGCGAACAGGTCGGGCTCTTTCAGCTTCGCCAGCAGCGCGGGGACGGCCGCGGCGTTGCCGATCCGGCCGAGCGCCGTAGCGGCGTGAAACCGCATCGACGCGTTCGGATCACTCAGCGCCGCCACGAGCGCGTCCGTCCCCTCCGCCGCCCGCCGCGTGCCGAGTTGCCGGGCG
>JAUJNJ010000164.1 GCA_030448225.1 Phycisphaerae bacterium
CACCCCGCTGTTCGGAGGTTCCGCCGGTGGTGGGATCACACGGGGGGTGCGGTCGCCCCCACGTCGCGTGCGGGCACGCGAACGGTCCCGGTGGCGCGCGGGCTGCGGCTGCTGCTCACCGAGCACCACCTCGCGTGCAGCTGGCGACAGGGGTTCGTCTTCGGGCGTGCGGCTGATAAGGCCTTCACTCCGACCTCCGTCTACAACCGGGCGACCAAGGCATGGAAGGACGCGAAACTCGCGCCGATCGGTCTGCACGAGTGCCGTCACACCTACGCGTCGCTCATGATCACCGCGGGGGTGAACGCCAAGGCGTTGAGCGTCTACATGGGCCACTCGAGCGTGACGATCACCTTCGACCGCTACGGCCACCTCATGCCGGGCAACGAGGCCGAAGCCGCCAAGCTGCTGGACGAGTTTCTCGAGGGGGGCGCAGCCGGCTGACGACACGCCGTCACGCGCAGACTGTTCGCTGCCTGACGAGACCGCTGGACCGGCGCGCACGGATGCACGTTGCTTGCCTCCGCGTCCACCAGATTGGAGGGGGGGGACATCTCGGACTTACGCGACATAGCAGGAGACGCTTTCGACGAAGAGCTCCTGCCTATGCCCGTCACTCCTTCCCATCTCGTGTCCGCGGCCGATGAGCGCGAGACCCAGTACCGCGAGCTGTGGCCGGTGGTCCGGGCGATGCTGCGTGGTCGCTACGCCGGGTTGGACGACCACGAGGAGCTCTACCAGGAGGCTTGGACTGAGCTGCTGGAGTACGAGGCTGGCGGCAGGGAGGTCCAGGATGTCCGCGCGCTGCTCAAGACGATCGCCGATCGCCGCGCCCGCGATCGGATCCGCAACTACCGTCCGACGGTCGTCGATCCGGAAAGCGCGACGTTCACGCAGACGGCCGACGTCGCACCGCTACCCGACGAGCAGACCCAGGTGCGGCTGGACGCCGCGACGATCCGCCACGTCATCGACACGCTCGACGAGCGCGAGGCGGCGGCTTTGAAGCTGCGCTACGACCTGCTGCTGGACGCGAAGGAGATCAGCCGCCGGTTGGGGATCACGCCGAAGCGGCTGGAGAAGGTGATGACGTCGGCGTACCGCCAGATCGCCGAGGCGCTGGCCGCCGACGGCGACGGCCACTCGGCATGGTCGCGGCGCCAGCGCAGCCTGCTGCTGGCCTGCGAGACGGGCTTTGCGTCGGCGCGTCAGCGCCGCCAGGCCGAACACATGCTCGCGACCGACCCGCACTGCCGCGCGATGTTGGCCCAGTTGCGCGTCGCGTTGCGCGACGTCGCCGCGGTTCTGCCCTTCCCGGCGGCGGTCGAGGAGGAGCGGACCCGGCGGGTTCTCGAGTTGTTCGTCGACTGCGTCGACCGGGTGCTTCCGGGTGGGCGTCGTGCGGCGCGTCAGGTGGCGGAGGGTCTAGCGCCGTCGGGCGCTGCGGAGCCGATCACCTACGGCGCGACGGCGATCGGGGCCGGCGGGGTGGCCAAGGTCGCGTTGGCGTGCCTGGCGGCTGGCGGGGGCGCCGCCGCGTGTCTGACGATCGCCGCGCCCGACGGGCGCCCGCCCGTTGCGAAGAAGGCAGCGCCGCCTCGTGCGCGGGCGGCCGAGCCGCCCGAGCGGCCGATGGTTGTCCTCCGCCGGGTGTCGACGCCGCCACGCGAGACGAAGACCAGACGGTCCTCATCGAAGCCCCGCCGTCGCGCGCCCGAGCGCGAGAGGGCCGTCAGTTCAAGCACGTCTCGGCCGGCGGCGTCGCCCGCGCCGGCCGGAAGCACGGAGTTCGATCCGGGTGTGCTCGGCAGCACCCAAGCCCCGACCCAGCCCGCCGCTGCGCCGAGCAACGGCGGCGGGGAGTTCACGCCATGACCCCTCACATGCACCGCATCAGCCGGGTCGTCCTCGCGACCTGCGTCGTCTTCGCTCTGCATGCCGCCGCCGCCGGCGGCGGCAGCTACGAGGTCGTCGCGTGCGATCCGTCGATCGCCGGCGGGGCCAACAACTCCTTTGCCCCGTACGCCGACGGGGGCATGGCCGCCTACGCCGACTGCCGTTCGGGCGCGGAGGGGTTGGTGGCGCGCAACGTCTTCGACAACGGCACCGCCCCGAGGGGGGCGCGGGCGGCGATGATCTTCGACGCCCCGCCCGGCACGACGGTCAGCCAAGTGGTCTTCGACGGCGGGATCGAGCGCGCGAATTGCGGCTACTCGACGATCCTCGCGGCCGGTGGCCCGGACTTCGGTGGGCGGTCGGTCTGGGGCTTCGGCGCTGGCAACTTCTGCACCGGCCCTTACGCGCCCGACATCCGCACCTTCAACTACCCCAACCAACGCGTCTACCCCGACGCCTCGCGGGTGCGCCTGGAGACCCAGTGCGTCGCGGCGACCTGCAGCCGCGGCGGGCGCTCGGGCCTGCGGCTCATCCGGGTGAAGGTCACCGTGCAGGACGATGTCGCACCGTCGATCGCCAACCCGCGGGGAGGCCTGTGGCGCGACGGCTGGATCGGCGGGGAGCAGAACATCGCGCTCACCGGCTCAGACAACGCCGGGATCCGCGAACTCAGGGTCCTGGCCGACGGCCGACCTGTCACGGGACAAAACTTCCCCTGCGACGTGACGCAGCGTGCACCTTGTCCCTCCGCGGCAGACCTCGACAACCGACTCGCCTCCGCGGCAGTCGGTGGTGACGGGCGTCATCAGCTGCGCTTGGTCGCGGTCGACAGCGCCGGGAACCAGTCCCACGTCGATCGCGATGTGTTGATCGACAACTCCGCCCCGGACGCCCCGGAGAACTTGACCGTCGCCGGCGGCGACGGGTGGCGCTCGACGAACGCGTTCGACGTGGCGTGGAAGAACCCGGTGCAGGAGCACGCGCCGATCATGGCGGCGGAGTACGAGCTGTGCCGGCCGTCGGGCAGGGATTGCGTCACGCGCGTGGAGGAGAAGGCGGGCATCGAGCGGATCGAGGCCCTCAAGGTCCCCGAGGCCGGCGAGTGGGAGCTCAAGCTGTGGCTGCGCGACGCCGCGGGCAACCGCGACCGCCGGCTGGTCGCGCCGCCCGCCCGGTTGCGCTTCGATGACACCAGCCCCGAGCCACGGTTGCAGCGCCTTTCCCCGGAGGACCCGACGCGGCTGATCGTCGAGACGAAGGACACCGGTTCCGCCTTGGCCAACGGCACCGTGGAGCTGCGTCGGACTGGGTCGCAGCGTTGGCGCCCTCAGGCCGTCAGAGTCGACGGCGACCGGTTGATCGCTTCGATCGATGACGAGCGGCTGCTCAACGGGACCTACGATGTTCGTGCTCGGGCCGTCGATCAGGCCGGCAACGAGCGCGCCAGCCAGACGTGGGTCGATGGCGCGAGTGCGCAGATCGCGATGCCGATCCGGCTCAAGACCACACTGCGCGCCGGGATCCGCCGCGGCAGCGGCAAGCGCGCACGCCTCGCGCGGTCTGCCTTCGTCGCCTACGGGCAGCGCGTGCGCGTCCGCGGCCGGCTTCGAACCCCGGAGGGCAACCCGCTTCAAGACGTGTCCGTCGAGGCGTACACGGCTATCAAGGACGCCACCTCCGCGCCCCGGTTGCTCGCGACGGTCAAGACGTCGAGGACCGGGGCGTTCACCTTCCTGGTGCGCAAGGGGCCCAGCCGGACGGTCGTGCTGCGATACGGCGGGGCACCGAAGATCCGCAGCGCGACGAAGGTCCTGCAGCTCAACGTCCGCGCGCGCTCGACGATCCGCCCCAACCGCCGCCGCCTGGTCAACGGGGAAAGCGTCCGGCTCGGCGGCCGCATCGCCACGAGCCGTATCCCGACAGCCGGGAAGCTCATCGAGGTGCAGGTCTTCGTGCGGGGCCGCTGGCGGACCTTCGCCACCACGCGCAGCGGGCGCCGCGGCGCCTGGAGCTATGACTACCGCTTCGACGGGACGCGGGGCGTGCAGACCTACCGCTTCCGGGCTCGCATTCCGCGAGAATCCGGTTATCCCTTCGCCACCGGCCGCTCCCGGGCCACCCGCGTGCGCGTCCGGGGCACCTGATGGGCATGAGAATCACGATGAGGCGCCTATGGAGGTCATGACCATGAGACGACTGCTCGACAAGCTCACCTACGCCAACGTCACCGCCACCCTCGCCTTGTTCATCGCGCTCGGCGGAACCTCCTACGCGGCGCTCAAGCTGCCGAGCAACAGCGTCCGCGCGACCCACATCACCGCCAGCGCCGTCCGGTCGAGCGAGATCAAGGACCGCTCAGTCGGACTGCGCGACATCTCCACCACGACTCGCCGCCAACTTCGCGGCCAGACCGGCGCGCCCGGCGCACCCGGTCCCCAAGGGCCGGCCGGGGCGCCGGCCGCGCGCTTCTTCGCGGCGGTCAGCGAAGCCGGCACGCTCGTGCGCGGCAACGCCACCAGCGGCGGCGGCGCCGGTGGTGTCGGCAGCTACGTCGTCGGCTTCGGCGCGAACACCTCCGGGTGCGCGTACTCGGCGACGCTTGGAACCACCGACGCGACGGTCACTGCACCCGGGCGTGTCGTCGTCCGCGAAGAAGCAGGACGCGTCGGCGTCCAGAAGTTCGACGCCGCTGGGAACCCGGCGGCTCTGCCGTTCCACCACGTCGGGGCATGCTGACGGACGGGCGTGCGCGTGTCACACTCCGAAGTGATGGAGCAGCCGATCGTCAACGACGTGCAAGGGGGCCTTGAGGGCCGATACGTCGTCGAGGAGCAGCG
>JAUJNJ010000018.1 GCA_030448225.1 Phycisphaerae bacterium
TGCAGAGCGGGCCCCAGAGCGTGCCGAGGTACGCGGTGAAGATCAGCAGGTCGCCCACCGTCATGCCGCCGCCGCCGGCGCCGCCGGACGCGCCGGGGGTGGCGAGGAACTGGTCGCGGTAGACGAGGTACCCGCCGTACCCGAACACCGCCGCGCCGCCGACGCCGAACAGCAGGCCGACGACGAGGTTGTAGGTCATCTGCTGGCGGTTGAGGTCCCACCAGGCGCGGACGGTCTCGCGGGCGGTGCCGCGGAAGCGGCCGAACTCGGCGGCCTCGCGGCCGAACGCCTGCACGAGGCCGATGCTCGACATCGACCGCTGCACGATCGTGGTGAACTGCGCGTCGCGCTGCTTGCACGCCATCGCCCGCGCCGCCAGCCGCCGCCCGAACACGACGTTCGCGATCGCCAGCAGCGGCGTGACCGACAGCGCCAGCAGCGTGAGCGACACGTTCCGCGACGCCAGCAGCGCCGCCATCGCCACGAGCGTCAGGGCGGCGACGAACGCCGACACGACCACGTTCAGCACCGTCTGGCAGCCGAACGTGTCGGAGCTAAGGCGGTAGATCGCGTCGCCCTGCGGCTGGGCGCGGTGGTAGGCGAGGTTCAACGCCTGGAGCTTGCGGTACAAATCGCAGCGGACGCGGAGCAGGCCGTTGTAGTTCACCTGGCTGCTGACGATCGTCTGCGCCACGCCGAGCACGTCCTGCCCGAGCTTCAGCAGCAGCCCGATCAGCGCCAGCCCGACGATCTGCCCGAGGCGGCCTTCCGGCAGCGGCGCTAGGAACAGGCGGTGCATCCAGTCGCCCGGGGCGGCGGCGCCGGGCGGCGCGAGCACCGTGTCGACGAGGACCGCCATCGGCCACGCCACCATCAGCCCGAGCAGCGTCGAGCAGCCGATCAGCGCCACCCACAGGACGACCAGCGGCCAGTCCGGGCGGAAGTAGGAGATGGCGCGGAGGTATCGGTTCATGAACGCATCGCCGCCGCGAGCACGGCACCCCGGCCGCCCTCGTCACGGGCACTTCCTTCCCACTTTCCTATCGACGCGAAAGCGCGGGGACTGAGGCGGCGACGTGAATCGGCGCTTGCGCTAAGACTTGAATTGACAGTCGCCTAGGGAAAACTCTGAGCTTGGCGAGACGGGCACGGGCGGGGTGCGACATCGACGGTTGGCGGTTCTTGCCCGGACGGGAACGCATCCACTCCGCAAGAGCCGCCCGGCGTGGCCGCTTCGGCGCGCACGTCCTAGGGCCGGAACCTACCCCGCCCACCTCGTCACGCCGTCGTTTCCAGCGTCGCCATCCCGTGGAGGATCGCGTACTTCGTCAGCTCGGCCACGCTGTGGCGGTCGGTCTTCTGCATGATGCGGCGGCGGCAGGTCTCGACCGTCTTGGCGCTGACGCCGAACGCGAAGGCGATCTCCTTCGTCGTCTGCCCCGCGGCGATGCGCTGAAGGATCTCCCGCTCGCGCGGCGAGAGCGGGCGCTCCTCGACCGCCGGGCCCACCGTGCGGACGTACCCGGTGATCACCGCGTTGACGAGGCCCGGGCTGAGGTAGTCGCGGCCGGCGACGACGACGCGGATCGCGTCGACGAGCTCGGCCGCCGCGCTCTCCTTCGTCAGGCACCCGGCCGCGCCGGCCTCGAGCAGTTCGCGGATGACGGCGGCGGTGGGGCGGTAGGCGTGGACGATCACGCGGACCTTGGGCTTGACCTTCACGAGCGTGCGGACGGCGTTGGCGACGCCGTCGAACGGGGCGGTGAGGTTGAGGATCACCACGTGGGCCGGCAGGGCCCGCAGCAGTTTCACGGCCGTCGCCGCGTCGGCCGCCTCGCCGATGACGCGCACGTCCTCGTGCTTTTCCAGCAAGGCGCTCAGCCCCTCGCGCAACAACTTCCGGCCGTCGGCCAGGAGCACGTTCGTCACCTTGCGCTTGCCCATCGGGTGCGATCCTCACGGTCGTCGCGTGCGTCCCAGCACTGTGTCCTCTCCTCGCGCGCTCCGCGCCTCGAGACCTCGGCCCAGACTCGTCCGCGGCCCGCGCCCCGCGCCGGCCCGTCATCCGACCTCGGCAGTTAACCCGCGAACCACCCTGTTTGGGAACTGCTGAGTTCCCCCAAGGCAGGCTCAGGAAACGCGGCCGGGGAGCGGAGTATGGCGGGGTCTGCCGTATCCTGTCTAGGAGGAAGATTCTCCCGCACGTGCGTGCGGGTGCGTGGTGTTGAGTCGATCGACGTCTCAAGCGGCTTTGCGAGGCCGAGGGTTCTGTCTGTGGAAGGGATCCGCCCCCTTCTTGCTCGACGCCCCGTCTCGTAAGCCTCTGCAAAAACCTTATTTAGCCGGCGCGCTCGCGCGCCCCGTATAGGCTGGCGGCGGGGGTGTGTACCTCACGAGCAAGACGTGCCGATCTCCCTCACCCCCCGCACAACCCACCAATCATCACACTCGGATGCGGCTCGCAAGCGACGGGTTAAAGGAGTACACCAATTGCACTTGTCGCTCGCCTATCCGGGTCCGATCACACCCTAAAAACCCCCGCGAACCTCGTCATCGCCCTGCCGTCCGATCTCGCGAACGGCCGAATGAATCTGCTGTATGAGAAAGGCACAAGTGCGGTACACTACAATGCGCAACCAAATCACCTGACGGAACCGGCCGCCTCTCTGCGTAGTACAGATGAATTGAGAACGTCCCCTGCCTCGGCGGCGGGCGCGCGGGCGGCGGCGGAACGATGAACGCAAGTCTTGGAATCAGACGGGAATGACGTTGATGCGCGGACCGATGACGATCGTCGCCCTCCTGCTCATGGCACCCCTGGCCGCGGCCGCGCCGTCCGGCAATTCGTCCGGCAAGCCGTTGCCGCCCGCGGCCGCCCGGCCGATCGACTTCAACAAGGACGTCAAGCCGCTGCTCGAGGTGAGCTGCACGCAGTGCCACGCACGGGGCAAGTCCAAGGGCGGCTTCAGCCTCGAGACGCGCGAGGCGTTCCTCAAGGGCGGCGACGCCGGCCGGGCCGCCGTCGTCGGCAAGAGCGACAAGAGCCTCGTCGTGGAGATGGTCGCCGGCGTCGACCCGGACAACGTCATGCCGCAGAAGGGGACGAAGTGGACCGCCGAGCAGGTCGGCGTCCTGCGCGCCTGGATCGACCAGGGCATGCCGTGGGACGCGGCGGTCAACTTCGCCAAGGCCGACGCCGCCAACCTCAAGCCCCGTTCGGTCGAGCTTCCCAAGGCCGGCGCGCAGCACCCGCTCGACCGCCTGCTCGACACGTACTTCGCCGAGCACAAGGTGACGCCGCCCGCCGCGGTGGACGACGCCGCCTTCGCCCGCCGCGCGTACCTCGACACGATCGGCCTGCTCCCCACGCCGGAGCAACTCGACGAGTTCCTCGCCGACAAGACCGCGGACAAGCGCGCCGCGCTCGTCCGCCAACTGCTGTCCGACGACAACGGCTACGCCGACCATTGGCTGACGTTCTGGAACGACCTGCTCCGCAACGACTACCGCGGCACCGGCTTCATCGACGGCGGCCGCAAGCAGATCACCGGGTGGCTCTACAACGCGCTGGCGTCGAACCGGCCGTACGACCGCTTCGTCGCCGAACTCGTCAACCCCACCGCCGACAGCCAGGGGTTCGCCAAGGGGATCGTCTGGCGCGGCAACGTCAACGCGAGCATGACGCCGGAGATGCAGGCGGCGCAGAACGTGTCGCAGGTGTTCCTCGGCGTGAACCTCAAGTGCGCGTCGTGCCACGACAGCTTCGTCAACGACTGGACGCTCGCCGACGCCTACTCGCTGGCGGCCGTCTTCTCCGACAAGCCGCTCGAACTCGTCCTCTGCGACAAGCCCACCGGGAAGACCGTCGGCCCGCGATTCCTCTACCCCGAGGTCGGCAACCTCGACACGACGACCGCCCGGCCGCAGCGCCTCAGCCAGTTCGCGCAGCTCATCACCAGTCCGTCCAACGGCCGGCTGTCGCGCACGATCGTGAACCGGCTGTGGGCCCGGCTCGTGGGGCGCGGCCTCGTCGAGCCGCTCGACAACATGGACAAGGCGGCGTGGTCGAGCGACCTGCTCGACTGGCTCGCCGAGGACCTCGTCAAGCACGAGTACGACCTGCGGCACACGATCGGCACGATCCTGACGTCGCGGGCGTACCAACTGCCGGTCGTCGCGCCGCCCGACGAGGGGGACAAGTCCCCCTACGTCTTCCGCGGCCCGCACGCGCGGCGGCTGACGGCCGAGCAACTCGTGGACGCGATCAGCGCGCTGTCGGGCGACTGGGCGTACCTGCCGGCGTCGGTGGAGTTCGACTTCACGGCCGGCGCGACCGCGACCGCGACCCAGTACAAGCGGCCGACGTTCATCTGGTCGAGCGAGCCGGCCGAGGCGGGCGTCCGCCGGATGCGGTGGCAGGCGGCGCTGGGGCGCATGAACGAGGCGCAGCGCCAGTCCGCCGAGGCGCAGCGCGCGATCGCCACCGACGACCCGAAGGCGCCGGAGCTGGCGAAGCGCGCCAAGGCCGCCGCCGAGGACGCGGCGCGGCTGATCGCCGACGCCGAAGGCCCGGCCGACGCCGTGATCCCGCCGCCGGGGCAGGCGCCGCCGGCGACGAAGGACGACGCGAAGAAGGACGACGCGAAGAAGGACGACGCGCCGGCCGACCCCGCGAAGCCCGACGCGCCCCCGGCGAAGCCAGACGCGCTGAAGCCGCCTGATGCCAAGCCGCCGACGCCCCCGAATCCGCCGCTGAACGTCAAGCCGGGGAACGTGTCGCCGGTGTCGGACGTGCGATCGATCGCCGACGTCGCGCCGCCGGTTGCGGGTGATCCGAAGTCGCCGGCTGCGACGCCGCCGCCGGCTGCGACGCCGCCGGCGGCTAAGCCGCAAGCGGCGAAGGAGTCGCCGAAGGGTGACGCGACGGCCGAGCCGGAGAAGAAGCCGAAGCGCGTCCTGCCGGTGCGGCACCGCGTGGTCTTCCGCAAGACGTTCAAGCTCGACGCGGCCCCGGAAGAGGCGCTGGCCGTCGTCGCCGCCAGCCAGCGGTTCGAACTGACGATCAACGGCCGGGGCGTGCCGGTCACCCTCAACGATCTGTCGCCGACGCGCACCGCGCTCTACGACCTGCGCGGCGTGCTGAAGAAGGGGGACACCCTCGTCACGATCAGCGTCGACAGCCACACCGAGAAGCCGAACGTCTCGACCGAGGACCCGGGCCCGCCGCCGGCGCACCTGTTCAACCACCTCAACCCGTCGAGCGGCGTCGCGTTCTACGCCCGCTGCCGCAACGGGATGACGTTCACGGAACTCGTCACCGACGACACCTGGCAGTCGCGCCGCGCGCCCGAGCCGGGCTGGAACAAGACGGACTACGACGCCCGGACGTGGAAGCCCGCCCGGGCGTTCGTGAACGGGTCGGGCCCGGTCGACGAGGGCCCGGCGATCGACGAGACGGGCAAGCCGGCGGCGGGCGCGTTCGGCGTACACCTCGGGCCGAAGATCCCGGCGCTCGTCGGGCTGATGTCGCGGACCGGGCAGATCCGCGCGTCGCTGCGGGCGTCGGACCCGATGCAGGCGGCGCTGGACCGCCCGAACCGCGAGCAGGTCGTCTCCGCCCGCGCCGCCACCGCCACGACGCTTCAGGCGCTGGAACTGACCAACGGCTCGACGCTCGACACGAAGCTGAAGACGACCGCCGAGCGCGTCGCCGCCGCCGCGGCGGCCGACCCGGCCGGGTGGGTCGACGGCGTGTTCCGCCAGACGCTCTGCCGCCGCCCGACCGACGCCGAGCGGAAGGTCGCGCTGGAACTGCTGGGGCAACCGGTGACGCCCGACGGCGCCGCCGCGTTCCTCTGGACGCTGACGGTGCTGCCGGAGTTCCAGTACATTAACTGACGCCGCGCGCGTGCAGGGGGTTGCAGCGCCGAAAACGGCGGGCAAGCCCGCCCGCTAAACGAGAACGCGCCGCCGTCGAGCGTGCGGCGCGACCCGACAGACGCAGGGAACACGAACCATGAACGCCCGACACCCTTCCCGTCGCGACGTCCTCAAGACCGCCTCGGCCGCCACGCTGGCGGCGCTGGCCGCGCCGGCGCCGCGCCTGCTGGCCGACCCGATCGCGCGGGCGAACCCGGCGACCGCGGACTGTCTGATCGTGCTGTGGATGGCGGGGGGCATGGCCCACACCGAGACGTTCGACCCCAAGCGCTACGTGCCGTTCGAGAAGGGCGTGGAGGCCAAGTCGGTCCTGAGCACGTTCCCGGCGATCGACACGGTCGTCGACGACATCAAGCTGTCCAAGGGGCTGGAGCAGGTCGCGACCGTGATGGACAAGGCGACGCTGATCCGCTCGGCCGTCGCCGACGATTTGGGCGTGATCCTGCACTCGCGGCACCAGTACCACTGGCACACCGGGTACGTCCCGCCGCAGACGCTGGCGGCGCCGCACATCGGGGCGACCATCGCGCGCACGCTCGGGCCGCGCGCGGCGGCGGTGCCGGCGTTCATCAACATCGGCCAGCGGCTGGACCTGGGCGAGGGGGAGGAGCTCAAGGCGTTCACGACCGCCGGGTTCCTCGGCAGCGAGTACGGCCCGTTCAACGTGCCGTTCCCGCAGGACGCCGCCGCCGCCGTTCGACCGCCCAAGGGGATGACGCCCGGCCGCTTCGAGGACCGCAACCGCCTGTACCGCAAGATGCTCGAGGCCAGCCCGGTCGGCCAGCACGGCAGCGCGTACCAGCGCGAGTCGTTCCTGCGCTCGATGGACAACGCCCACCGCCTGCTGAGTTCCCCCGCGGCCAAGGCGTTCGACCTCTCGCTCGAGCCGACCGAATCCGTCGCCCGCTACCTGCCGGCCGGCTTCGACCCCAAGCGGGTCACCGGCGCCCGGCTCGCCCGCGACGGCAACTACGAGAAGGATGCCGCCGGCCGCTTCGGCCTGGGCTGCCTGCTGGCGCGGCGACTGGTGGAGGCGGGGGCGCGGTTCATCGAGGTGACGACCGAGTACATCCCGTTCCTCAACTGGGACACGCACGAGAACGGGCACGACCGGCTCGTGAGCATGAAGGCGATGATCGACGCGCCGATCGCGCAGCTCGTGCGCGACCTGGAGTCGCGCGGCCTGCTCGACCGCACGCTGATCGTGCTCGCCAGCGAGTTCAGTCGCGACATGCTCATCGAGGGCGCCGACGCCAACAAGCCCATCCTGCGCGGCAGCCCCACCCCGCCGCAGAAGGTGGACGACCCGCGGTTCTACGGCATGCACCGCCACCTGACGCAGGCCGGCAGCGTGCTGATGTTCGGCGGCGGCATGAAGCGCGGCCACGTCCACGGCGCGACGGCCGACGAACGCCCGTGCATCGTGACGACCGAGCCGGTGCGCATCGAGGACCTGCACGCCACGATCTACCGCGCGATGGGCATCAGCCCGAAGCTCAGTTACGAGGTGGAGGAGCGGCCGTTCTACGTGACGAAGGACGGCATCGGCAAACCGATCATGAGCCTGTTCGCGTGAGGCGACGGGCCGCGTGACGAACCGCGGCTTTCTTACCGCCCTTGCCTCTGTACTGAGGGGAGAGCGTTGGGGTGTGCGGCCTCTGGCAGCAGGCGCGTCCGACGCGGGACGTCGTAGACGTCGTACACGTCGCACGCGTGAATTGACGAGTTGCGCACTCCCTCTTCCCGGTACTCCGGGGAGAGGGCAGGGGAGAGGGGATCCTGCAGCCGGTGTCCCGCCGCGTGGGCAGGCCGAGTGCGCGATCCCCTCTCCCCCGCCCTCTCCCCAGCGTACTGGGAAGAGGGAGTGTGCAACTGGTCGATCCACGCGTGGCGGAGCACAGATCGCCTGCGTGGACGGCGCGGTGGGCGCTTGCGGTTTCGCCGCTCCACCGAAGGGGACCGCGCCGGCGGTGACCAATGGGTTGCAGCAGTTTCGCAATTCAGCGGTTGCCCCGTCGAAACCGGTCGCAACGGCTCCGCGCGGGTCGTGTACAATCTGACGAAATCGGCCACGTCTCGGCCGCGGCCGAACTCGCGCCGCCCGACTGACGTCCGAACCGATGACGGCGCCCGCCGCGTTCGCGGACGGCGCGCGGTAGCGAGTTCACCTCGATCACGAGCGACGGGAACATGATGGTCTCGCCTCTTCGATTCCTCGCGACCTTCGCCCTCGCCGTCTGCGCGGCTGCGCTCCCGTCCCGCGCGGCGGAACCGGCGGCTGCGGCGGCGGCGGCGACCACTCCGCCCAACGCCGACGCGGCGGCGGCGGCGGCCGACCTCGAGTTCTTCGAGAAGCGCATCCGCCCGGTCCTCGCCGAGCGCTGCTACGAATGTCACGGCGCGGACGCGGAAGCGAAGGGGGAACTCCTGCTCGACTCGCGCGACGCGCTGCGCAAGGGCGGCGAGCGGGGGCCGGCGATCGTGCCGGGCGACCCGGAGAAGAGCCTGCTCGTCCGGGCGATCCGCTACCACGACCACACGCTGCAGATGCCGCCGAAGGAGCCGCTGGCCGACGCGCAGGTGGCGGACTTCGTCGAGTGGATCAAGCGCGGCGCGCCCGACCCCCGTACCGAAGCGAAGGCCGCCCCCGCCCCGACCATCTCGTTTAACTGGGATGCGGCCCGGTCGTTCTGGTCGTTCCGCCCGGTGAAGGACGTCGCGCCGCCGCAGCCGGTGGACGGGAAGTGGTCGGACCACCCGGTCGACCGGTTCGTCCGCGCCGCCCAGGAAGCCAAGTGCGTGAAGCCCGTGGCCGCCTCCGACCGGCGTACACTGATCCGCCGGGCGACGTACGACCTGACCGGCCTGCCGCCGACGCCGGCGGAGGTCGACGCGTTCCTCGCCGACGCCTCGCCCGACGCGTTCGCGACCGTGGTGGACCGCCTACTCGCGTCGCGCGCGTACGGCGAGCGGTGGGGGCGGCACTGGCTCGACGTCGTGCGCTACGCCGACACGTCCGGTTGCAACAGCGACTACCCGATCCCCGACGCCTACCGCTACCGCAACTACGTCATCGACGCGTTCAACAAGGACAAGCCGTACGACGCGTTCCTCCGCGAGCAGATCGCCGGCGACCTGCTACCCGCGACGGACGCCGCCGACCGCGCCGAGAAGGTGGTCGCCACCGGCTACCTCGCGATCGCGCGGCGGTTCGGGTCGCGGGCGTCGGAGTTCCACCAGACGATCGAGGACCAGATCGACAACCTCGGCAAGGGGATGCTCGGCCTGTCCGTGAGCTGCGCCCGCTGCCACGACCACAAGTTCGACCCGATCACCGACGAGGACTACTACGCGCTCTACGGCATCTTCAACAGCACGCGCTACGCGTTCCCCGGCACCGAGATCTACCGCCACCCGAAGGACCTCGTCCCGCTCGGCACGCCGGAGGAGGCGAAGGAACTCGAGGCGTACGAGACGCGCCTCGCGGAGATCGACAACCGCATCGAGGAACTGAAGCGCGAGGTGAAGTCGGCGCCGAAGGATCAGCGTGAGCTCGTCGCACGGCTCGAGGAGCGGGCGCGCGAGCGCGAGCGGGAGGCGAAGAAGAGCGGCCCCGCCGAGCCGCGGACGCGGGCGCAGGCGCATGCGCTCGCCGCGCTGTTCGAACTGCCGCGCGAGCGGCGGTGGCGGGCGATTCGGCCGCGCCCCGCGACGCGCGTCGCCTCGATCACCCCGAACCGTGCGACCGACGCGGCCGCCGAGCGCGCCGCCGTCGCCGCCCGCCCCGCGGGCGAATCGCGCGCCGACGAGCCCAAGCCGGAAGCCGCCGGCATGCCGCCGGCGGCCGACGGCGAGAACGTCGCGCCCCTGCGCAAGCCCGAGCCGCGCCCGGCCGACGCGCCGCCCGCCGCCGAGCGGCCCAAGCCGCCGGCGAAGGACGCCCCGCTCCGCACGGTCGTCGAGGTGCGGGCCGAGATGCAGGAGGTCGAATCCGAACTCCGCAAGCTCGAGGCGGACCGCCCCGACGGCCCCAAGGCCTTCGCCGCCGCCGAGGGGCTCCCGCACAACGCCCGCCTCCACAAGAAGGGCGATCCGGAGCAACTTGGCCCCGAGGTGCCGCGCGGGTTCCTCACGATCCTCGGCGGGCAGAAGCTCTCGCCCAACGCACGGGCGAGCGGCCGGCTCGAACTCGCCGGTTGGGTCACCGACCCGCGCAACCCGCTGACGGCCCGCGTGATGGTCAACCGGATCTGGCAGCACCACTTCGGCCAGGGCATCGTCAAGACGCCCAACGACTTCGGCGTCCGCGGCGAGGCGCCGACGCACCCCGCGCTGCTCGACTACCTCGCGGCGCAGTTCGTGAAGGAGAAGTGGTCGGTCAAGGCGGTGCACCGGCTCATCATGCTGTCGCGGACGTACGCGCTGGCCAGCGGCGACGCCGACGCCGCCAACGTCGCGGCCGACCCGGGCAACGACCTGCTCTGGCGGCAGAACCCGCGGCGCCTGTCGGCCGAAGAGGTGCGCGACTCGATCCTGTCGATCGCCGGCGACCTCGACCCCACGCCCGGCGGCGCGCACCCGTTCCCGCCGGAGCAGGACTGGAAGTTCTCGCAGCACAAGCCGTTCGTCGACGAATACCCCACCAGCAAGCGGGCGGTCTACCTCATGCAGCAGCGGATCCGCAAGGAGCCGTTCCTAGCCGTCTTCGACGGCGCCGACACCAACGCGACCACGCCCGCCCGGCCGATCAGCACCACGCCGATCCAGGCGCTGTTCATGATGAACGACGCGCTGCTCTACGAGCAGTCCGACAAATTCGCCACCCGCCTCGCCTTCGCCAGCGACGGCGCCGCCGGCCGGATCGACTACGCCCACCGCCTCGCCTTCGCCCGACCCGCGAGCGACGAGGAGAAGGCGCTCGGCCAGTCGTTCGTCGCGAAGATCGCCGACCACTACAAGGCGGTGGGCACGCCCGCCGATCAGGTCATGCGCAAGGCGTGGTCGAGCTACGCCCGCGCCGTGTTCGGCAGCAACGAGTTCCTGTTCATCGACTGAGCTACCTTGAAGTAGAATCAACGCCATGCACGGCAGCAGCAGTGAATATGTCGAGCGCGTCGACGACGGTTGGCGCGTCGGCGGCTCCCGCGTCTCGCTCGACTCGATCGTCTACGCGTACTGGGAGGGGCTGACGGTAGAGGAGATCGCGATCGAATTCCCGTCGCTCCGATACGAGCAGGTCCACGGCGCGATCGCCTTTTACCTGCGTTCGCGGGCCGAGGTGGACGCACACCTCAAAGAGCAGGACGGACGTTGGGAGGCGCTTCGCCTGCGGAGCGAATCCGAGAACGCCTCGCTGATCCAACGTCTCCGCGCCGCGCGGGCCACGCGCGCGTCGGGGCCGGCATGAGTGCGGTGAAGTACCTGGCGGACGAAGACCTTCGCCAGGTCATCGTGACGGCCGCACGACGGGCCGAGCCGTCGCTCGTGTTCGTTCGGGTACAGGATGTCGGACTCGCCGGCGCGCCGGATGATCGCGTGCTGGCGTTCGCGGCGGCCGAAGGCGCGATCGCGGTCTCCCACGACGTGAACACGATGACCGTGGCCGCCGCCAACCGCCTGGCGGCGGGGGAGTCGATGGCGGGCCTGTTGCTCGTCCCGCAGTCGCGGTCGCGACGCGAAGTCGTCGAAAGTTTAGTGCTGATCTGGGCGGCCACCGACGCGGCGGAGTGGGTCGGGCGCATCGCCTTCCTTCCGATCTAAGTGGTTCGCTCATGAGGAGCCTTGGCATGCACCCGACCGTTTTCCCCTCCGCCGCGGCGTCCTGCGGTCCCTCGCGGCCGGGTCGATGCTGCTGCCGGGCATCCTTCAGCACCTGCTGGCCGACGGCGCGAAGCGCCGCCGCGACGGTCGATCCGAACTCGCTCGCCCGCGCATGCCGCACCACGCGCCAGGGCGAAGCGGCGTGATCTTCCTCTACATGTCGGGCGGCGTGTCGCACATGGACTCGTTCGACCCCGAAGCCGAAGCTGACCGAACTCGCCGGCAAGCCGTCCAACGGCAAGAAGGGCGGCCGGCCGTTCGTGCGGCCGTTGTGGGACTTCAAGCCGGCGGGCGTGCGGCACGATGGTGTCGGACCTGTTCCCGAACGTGCGAGGTGATGGACGACGTCTGCCTCATCCGCTCGATGCACGGCGACCACAACGACCACTTCCAGGCCACGCTCGGGATCCACACCGGCTCGGTCAGCTTCGCGCGGCCTTTTGAGCTTCGGTTTGTGGGTGTGCTTTGGCCTCGGCACCGTTAACCAGAATCTGCCGAGCTTCGTCGTCCTCGCGCCGCACCTGCCGTACGCGGGCAGCCAGATCTGGTCGAGCGACTTTTTGCCCGGCAGCCACCAGGGCACGCGCGTGCTCGCCGGCCCCGAGCCGATCCCGGACCTCGTCCGCCGCGCCCCGTCGATCGACGTGCAGCGCGCCGAGCTCGGGCTGCTCGACGCGTTCAACCGCCGCCACATGACCGCCGACCGCGCGGCCGTCAACCCGCAGCTCGCGGCGCGCGTGAAGAGCTTCGAGACCGCGTTCGGCATGCAGCAGTCGATGCCCAACGTGCTCGACCTCTCCCGTGAGACCGACGCCACGCTCGACCTGTACGGCTTGGACCGCGGCAGCACCGCCGGCTTCGCCTGGCAGTGCCTCATCGCCCGCCGGCTCGTGGAGCGCGGCGTGCGGTTCGTGGAGCTGATCGACAGCGGAGCGAGCAAGAACTGGGACAGCCACAGCAACATGGCGGCGCACGAGCCGCTGGCGAAGAACGTCGACCGCCCGATTGCCGGCCTGCTGCGCGACCTCAAGAGCCGCGGGCTGCTCGAGGACACGCTCGTCGTCTGGACGACCGAGTTCGGCCGCACCCCGACCGCCGACGGCCCCAAGGGGCGCAGCCACCACCAGAATTGCTTCTCGAGCTGGCTGGCCGGCGCGGGCGTAAAGGGCGGCATCGTCCACGGCAAGAGCGACGATTTCGGCGGCAAGCCGGTCGAGGACCCGGTCCACGTCCACGACTTCCACGCGACGATCCTGCACCTGCTCGGCTTCGACCACGAGCGCCTGACGTTCCGCCACGCCGGCCGCGACTTCCGGCTGACGGACGTCCATGGGCGGGTGGTGAAGGACATCCTGGCGTGAGGGGGAGGAGTGGTGGGGAGAGTAGCCAGTAGCCAGTAGCCAGTAATTCGGAAGCGGCGGATAGCGGTGTGCTAGTCGGGTGATGCGAGCGAACACGTCGATGCGGCCGACGTGTGGGCCGCAAGGCGATGCGCTGCACGTCTCGCCGATGACGGCGCTCGGCCGGATGCGCCTGCGCTCCCCGCGCGAGATTGTCTCTGCTATACCCTCCGGGCGTGAATCCAGGACAGATTTATCGTGCGCTGGTCGCCTGCGTCGTGCTCGCGTCGGTTTCGGCCGGGACCGCCGCCGCGGCCGAGTACGTCGGGAAGCCTTACGAGGGCGGGGACGTGTTCGCCGACACGTGGGTGGCGGTCGACGCGCTGGGGCGGTCGCTGCCGGACCGGGCGGCGGCCGGGCCGCCGCGGGCGGACCGGTGGGTCGGCGTCTTTTACTGGACGTGGCACCGCCCGACCGCCGGCGGCCCGCACGACAACACGAGGATCCTCACCGCCGCGGGCGCCGGACCGGTATCGTGGCCGCCGCGCGACGCGCCGCACCACTGGGGCGAGCCGGAGCTCGGCTACTACCTCTCGACCGACCCGTTCGTGATCCGCCGCCACGCCAGCCTGCTAGCCGACGCCGGCGTCGACGTGGTGCTGTTCGACACGACCAACCCGCCGCACACGTTTCGCCCGCAGTACGAGGCGCTGTGCCGCGAGTACGAGCGGATGCGCGCCGAGGGCGCGCGCACACCCGCGATCGCCTTCGTCGCGCCGTTCGGCGACCCGCGGCCCGTCACCAATCAACTCTGGCGCGACCTGTACCAGCCCGGCCGCTGGCGGGACCTGTGGTTTCGGTGGGAAGGAAAGCCGCTGCTGATGGCCGACTCGGGGTTCTTCACCGAACCGACGGTGCGCAACTTCTTCACGTTCCGCCGCCCGATGCCGGATTACTGGCAGGGCCCGAGCGGCCCCGGGCAGTGGAGTTGGCTCGAAATCCACCCCCAGCACGTGTTCCCCGACGCGGCGGGCCGGCCGGAGCAGATGAGCGTCGGCGTCGCGCAGAACGCGCTGCCCGGCACGCCCGGCCCCGCGCCGATGAGCCACCGCGCCGGCGCCATGGGCCGCAGTTGGCACGGCGGCCGGCGCGACGCCCGCCCCGGCGCGGTCGACCTCGGCCTCAACTTCGACGAGCAGTGGGCGCGCGCGCTGAAGGCCGACCCGTGGTTCGTCTTCGTCACCGGCTGGAACGAGTGGACGTCCGGCCGGTACGACCGCTGGAGCACGTACACCGACGCCGACTGCCGCCACCCCGGCGGACTGTTCGTCGACCAGTACACGCAGGAGTACAGCCGCGACGTCGAGCCGATGCGCGGCGGCCACGGCGACAACTACTACTATCAGCTCGCGGCGTGGGTGCGGCGGTACAAGGGCGTGCGGGAGCGGCCCGCGGCGCCGGGGCCGAGCCGCATCACGATTGACGGCTCGTTCGACGACTGGCGGGCCGTCAGCCGGGAATTCCGCGACACGATCGGCGACACGATTCACCGCGACCACGCCGGCTACGGCCGCCTGCGCTACGAGAACAAGACTGGCCGCAACGATCTCGTGATCGCCAAAGCCGCGTACGACGACACTAACGTATCCTTCTTCGCCCAGACGGCCGCCCCGATCACGCCGCGGACGGGCCGCAACTGGATGCTCCTGTTCATCGACGCGGATCAGGATCCGAAGAGGGGCTGGTCGGGCTATGACCTGGCGGTGAACCTAGAGGTCTCGGGCGACCGAGCGACGACCGTAAAGGCGTGGCGGGGCGGGCGGTGGGAGGCGGCGGGGACGATCCCGTACCGCGTGAGCGGCAACGGCCTGGAACTCGCCATCCCGCGGACACTCTTCGGCGATCCCAAGCGGCCGCCGACGTTCGACTTTCATTGGGCGGACAACGTAGCGTCGCTCGACACGGTCGACGCCTTCTCGGTCGACGGCGACAGCGCGCCGAACCGGCGGGCGAATTACCGATTCGAGGTGAGGCGATAGAGCACTTCGCCTCCGGTTGTAGCGACGGTATGCGAGAGAACCGTCATCGCCGAGGAGCGACAGCGACGAGGGAACTGCGGATGGGAAGAGATGTCTGCTGCTCAAGATGAGTTGGGCCGCTACCGCTCCCCTCGGAATGACACGCTACGCATGAAGGTGATCCGCCCTACCCGGCGTAGCGCCGCGACTGCCTTCCTCTTCCCGAGCGTGCAATGCTCATCTGCATGATCGCGAATTAACGGTCTTGCGGCGCAAAAAAAGACGCACCCGGCTCCCCCTCAGCCGGGTGCGTCTCAATTCTGAATATGCCCGGCCGGGCGGGATCCGCTGCGGTCAACCCCGGCTCGGATCGTTGCCGGCGCTAGTTCACGTACACGATCTCGTTGCTGAACAGCAGCGCCTGGGCGTACTGCTCCCACGGCGTCAGCGGCACGCGCTCGACGAGTTCGCCCTCGTTGCGGATCGCGCTGCGGCCGCTCACTTTGCGGTTCTGCTGCGCGGCCTGGAGTTGCTTCTTCTTCGCGCGCTTCGCCTTCTCTGCCTTCTCCGCCTGGCGGGCGGCCTTGGGGTTCTTCTTCAGCTTCGCGGCCAGCGCCTCGGCCTCGCGCTGCCCGTCCGCGTGGTCGCGGTGGGCGGCGGTGAGGAACTCCTTGGCGAACCGCACCTCGGTCGGGCGAGGCTGGCGCTGGAAGAGCACCTCGTACAACGCCTTCACGCGGGCCGCGTCGTCCCTGGCCTTCAGGAACTCCGGCCGGCTCGTCGCCTTGCGGGCGACGTCCACGGCCATCGGGCTGTTCATGAAGAACAGCGCCTGCTGCGGCACGATCGTGCTCGTGCGGCTGCTGTTGGCCATGTCCGGGTCGGCGAAGTCGAACTGCGCCATGAGCTCCGGCAGCGCGCCGCGGTCGATGTAGCCGTAGACGCTGCGGCGGTCGCTGTACGGCTCGTCGGTCAGGTTCACCGGCTTGCCGCCGATCGACGGCTCGAGCTTGCCGGTGAACATCAGCATCGAGTCGCGCACGGCCTCGAAGTCGAGGCGGCGGAGGTCCGCCAGAGCAGGCGGTTGTCGGGGTCGACCTGCGCGTAGGCGTGGTTCGTCTCGCTCCCCTGGCGGTAGGTGTTGGAGAGCATGACGAGGCGGTGCATCGCCTTGGTCGACCAGCCGCGCTTCACGAACTCGCCGGCGAGGTAGTCGAGCAGTTCCGGGTGGCTCGGCGCTCGGACTGCACGCCGAGGTCGTCGGGCGTGCGGACGAACGCCTGGCCGAAGTGGTGGAGCCAGAGGCGGTTGACCATCACGCGGGCCGTCAGCGGGTTGTCCTTGCTGGCGATCGCCTCGGCGAGTTCGAGTCGGCCGCTGCCCTGCGCGAACGGCTTGCGGTCGGGGCCGGCGAGGATCTCGAGGAACTGGCGCGCACGATCGGCCCGCGGTTGCCCGCCTCGCCGCGGACGAAGATCGGCGAGTACTTCGGCTTCTTGGCGTCCTCCACGACCATCGCGCGGGCGGGGGAGCCGGGGTGGGTGAGCATCAGCTCGTTGATCTCGGCGAGCTTGAGCCGCTGGTAGCCGTTGCCGTTGACCACGGGCAGTCGCTGCGAGATCTCGCGCAGCCGGTCGGCGGTGAGCGCGGAAGCCGGCTCGATCGGGGCCGACACGTTGAACAGCTCGACGAGCGCCTCGTCGTAGCCCTCCACCTCGGTGCTCTTGGCGTTGCGGCAGGCCTTGATGTACGCCTTGGCGCGGTCGTCGATGTCGGCGAAGAGCTTGCCGTACACCGCCGTCACGTCGCGCATCGTCTTGAGCGACCCCGGCTTCACCTCGGCGAACGCCTTCACCACGAGCGGGTTGGTTGGCGGCACGCGGCGCTTGTTCTTCGCGGCCTTCTTCGCCTTGGCGCGGCGGGCCTTGGCGTCGAGCTTCTTGTCGTCGGCGTCGTCCGGCTTGTCGCTGGCGGTGATCGTCGTCACGAGCTCGTCGGCCTTGGCGGCGAAGTCGTCGTCCGGGAGCGCGGCGAAGAGGCGCAGCACGCCGAGGACCGGGTCGTCCCCGCGGAGGTTACGCAGGCCGCCCTGGTAGATGTCGCGGTCGAGGTCGTGCTCGTCGATGAGCTGGTTGCGGAGCTTCAGCGCCGCGGCGCTGGAGTTGCGGCGCCCGCCGGTCGTCAGCACGAGCAGGTAGCCCTCGGCCTTCTTGCGGAAGTCGGCGGACTTGGTCTCGACGAGGTCGAAGAAGATCTCGTGGTTCTGCTTCTCCAGGTCGGCGAGGCGGCTCTTGAAGTCCGCGTATTTCGGGCCGGTGGGCTCCGGGCCGAGCATCGGCTTCTGGGGCGGCTCGGTCGTGCTGGCGAAGATCCCGTGCAGCGAGTAGTAGTCGGCGGTGGGGATCGGGTCGAACTTGTGGTCGTGGCAGCGGGCGCAGGAGACCGTCAGGGCCATCGTCGACTTCGTGACCGCGTCGATCCGCTCGTCGATCGTGTCGTTGACGTTCTGGAACCGCTTGCCCACCGTGATGAACCCCAGGGCCGCCAGGCGGCTGGGGTCGTCCTTCGACTGCGGCAGCAGGTCGGCGACGATCTGCTCCTTCAGGAACTGGTCGTAGGGCTTGTCCTCGTTGAAGCTGCGGATCACGTAGTCGCGGTACGTCCAGGCGAACGGGTAGCGGTACTCGCCGCGGTTGTTATCGAGGCCGGTCGTGTCGCTGTAGCGGGCGCTGTCGAGCCAGAAGCGGCCCCAGCGCTCGCCGTAGTGCGGGCTGGCGAGCAGGCGGTCGACGACCTTCTCGAACGCGTTGGCCGACCGGTCGTTCACGAACGCCTCGACCTCGGCGGGCGTCGGCGGCAGGCCGATCAGGTCGTAGTTCGCGCGGCGGATCAGCGCCTCGCGCGGCGCGGGGCTCGACGGCCGCATGTTGGCCGACTCGAGCTTCGCCAGCACGAACGCGTCGACCGGCGACTTCACCCACCCCTCGTCCTTCACCTCGGGGACGGGCTGCTCCTTCACCGGCTGGAACGCCCAGTGTTGGCGGGCGAGGTCGTTCATGCCGGTGAGCTTCCCGCCCGCGGCGCCGGCCGGGCTGAGGCGCGGGTCGGGCGCGCCCTGCTTCACCCAGTCGGTCAGGATCTTGATCTGCTCTTCGGACAGCTTGTCGCCGCTCGGCGGCATCTGGAGGTCTGGGTCGGCGTAGCTGACGGCCTTGAGCAGCAGGCTCTTGGCCGGGTCGCCCGGCACGATCGCCGGGCCATTCTCGCCGCCGGCCGCCCACCCCTCGCGGCTGTCGAGGACGAGGCCGCCCTTGCTCTTCTTCTCCTCGTGGCTGTGGCACTTGAAGCACGCGCCTGCCAGGATCGGGCGCACCTTCGTCTCGAAGTACTCCGTCTGCTCCTTCGAGAGCGTCTGCGCGGCGGCGGCGGCGGCCGGCGCGGTCGTCGCGCCGCTCGCCGCGGGCTTGGTGGCTTCGGGAACCGCAGCCGCGCCCAGCGCGACGACGCCCGACGAGATCCCGAGACCGGCGATGAGTGCGAGGAGGTGAGGTTTCATGGCGGATCCGTGAGCGAACGATCGGGGCCGGGATTCGGGAGCAGGGCGGGGCGGGACGCGAAGTCGGGAGCCGGGGATCAAGGATCAACAGCCACGAGCCGGCAACGTTCCCCGACAGTTGCGCCAGGCTGTGACTCTTGACCCTTGACCCCCGACTCCTGATCTCGCCCCCTTACGCGATGATGTCCTTCACCACGTTCCCGAAGTTGTCCGTCAGCCGGAAGTCGCGGCCGTTGTAGCGGTACGTGAGCTTCTTGTGGTCGAAGCCGAGCAGGGCGAGCACGGTGGCGTGCAGGTCGTGGACGTGCACGCGATTCTCGGCCGCGCGGTCGCCGAACTCGTCGGTCGCCCCGTACGCCATGCCGCCCTTCACGCCGCCGCCGGCGAGCCAGGTGCAGAACCCGCGGCCGTTGTGGTCGCGGCCGGGGTTGGCGTTGCCGCCGCGGTCGCGGACGACCGTGCGGCCGAACTCGCCGCCCCAGATGACGAGCGTCTCGTCGAGCAGGCCGCGCTGCTTGAGGTCGGCCAGCAGGGCGGCGGCGGGCTGGTCGATCTCGGCGGCCTTCTTGCGGAGGCTGATCTCGAGGTTCTGGTGGTGGTCCCACCCGCCGGCGAAGACCTGCACGAACCGTACGCCCCGCTCGACGAGCCGGCGGGCGACGAGCAGCCGCGCGCCGTTGTCGGTCTTGCCGTACATCTGCCGGGTCTGCTCCGACTCCTTCGAGACGTCGAACGCGTCGGTCGCCTCGGTCTGCATGCGGAACGCCATCTCGAACGACTCGATCCGGGCCTCGAGCTGCTCCTCCTTGTGGAGCTTCTCGCTGTGCAGCGCGCTGAGCTTGCGGGCGAGGTCGAGCTGGCGGCGCTGGTCGGGCTGATCGGTGAACGCGTTGTGGATGTTCAGCAGCACCTGGTTCAGCGGCATCCGCGGCGAGTAGTTGACGTCGCGCCCTGGTAGAAGCTCGGCAGGAACGACGCCTGGCGGTACTCCGGCTTGCCGCCGAGCGAGATGAAGCCGGGCATGTCCTGGTTCTCGTGCCCAGCCCGTAGACCACCCACGACCCGAGCGAGGGCTTGGGGATCTGCAGCGACCCGGTGTGCATGAACCGCGACGCCGGCTCGTGGGCGGGGACGTCGGTCCACATCGAGCGGACGACGCACATGTCGTCGACCCGCCGCGCGCGAGGTTCGGGAAGATCTCGCTGACCTCCAGCCCCGACTGCCCGTGCCGCTCGAACTTGAATGGCGTCGGGTAGGCCAGCCCGTTAAGGCCGGGCAGCACCTCGTCCTCGTACTTCAGCAGCGACGGCTTGGGGTCGAACGTGTCGACGTGCGACGGGCCGCCGCCGGCGAAGATGTGGATCACGTGCTTCGCCTTGCCGGGAAGATGTCGCGCGGCGCCAGCGGGGACCGCGCGGCGGCGGCGGCCTCGGCGACGCTCTGCGCGCGGCCGAGCATCGTCAGCAGGTACGCGGCCCCCATCCCCATGCCGGTGTTGGATATCTCCCGGCGGGTCATGCAAAGATCCTGCGGGCGGGTGGCGTGCTCGGCCGGGTGTAGTTGGGCAGCCTGCGCATCGTGTTCGAGCTCCGTGGGCCGGTGACCATCCACCGATCGTCGAACTATCGGTGATACAACGAGAAGCGGCAATAATACGGATGGGTGATGCGACAGATCGGTCGCGCGCCGCGCGGGCGGGGTGGGGTAATGTCAAACACTTCAGTTAGCTATGGCAGTGCAAGGCTTTATATCCCGATTCGCCGCGCGCTGCAGCGGTCGGTTGACGCGCTAGGCCGGGCGCAACGCGGGACCCCACACAGTCGGCACCCCGCCCCCGTTTAGCCGCCGCTCGAAGAGCGCGTGTCAAACCGGAAAGACGTGCGACCTCTAAGTACCAGATCAAAGTCACTCTCGAACTACCCGCCCGACACCCACGCAACAGTCACCGCCTTCGCGCGATCGCGGAGATCCGTCCGCGCCTCCCCAACAGATCCGTTCAAGGCAACGACTTGCCACGCCGCCGCAGCGGCATCGCTAAGCCGCTTCGCGACCTTGGGGTTCTCCGCCAACACGTTCCGCTGCTCCGCGCGGTCCACCACCACGTCGTAAAGCTCCGGCCCCGACCCGTCCGCGTTCACCAGCAGTTTCCAATTCCCCTCCCGCACCGCGACGTTCGGGCTGCGGTCGATCGCGCGGGGATACTTGAAGAACTTGTCGTTCCGACCGTACTCCCAGAACAGCGGCGCCTTCCGGGCCACCGTGGCGCCGGTGAGGGCGGCGGTCATGTCCTGCCCGTCGAGGCCGGCGTCGGCGGGCACGGGCGCGCGGGCGATCGCGCAGAGCGTGGGGAGCAGGTCGACGCCGGCCAGCACGGTCTGGTCGTCCACGCGGCCGGCCGGCACCCGTCCCGGCCAGCGGGCGATGAACGGCACGCCGACGCCTCCCTCGTAGAGGCTCAGCTTCGCCCCACGCATCCCGGCCGAGCGCCGGCCTTTGAACGTCGGCAGCGCGCCGTTGTCGCACGTGAAGATCACGAGCGTGTTCGCCTCCGCCCCCGATGCGCGCAGCCCGTCGAGTAGGCGGCCGATCTGGCGGTCGTACTCCACGAGCACGCCGCGCAGGTTCTTCGGCGTGTCGCCCTTTTTCGCCTCCGCGTCGGGAACCCACGGGGTGTGCACGTCGTCGGGCCAGAGGTTCACGAAGCAGGGTCGATCCTTGTGCCGCGCGAGGAAGTCGAGCGTGCGATCGACCATGTAGCCGGTCCGGTCCGGGCGCTTCACCTTGTCCTTGTCGGACCAGATCCAGTCGGTGGCGGTGAGGTTCGGGTCGGGCTCGGGGCTCTCCCACGTGCCGGCGTGCTCGTCGTATCCGTAGGCGGCGAACGGCGGGGCGTCGTCCACGTCGCGCCCGCCGCCGAGGTGCCACTTGCCGACGTGCGCCGTCGCGTACCCGGCCGCCTTCAACAGGCGCGGCAGCGACGGGGCGGCGGGGTCGAGGAAGTCGGCCTGCTCGCACCCGCGGTTGCCGGCCTTGGTCTGGAGGTAGCTCGTGATCCGCACCCGCGCCGGAAACTTCCCCGTGATCAGCCCGGCGCGCGATGGCGAGCAGATCGGCGACGGCGCGTAGTACTGCGTGAACCGCGTCCCCTCCGCGGCCAGGCGGTCGATATGCGGCGTCGGCGTCTCGCCGCCGTAGCAGGCGACGTCGCCGGCGCCCATGTCGTCGCTCAGGATCACGATGATGTTCGGCCGGCCCGCGGGCTTCTCGTCGGCCCGGGCCGCCGTCCCGCCGACCGCCGTCATCAGCCACGCCAACGCGGCGAGCACCGCTGCCGGGTTCACTCCCGTTCGCATCGTGTCGTTCACCGGTGTTCTCCTCATGCCGAATCGCTCGCCCGGCCGCGCCGCGCATTTTCGCGACTGCCACGTTCGCCGCGCCCTCATCGTACCATCCCACCGCCTTCCATCGTGCGCATCGTGCGGCAGCGGACGGCGCGACGACGCGCGAACAACCCGGACGGAGGAAAGGTGCCCGCGGGCGGTGCTAACCAAGGCAGCGGATCCGCACGCCCGTGGAACGGTGTGGCCCCACCTTATCGCACCGGCCGCAACGTCCGGAAGTTGAGGCCGCTATTGGTCATTGAGTCATTCGGTCATTTGGTGGTCATTGGGACGTGGTCATTGTGCATTGAGTCCCATTGGCGTTGCGCCCGCGCCGTCCGGTACAGTCGAGGGGAATATCCGCGGTCGCGCCGGCGGACGCCGGGGCCGTCGCCGGAGGAGCCGCGTTCACACGCTGGAGGAACCGCATGAATCGCCGTGAGTTTTTGAAGGCAGGGGCGGCCGGGTTGGCGTTCTCAGCGCTGGCGCCGCACGTGGCGGGCGCCGCCGACGCCAAGCCGCTGCGCGCGGGGCTGATCGGGACCGGGTGGTACGGCAAGAACGATCTGTTCCGCCTCATCCAGGTGGCGCCGGTGGACGTCGTGAGCCTGTGCGACGTCGACCGGCGGATGCTCGAGGACGCCGCCGGCCACGTGCAGGCCCGCCAGGCCTCGCACAAGACGCCGCGGCTCTACGGCGACTACCGCGAGATGCTGAAGGAGCGCGACCTCGACGTCGTGCTGATAGGCACCCCCGATCACTGGCACGCGCTGCCGATGATCGCCGCGTGCGAGGCCGGCGCCGACGTCTACTGCCAGAAGCCGATCAGCGTCGACGTGCGCGAGGGCGAGGCGATGGTCGCGGCCGCCCGCAAGCACAACCGCGTCGTGCAGGTCGGCACGCAGCGCCGCAGCACGCCGCACCTCATCGAGGCGCGCGACAAGGTGCTGACGAGCGGCATGATCGGCAAGATCGGCCACGTCGACATCTGCTGCTACTTTCACATGCGCGCCAACGACAACCCGCCGGACGGCGCGGCCGTCCCCGCCCACCTCGCCTACGAGATGTGGACCGGCCCCGCGCCGCTGCGCAACTACGACCAGATCCCGCACAAGCGCTGGTGGCGGGCGTTCATGGAGTACGGCAACGGGATTATGGGCGACATGTGCATCCACATGCTCGACACCGTCCGCTGGATGCTCGACCTCGGGTGGCCGACGCGCATCTCGTCGGCCGGCGGGATCCTCGTGCAGCGCGAGGGGAAGTCGAACATCTCCGACACGCAGACCGCGACGTTCGAGTTCGACCGGCCGCGGCTGAACGTGTCGTGGGTGCACCGCACGTGGGGCAACGCCGCCGACCCGGACTACCCGTGGGCGCTCTTCATCCACGGCGAGAACGGGACGCTCAAGGCCAACACCGAGAAGTACGAGTTCTTCCCGCGCGGCAAGCGCGAGGCGAGCGTGTCGGGCCGGTCGATGATGGAGCCGGACAAGTACCCGGAGGAGAAGGGCGAGAAGGACTTCGAGCCCCACGCCGCCGTGGCGAACCGGTGGCACATGAAGGACTTCCTCGCCGCCCGCGAGAAGCGCCAGAAGCCGGTGGCGGACATCGAGCAGGGGCACATCTCGACCGCGAGCTGCATCCTCGGCAACATCGCGATGGAACTCGGCCGCACGCTCACCTGGGACGCGGCCAAGGGGCAGGTGGTCGGCGATGAAGAGGCCAACGCCCGCCTCGCCCGCCCGTACCGCGGCGAGTGGAAGCACCCGGGCGGCGAGGGCGTGTGGAAGCCGTGGGAGGCGATGAAGGCGGTCAAGGGCGCGGGGTGAGACGGGGGGTCTTTCGTCCGGAAATGCCCAATGACCAAGCCACAATGATCAACGAATGACCAATGACTTAATGACCAATGAAGACGGGGGCGGGCCGCTGACCGTGTAAAGCCGCCGATGTCATCGGCGGTCCTCCTGTGGACGCAATCCGCGGCTTTACATGGGCGACGCGATCCCAGCGCCACTCGTCATTGGTCATTTCAACTTGGTCATTCTTTGGTCATTGGGGCTTGGGCATCGGTCATTTGTTGGCCATTGGGGCTTGGTCATTGAGGCTTCCATCCCCTCCCTCCGCGCGCTCGGTCGCCCGGAAGAACACGTCTTCGAGCGACGCGTCCGCGTCGGTCCCGGCGAACGCGGCGCGTACCTCGGCGGTCGAGCCGAAGTAGAGCCTTCGGCCCCGGTGCAGGATGAGCAGGTGGGTGCAGAGGTCTTCCACGAGCGCCAGCAGGTGTGAGCTGACGACGACGGCCGCCCCCGCGGCGGCGCGGGCGCGGAGCGAGGCCTTCATCGTGCGGATGCCGCGGGGGTCGAGGCCGGTGAGGGGTTCGTCGAGCAAGATCACCCGCGGCTCGTAGAGGTACGCGCAGCAGATCGCCACCTTCTGCCGCATCCCGCGCGACAGTTCCTGCGCCAGCACGTCGCGCTTCTCGGTCAGCTCGAACTCGTGAAGCAGCGCCGTCGCCCGCGGCTCGAAGTCGGCCACGCCGTAGGCCGAGGCGATGAAGACGAGGTGTTCCCAGACCGTCAGCGCGTCGAACAGCCGGGGATCGTCCGGGACGTAGGCGAGGGCGCGCTTGGCCGCGATCGGCTCGATGACGACATCGTGACCCGAGACGATCAATTTCCCACTCGTCGGCGGGAGGATGCCGGCCACCGCGCGCATCGTGGTGGTCTTGCCGGCGCCGTTCGGCCCGAGTAGGCCGAGCACCTGCCCCGGCCCCACGTCGAAGCTCAGGCCGCTGACGGCCGTCGTCTCCCGATACGACTTGTGAAAGTCCTCCACCCGCAGCATGGCGCACACGATAGCCGAGAGTGGTGGTGGGGTCGTGGCGTGCGGTGCGACTGCGTTGACCCCACCACTCCGCCACCCGAGCACAGCACCACTCTCACACCGCGTCGCGCCCGCGCGCGGGCGGCGTGGTGGCCTCGATGGCGGTGAAGGGTTCCAGGATCCGGTAGGTGTGCTTCTGGCCCTTGTTCACCACCCACGAGTCGCCCGGCTCGAGCATCACGGTCAAGCCGTCGATCTGCAACTCGGCCCGGCCGGCGATCACGTAACCGACCGTCTCGTACGCGCGGGCCTTCGGCTCCTTCGAGTCGCACGGCGGTTCGGCATCCCACAGCCGCATCGCGGTGGTGATGCCCGACGCGAGATACTTCTGACCCATGTCGCCCCGCGGCGAGGCGGCGCTGCTGACCTTCGTCACGCTGGTGTTTTGCATAAGTCCTCCGTCGGTTTTCCTGATCTACAGGTATCCTTCGCTTGTAGAACGCAGCCGCACGCCGCGCGAGCGCCCATATTGCCAAGTTTTGGCCAGCGGATGTGCAAATAACGGTCGGAAGGATGGGGACGGCAAGCTCAGGTAGTAGGCGGGCGGCGATTGCGGTGGAGACGGTGGTCGAACGTGCGGATTGGCACTTACTGACCGCGCGCGCCGACGCCGGCCGCTTCGCCGCTTCGGCCCGTCACCATTCCACGACAGCCCACCGGCGCCGTTCGTCAAGATGCGCATCGATGCGACGTCTTCGCACGACCGCGATCACCGCTTGACGTGCCCGCGCTCTTTCAGCCGCTGGGTGAGCCTCTGGCCCAGGCGGAAGCCCCACTGCTGCCCGGCCAGCATCGAGTCGCGGGCGAGCAGCGGCTGGACCTGCACGAGCTTCTGGCCCGCGGGTGACTGGTAGAACGCGATGAGCGCGCGGATCTCGTCGTGCGTGAAGTGGCGGTCGTAGACCGGCGCCATCATCTCGATGAGCTGGGCGGCGTCGACCTCGCCCTCGAACTCGGTCCAAAAGTCGGCCGGCACCTGAGGCAGCGCGCGGCGCTGCTGGTCGACGATCTGCGTCGCCACCTGCGAGGCCAGCTTGCCGGTGCCGCTCACCTCGAGCAGCCGGCGGGCGTCGGCCAACTTCGCGGCGGCCGCGTCGTCGCCGCGCGGCTTCGCCGACTTCCCCTCCTGCGCCGCGGCCGCCGAGGCGCACAGCAACGCGAGCGGCACGACGAACAGGGAAAGCAACGTGCGTGTCATGCGACCTCCGGTCCGGCGGGGAGAACGATCCACCATAGGGGGAAGCATAAGCGGATGACCCGCCGCCGTCCCGTAATTGGAGGGGGAATTGAACCACGGAGACACGGAGACACGGAGGCAAGACAGAGGAGGAAGATGACGAATCGAAAATGCGAGATGTAGTTCGTGGGGCGAGTGCCGGCCCGCCCTTGGGTCCACCTTCCGTTCTCAATCTCGTTTGCTGCCTTTCCTCCGCGTTTGTCTCCGTGCCTCCGTGCCTCCGTGTCTCCGTGGTTTAATCCTCTTCACAGACTTACTTCGCCGGCTCAGGCTCCAACTCGCGCACGAACAGGTTCGCGAACTGGATCGGGTCGCCGTGGTGCTGGAGGGCGACCGGACCGCGCGCGGGGACGCCCGGGAGGCGTGCGTTGTCGATGACGGTCTGCTCGTTGAGCACGACGGTCAGGCGGTCGCCGCGCATCGTGATCACGGTGCGGTTCCACTCGCCGGGCTTGCGGTCCGCCCGCACGCGCGGCGTGCACGCCGCCCGCACGTCGGCCGGTTGCGCGGGATCAGTGCGGTAGCCCCACACCTCGCCCGAGCCGACGGGCCAGTTCCAGAGGTTCACCTGCGACTTGCTGCTGCCGCGCAGGTAGATGCCGCTGTCGCCGGCGTCCGCCACCTCCTGCGTCCGCTCGGTGCCGTCGGCGTGCTTCGCGGCGTCCCCGCTCGGCAGGATTACGGGCCGGGCAATCGTCTTCGGCTCGCGCGTGAACCGCCAGTCGACGATCAGCTCGAAGTCGCCGTACTCCTTCTCGGTCCAGAGGCTCTTGTCGGCCGCCTCGCTCTTGCCGTCGTAATCGAGCGTCCAGTCTCGGGCGACCCAGTGTCCCTCGTGCCCCGGGTCCTGCCGCCAGCCCGAGAGGTCGACGCCGGTGTAGAGCGACTTGAAGTCCTGCGCGAGGGGCGCGGTCTCCTCCGGCTTCGGGTTTGTGCTCGGCAACTCCTTGATGCGGACGTTGCGGAACATCGCCGGCGACCCCTCGGACTCGAGGCACAAATATCCCTTGCGCGGCCGACAGTTGCTGCCGCCCGACACGACCTTGCCGTTCACCGCGAGCTTCACCACGCCGTCAATCGCTTCGACGCGGTAGTGGTTCCACTGCCCGGCGGGTTTGGCGCGTTTCTCGCTCGGCAGGCACCGGTCCGACCCGTTCGGGTGCGGCCGGTCCGGCTTCATCGTCGCGCCGTGGATCGGGAAGATGTCGCCGTGTCCGGTGTAGCTGCGCTTCGCCCGCGCCTCGTCCGAGACGTACGCGTCGTCGAGGATCTGCACCTCGATCCCCCGCGCGAACGGCGTGCCCGGCGCCGTCATCGGCGCGCCCCACAAGAACAGCCCGGCGTTCCCCTTCGGCTTCAGGTGCATCCACTCCATCTCGACGACGAAGTTCTCGTACTGCCGCTCGGTGCGCATCACGCCGGTCGGCACGCCGGTGGAGTGGATGACGCCGTCCTTCATCGTGAACGTGCCCGGCGCGACGTTCACCGGCACCCAGCCGGACAAGTCTTTGCCGTTGAACATCGGGACGAAGCCCTCGGCGTCCGGGTCGGCCGCATGGGCGACGGCACCGGTGAGGGCGAGAGAGCACAGGGCGAAGGCGAGCAGTGTGCGGCGCATGACGTGATCCTCCGCCAAACAGCTTATCGGGGGCGGGCACGATCCGCGAAGGCGGCGCGGCGGGCGGATCGCAGCACGCGGCGGCGTGGCGCGCCGCACGCGCGGCGCGTGCGAGAAGCGGCGCGACGCTGCGCGGGGCCGGCCGGGCCGCGGCGCCATCTTCGGGGCCAACTTCATCCGGGGCATGACGTCAGATCGGCTCGATGATCTCGACGCGGTTGCCGAACGGGTCGCGGAATTCGAAGCGTTGGAAGCCGGGGATCGGCACCGCATCGAGGATCTCCACGCCGCGTGCCAGCAGGTGCGCCCGCCACGCGGACGCGTCGGACACGCGGTACGCGAGGTGTGCCTTGGTGGCGGGGCGGACGACGTTGTCCTCCGTGCCCACGTGCACCTCAAGGTCGCCCACCCGCAGCCAGAACCCACCGCGCCCGGCCAAGCTGGCCGGCTTGTCGATCTCGGCCAGCCCGAGCACCCCGCAGTAGAACGCCCGCCCCGCCGGCTCCGCGCCGCGGGGGATCGTGATCTGCGCGTGGTGAAGGGCGAGAATGGCGCCAGGCGTCGTCATGCGGATTTCTACCTTCATGGAAGTGGCGGGGGGACCGGCGGGTAGGTCACGCCGGGCACCGACGCGCTCGTCATGTGTCGTGAAATCCGGGCCCTAATGTCGCGTTCGTCGTACTGCCTGCTGACGCGGAACCGTTCCAGCGGCAGGCCCGCCGCCGCGAGGAGTTGCTCCACTTCCGCATCCCGCTGTTGGCGCGCCGCCCGGCCGTGCGTCGCGTCGTCGAGTTCGACCGCACACAGCGGCCGGAGCGTGGTCGCGTCGCAGACGACGAAGTCGACCGACTTGCGCGCGACCTTATTCGACCACGAGGCGCGGCCGGGGTTGTTCGCGTTACCGCCCGGCAGGTAGAGGAGGCGGCCCAGCGATACCTGCGCCAAGACGTGCCCGCGCGGGCCCACGCTGTTCCGCAGGAGCCGGAAGAAGTGCCCTTCGGTGGGCGAGACGAAGAACTTGTTCACCATGACGGGCGGCAGCGAGGCGGCCGGCGCATCGCTCGGCCGCCCGCGCACGTCCTCATGACCGCGGCGTTGAGGCGCCAGACCCAACAGGCGCAGCAGCATTCCGAAGCAGCCGATGTTCGACTGCGACATGTGGTTCGCTTGCTCCGTAAACTCGGCGATCTTCCGTTCCAAGCCGCGCCCTCGGTTGACGAATTTCGCCTCCTCGTCATAGCCTGCTCCTGATCCCGTTCACGCCCGGCCGCATCGGCGCGGGGCGATCTGAAGGAAGTGAGGCGGATGCCGCAGGCGATCAACATCACGTTCGGGAAGTACTCGATCATCCGCATCCCGCCGACGCAGCCGGTGCAGGAGACGCCGCGGTACATCATCTACCAGCCCGACGGGTCGGTCTGCTGCCAGGGCGTGACGTGGCCGGAGGTCGAGGTGGCGATCGAGCACGACGCGGACGCCGCCCGGCCGATGGATGGATGACCCACGTGCTCAGGTGGTGCACGGGTGACGCCCCAATGTCACTGTCCGCTGAAACCGCAGGTGTCGCGGATCGGGGTGTGGATCGATCGCACGGTTCTCCCCGAGTCTGGTCCGGTCCCTTTGGAACTCGCGCGAAACGGGCGCGGCACTTCCGGACGGTTCCGCGACGGTTCTTGATTCCCGTCCACGCGATCGCGAGCGCGGAACGCCTACTTCGTGTGCTCGCGGAGGAACTCGATCGTCTCTGGCCACGCCTGTTGGGCGGCCTTGCCGTTGGCGCCGGGGTGGTCCTTGGGGCCCTCCTGCTGGCGCAGGAAGCCGTGGCCGGCGTTGTCGTAGATGCGGACGTCGTAGGTCTTGTTCAGCTCCTTCATCTTCGACTGCGCCCGCTCGATCGTCGCGTTGACGCGCTGGTCGTTCTGGCCGTACACGCCGAGCACCGGGGCCTTGATCTCTTCATACGAGTCCTCCGGGCTCGCGCCGTAGTAGACGACCGCCGCGCTGAGGTCGGGCTGCTGGGCGGCGTAGCGGAAGCTCGTGGCGCCGCCCCAGCAGAAGCCGATGGTGGCGAACTTGCCGTTCGACGCGGGGAGCTTCGCGGCGAAGTCGCGGGTGGCGTCGAGCTTCTGCTTCACCTCCTGGTGGTCCAACCCGGAAATTGCCTTGCGCACCTCGTCGATCGATGCGAACGCGTCGCTCCCGCCGCCGTTCGTCCCCTTGCCCGCGAGGAAGTCGGGCGCGACGGCGATGAACCCGTCGGCGGCGAGTTGGTCGGTGACCGATCGCACCCAATCGCTCAGGCCGAAGATCTCGTGGATCACGATCACGACCGGCGCCTTCTCCTTCACCTCCGGGTAGACGACGTACGCGCGCATCGTCTGCTTCATCCCCGGCACCGTCACCTGCGCCCACTCCCCGTGCCGCGGCGACGTCTGCACCCGCTCCAGCGCGCCCTCGGCCCCCGGCGGGATCGCCGCCTCTTGCGCCGCCGCCGCCGCCGCACGGGCGCCGGGCTTGGCGTCCTGCGCGCGGAGCAGCGGGGCGGCCAGCAGCGACAACAACAGGGCGGTGACGACGGCCGATGCGGTGGTGTTGCGTTTCATGTCCGACATGATGAAACGCGGGTCGCCGCGAGGCAAGACGATTGCGCCACACGAACTCTGGCGCGGGCCGAGTAAGGCCCCACCGCTGGCGATCCCGCGCCAATCAGAAGCCAGGGGATCGAGTCGTTCCGCGGCTGTCGCGCGTCGGCGATTCACGGCGGCCGCGTCGCCGGGGGGCTGGGTCTCGGTGTCCCGATATCGCGCGGGAGGCGTTCCAATTGCGGCCGTTGAGGTTCGCGCCCAACGTTGCGGGCTCCGCTCCGCCCTGCGTTTCGCTCGTCAACGCTTCAGCCCGCTCCCGCGTGAAGCGGCCCGATTTCCGGCTCGCTTCGCATGAGGTGAATTCGTCGCTAAGGGAAGTGCGCCGAATCCTGATTTATGCGTTCCCATGCGGCGCGCGAGCTGCCTATCCTGCGCCGATCGTGGCGACCGGCCTCGGCGCGCGCGGCGCGTAATACCGTCGCGGCGGCCGACCGGATCGGGGCGCCGGGTTTCACGTCCGCACCTTTCGAACGGAGGATCGCATGCGAGGTCTGAAGGCAATGTCCGCGTTGGCCGTGGCGGCCGCCCTGAGCGTCGGCTCGTTCGGTTGCTCCAACCCCGACAGCGGCTCCGGCAGCTCGGGCAGCTCGTCGAGCGGCAGCTCGTCCAGCGGCTCGGGCATGGGCTCCGGGTCCGGCTCCGGCACGAGCGGGTCGATGAACCGCAGCGGCTCCGGCACCAGCGGCAGCGGCTCGATGAGCGGAAGCGGCAGCGGCAGCGGGTCCATGAGCGGCAGCGGCACCGGCGGCACGTCCGGCAGCGGCTCCATGAACCGCAGCGGCTCCGGCACCAGCGGCAGCGGCTCGATGAACCGCAGCGGCAGCGGCAGCGGGACCGGATCCGGTACCGGAACGGGCACCGGAACGGGAACCGGCGGCACGTCGGGCGGCAGCACCGGCGGCAGCACCGGCGGAACCAGCACCGGTGGCACGGGCACGGGCGGCACGGGGACCGGCGGGACCGGCTCGGGCTCCAGCACCGGATCCGGCACGGGCGGGACCGGCGGCACGGGTTCCGGCACGAGTTCAGGCTCCGGCGGGGCCGGCAGCCGGTAACGATTCAGCATTCGTCCGTGATTCCGACGCGCGCCACGACGCCGGCCCGTCCCGACTGCCGCCCCTCCCATGCCGAAATGGGGCGGCCGGTACGGGCCGGCCGTGGCGGCCGACACCGCACCCGCGCTTCAGCCTGAGTCCGCCTCGCTATCTCACATCACTCGCGATCGGCCGCTGTCTTTCCCGTGCACGCTAAACCAATCCCGACCGCAATCGTCCATGCGAGCGCGACGCACGCAGGACGTCATCTCCCCGTTCTCGCCGTCCCCAGACAACCGGTGGTCCGCACCGACTCGCATTTTGTCGGGCGGGTGGTCGCTTCGAGTCGATGCGAAGCTTCTCCGCAAAATGCTGCATCCGGTTCGAAGTGCTTGTCGGCGAGGAGTCAGCTGGAACGCGGATGGAACCTCGGCGGCGATCCCCGCATGCGACTCGTTGTGCGGCGTCGACCTCGGTGCGGCTGTCCCTGCGCCACGTGCCGATGTGGCCGCCAGGAGAGGCTGCAAGAGAATTGTCCGTCAGACGATCAGCGCCGAGACGCACAAGGACGCTCCAAGCAATCCCCGACACGGCCGCGTCAAGACGGCTGATTACGCTCCAGTTCGTCTAAACCGTCTGCTCATCAAACTCGCCGGACACCGTCGGTTTACCATGTCGGTCTAAGGAATCTGTGCGGGGCCCGCGGTTGGTCAACATGTTGCTAGACGACACCGAACGTCTTCGGCCGCCGCGAGTCTTCGCAAAAAGCTGCTGCGGCCCGGGTGAAGCGCCCGGCGATGTTCCGCGCATGGTGCCGGATCGGGGGGCGGTTGTATTTGCTTTTGTCGAAGGAGCAGTCACATGTCTGATCGAATCACGGATACCGGCGCCGGCCACGGCGCCGTCGGGTACGCTTCGCCGCAGACCGCCGCCAGCGCGACGGTCATGACGCCGACCGACCGCGTGCGTTGGGGCCCGATTATCGCCGGGCTGTTCACCGCACTGTCGACGCTGGCGCTGCTGGGCGTGCTGGGCCTGGCCGTCGGGTTCTCGAGCTACGACGCCCAGGACCGCCTGCGCAACTTCGGCATCGGCGCGGGCGTGTGGGGCGCGATCAGCGCGCTGGCGGCGTTCTTCATCGGCGGGCTCGTCGCGGCGCGCACGGCGGCGGTCGCCGGGCGCAACAACGGGGCGTGGCAGGGCGCGATGGTGTGGGTCGTCGCGATCCCGATGCTGCTCTACCTGCTGACGAGCATCGTCGGCTCGGCCGCCCGCACGACCGCCAGCGCCGCCGGCCAGGCCGCCCAGACCACGGCCACCGCGGGCGCCGCGGCGGCGGACGCGGCCAACGCCGCCGCCGACGCCGACCCCGACGCGGCCCAGCAGGCGTCGGCGAAGCTGCCGTCCGGCCAGGAGATGCAATCCGCCGCGCAGGACGCGGCGCAGCAGGTGCGCGACAAGGTGAGTCAGGTCGCCACGCCGCAGAACGCCGAGGCCGCTTCCGAGGACGCCGCCAAGGGCGCGTGGGGCACGCTGATCTCGATGGTGCTCGGCCTCGTCGCCGCCACCGTCGGCGGCCTGCTAGGTGCCCGCGACCCCGCCCGGCACCACACGACCGCCGGCGCGCATTGAGCGTGGTGAGCGAACTGCGGGGGCGTAGCGGTATGATGTTTCGGATGCACCCGAGCGTCTACGCCCGGTGACCACGGCGCGCTGGAAAGCCGGTCCGACAACGCAGCGGGTCGCACGCGTGTTCACGACAGTGGGCACGAGTGCGACCCGTCTGCATTTACCCTTCGACTGGCAACGAGCGAGAGGCGCCACATCGGGTCGAAGGCTCGCCCCGGACGTTTGATAGCGGCGGGAGAGCTTGCAGGGGTCTTTGATGCGACCGCTCATGATCGTCCCGAGGAGAAGCGCATCAAACGAAAGCGGTGGAGGAAGACGACCGCAATAGTCCGCGCCTTCCTCCACCGTCATCGGGGCAGAAATCGAATCTGCTCACGCCAGCCGCACCTCGAAATTTCCCGTCGCGAAGTTTTGCGCCGCGAGGGCGGCGGCGAGGGCGGCGGCGTCGTCCAGGCGGACGAGGCGGAGGCGCTGCCGGGCGTTGTTGTTCGCCTGAAGGCCCACGAGCGAGTCCGCCGCGAGGCCGAACGCCTCGCCGGCGTTGTCGGTCGTGACGACGCCGAGCTTCACGTTCCCGAGCGTGCGGGCGACGACGACCGACCCGTCGAACGAGCGGGTCGTGAGCCTCGCGATGCCGCCCTGCGCCGGCAGTTCGGTCGTCGCGGGGAAGCGAGCGGTGGCGGTCGGCGTGCCGGAGACGATGTCGCTGTCGACGAGGCCGCCCGCGGTCACCGCGCCGATCCCGCCGGCGGCCGACAGTTGCGACCCGCTCATCACGCCGCCGATCGTCACGCGCCCCGCGGCGGGCAGCCCGCCCGCCGAGTACGGCGCGTCGAGCGTGATTGACGAGCCGGTGACGTTGCCGCTCACCGCCAGCCGGCCGAAGGAGTCGGTGGTCACGGTGGCGCCGATCAGGTTCGCGGCCGTCATCCGCGCGACCGGGCCGTTGACCGTGACCGCGCCGGTCAGGTTGACGCCGGCCCCGCCGAGCGTGTTGAGCGGCCCGTCGGCCGTCAGAGTCGGGACCTGCACCGCGCCGTCGGCGCCGCGCGCCCCGCGGATCGTGAGCCGGCTGGCGGCGGTCGTGCCGAGCGCGTCGACGGCGAGCAGGCGCACGCCGGTGCCCTGTACGACGATCGCGCCCTTCTTGTTGACCTGGCCCGCCGCGTTCTCGAAGCGAAGGGCCGCCGTGCCGCCGCCGCGGAGCGAGAAGACGGCCGTCGTGCCGTCGGCCTCGGTGAACGTCACGCTCCGCGCCGCGCCGTCGCCGATCGTGGCCGCATTGGGCTCGGCCACGCCGCCGCCGCCGCCGTCGCCGCCGCCCGCGCCCGCGCGGGCCACGATCGTGCCGCGCAGGCCGAGCTCGGCGTCGCTGTCGTAGTCGAGCGTCACGTTGATCGGGATCGTGAGCGTGCGGTTCCCGCCCGAGCCGGTGAGCGCGCCGGTCAGGCCGGCATTCGTCACCGTCTCGTTGTCGAGTTCGACGTCGCCGTCGCCGCCGATCTCCAACTCGTACTCGAGCTTGCCGACGGTCGTGACGAGCTTCAGGGCGGCAGGGGCGAAGCCGCCGTTGGTCGCGAGCGTGAGGGTCGGACGTGAGGTCGAACGTCAGCCCGCGGACGGCGGCCTCGCCGACCTTCACGTCGAGGAACCCGCCGGCCTCCCCTCGCCCGCGTAGTTGGCCGGGCGTTGCCCGGGTCGTAGTTGCCCGTGGATCGCGCGACGACGTTCGACCCGCCGGGGAACTGGACGGTGCCGTCGTCGGCGACGTCGACGACGATCGTCCCCTCGTACGCCGCCTGCAGGCTGCCGCTGCAGCGCGCCTCAAGGTCGATCACGCCCGCCACCTCGCCCGAGAGCCGCAGCGTGCTGAGCGACGGCACGACCGTGAACGTCATCGCCGCGAAGAGCGTCCGCCCCTCCAACGGCTCGACCGCCGCCACGACCGGCACCGCTCCGGCCGACGTTCCGGTGGTGCCGTGCGAACAACCGCTGTCACGCGAATGGCTGCGACGAAACATGGTGCGATCCTCTATGACGACTGCGGCCCCGCCTTCCGACGCGGCCGATGGCCGAACCGACGCATCTTCCGACGGATCACCCTGCCGCGTCAATCGATCCGCGGAGGGTCGAAAGGTCGTGCGTCCTCTCATTCGTCGTCGCGACTGTTGCGCAAAGTTGCGAAAATGGGATGACGCGAGCACGCGGCGCGTAATCGGACGCTAATCCCGCAGGATAACTCTGCTCGTTCGCGCAAGGCATCGGTTGCGGCATGACGGCGTGTCGGTGCCGACGGCGGGTACGGACGGGCCAGCGGTCGTTGACGCTTCGTCTGCCTTGTCGTTGCGACGCCCGCGTCGCGACCCATGCGCAGCGGCGAATCGCTCAACCGCACGGGATTGCGGCTGCGCCACCACCGCGACGCGGGTGTCCCGGTAACGCAACCTCGGTCGACGTCACGGTCGACGACGACTAGGTTGGTGCGGCGACGGCGCCGCACTCGGGGCAACGGTCGGGGGTGGCGCGCATGTCGTAGCCGCAGGCGGTGCAGAGGCCGAGACGTCGGCGTTCCCGAAGCTGCCGCTGTTTGCCGATGACGAGCGGCAGCGCCGCGCCCAGCAGCACCACGCCGGTCGCCGGCAGAGACACGGATGTCGAGTGCGCCGGGCCGTACGCGAACGACAGCGGTGGGCTGAGCCGCCGGAACGACTGGTAACGAAGGACGCCGTGTTTGAGTTGGACCTCTCGTAGCTGCCGATCTCCGGGCGTCGAGAACGAGAACCGGAGCCGGCCCGCGGTGGCGGGCGGCGTGTGACTCAGTGCCCAGAGCGTCGTGACGGCGACGCACAGGATCGACCAGACGGCCCCGACGATGGTGGGCGTGCGGCGTCGCACGTCCGAAGTCTACCGCGCCCGGGCCGGTGCGCGCCGTCACCAGAATCGGGACGCGACCTTGCGCGACGCGGTGCCGCTCGGCCGAGGCCGACGTGTTCGAAGGGGACCGCTACGACGAGCACCGGCGCGGTGATTCGATCCGGCCCGCGCGGCGTTTCGACCGCCGTGATGCCACCAGCGCCGTGAGCGGCGTTGAAATGACCCGACCCCGGCCGATGGGGCCGGGGTCGGGGTGAGTCATTCAAATTGCGAATCGGCGAGGCCTCAGGCCATCGTGCCGAGTTCCATCTCGTGCAGGCCCTTACCGGCGGGGACCATCGGGTAGACGTGCTCGTTGGGCTCGACGAAGAAGTCGACGACGACGGGGCCGGGGTGGCTCAGCATCTCGTCCACGACCTGCGGGACCTTCTTCTTGTCGTCGCAGCGGATCCCCTTCACGCCGAACGCCTCGGCCATCGCGGCGAAGTTGGGGTTCTTCATCACGCTCTGGCTGTAGCGGCGCTGGTAGAACAAATCCTGCCACTGCTTGATCATGCCCTGGAAGTCGTTGTTCAGGATCACGACCTTCACCGGGATGTTGTACTCGGCGATCGTCGCCAGCTCGTAGCAGGTCATCAGGTACGACCCGTCGCCGTCGATGTCGATGACCGTCTTGCCCGGCGCGCCGAGCTGGGCGCCCATCGCCGCGGGCAGGCCGTAGCCCATCGTGCCCAGGCCGCCGGAGGTGATCATCTGGCGGGGGAGGCGCCAGCGGTAGAACTGGGCGGCCCACATCTGGTGCTGGCCGACGCCGGTGGTGATGATCGCGCCGCTCTTGGTCTGCCGGTTGATCTCCTCGATCACGTACTGCGGCTTGGTGTTCTTCGTGTCGTCGAAATACTTGAACGGGTAGCGCTCCTTCCACGCGTTGATCTGCGCGAACCACGCCGCCCGCGGGCGGTGCTCGATGTGCGGCAGCATCAGCTCGAGGCTCTGCTTGGCGTCGCCGACCACGGCGCAGTCGACGTCGACCGTCTTGCTGATCGAAGACGGGTCGATGTCGATATGGATGATCTTGGCGTGCGGCGCGAAGCTGGCCAGGTTGCCCGTGACGCGGTCGTCGAAGCGGGCTCCGACGGCGATCAGCACGTCCGACTCCTGCACGGCGTAGTTGGCGTAGGCGGAGCCGTGCATGCCGAGCATGTGCAGGGTCTTGGGGTCCAACTCGTCGAACGCGCCCATGCCGAGCAGCGTGGTCGTGCAGGGGATGTTGCCCTTGTCGGCCAGCTTGCGGAGCACCTGCCAGGCGTTGGAGGTAATGGCGCCGCCGCCGACGTAGAGCACGGGCTTGTCGGCGCGGTTGATCATCTCGGCCGCCGCCTCGGCCTGCCGCGCGTGGTCGCCGTGGGTGAGGGCCTGCTGGCGGCGGTTGACGATGTGCTCGCGTGGGGTGTCGTCGACCTCCTCGTTCAGCGTGCCGGCGGAGATGTCCTTGGGCAGGTCGATCAGCACCGGGCCCGGCCGGCCGCTCGTGGCCACCATGAACGCCTCGTTGATCACCCGCGGCAGTTCGCGGATGTCCTTCACAAGGTAATTCCACTTCGTACACGGGCGGGTGATGCCGGTGACGTCGGCCTCCTGGAACGCGTCGTTGCCGATGACCTTCGTCGGCACCTGGCCGCTGAAGATGACCATCGGGATCGAGTCCATCTGCGCGGTGGCCAGCGGGGTGACGGTGTTCGTCGCGCCGGGGCCGCTCGTCACGATGCAGACGCCGGGCTTGCCGGTGACGCGGGCGTAGCCGTCGGCGCAGTGGCCGGAGGCCTGCTCGTGGCGGTTGAGGATGAACTTGGCGGGCGTCTTGTACAGCTCGTCGAACACCGGCAGGATCGCGCCGCCCGGGTAGCCGAACATGTACTCGACCTTGTGCGGGCCGACGAGCATCTCGTGGAGGATGCGGGCCCCGGTCTTGCCCTTGTACTTGGGCTTGTCGGTCGAGGAAGTCGCGGCCGGCTTGTGCGTGTCGGTTTGGAGCGTGGACATAATGGTTCTCGCGCTAAGGGGACCCCAATGGGGCTACTCTTGTAGCGACCCGGGCCCGAGGGTTCAATTGGATTATCGTAAATCCGCGGTGGAAATAAGAATACGGCGTCCGAGCGGGCCGGTTCGCGACTTGCGGGACCTTTGAAAGCAGGTCACCCGAGTGGCGAAACCGGCCTACCGTACGACCACCGTGAGGGGCGTGATGAGGCGGTAAGCAGTCATGGCAGCGTCTGTAACCCAGTGAGCCGCCGCGCCTTCGCGGCGAATCGGGTCGCGTCGCGACAGCCCGGCGGCTCAACGGATGTTACTCGTCCTTCCCCCGCGCGCCTGCCCGTCGTGGTGGGCGACGTTGTGGAAGGGCCGGTACGGATCGGCCGGGGCCGCCTTGAACGGCGGCGCGTCGGCCGTGCGACCGGGGCGGTCATCGTAGAACTCGAAGTCCTCGACGTCAAGGTTGGCCGGGACGTAGCCCGGCTGCTGGCTGCGCTCCACCTCGCGGGCGTAGGCGTCGAGCACCCGATCCTCGATGTGCTTGCGGCAGCGCGCGTTGATCGGGTGGGCGATGTCGGCGTGCAACTTCTGCCGCCCGGGCGCGCTGTTATGACCGTGGAACCCCTGGCCGAACGCGTTACCGTTGCCGCCGGCCTTCACGTTCCCGTTACGGCCGTGCTGCTGCTGCTGGCGGTCGGGGTCGAGGCGGCGGCCGCAGTTGTTGCAGAAGCGGGCGCGCAGGTGGTTCTTCTCGCCGCAGCCGGGGCAGTGGTCGGAAAGCTTGCGGCTCGGCATGGCGAGGAAGAGCCCGTCGTTGCCGTCGATGAGCTTCACGTCGCGGATGACGAACGTGTCGTCGAAGGTGAGCGAGCAGAAGGCCTTGAGCCGCCCGCCGCGGTTATCGCACAGGTTGATGCGGACTTCCGTCAGTTCCATTGACCATCTCCGATCTATCCGTGCCGCCCCGGGATGAATCTCCCGGAAGCAGCGCGGGCTCGGGTTCCTACCGTTCGCGGCCGCCGTCGCCCCGGAACATCTGGGGCTGTCCCCCGACCGGCCGCACGATGCGCGTCACGTTGTCTCGCGGCCCGACTTGGCGAGCGATCCGAGGCCGGCGCCGAACGGGCGCAGGGAGAGCGGCCGCACCGAATCGGTGGCTGCGAGAAGTCAGTCCTTCACACCCCACGCGGAATTCCCTTCCGGAACGCGTCGTGCAAAGTTACGCCTTTTTCGTTTTTCCCACTCCGACGTGAACTGCGAACTTCAGTGCGGCCGACTGGCGACGCGGAGGGCCGGTGAGATGTGAAGACCGGCTTCGACTGCTCCGCGGGGACCGGCTCGGCCGCCGTCCTCGATCATTCGGTATTACCTGTCGCCGGTTGGCCCGTTGAGGTCATCGGCGAAAATCGGCGCGACTTCCACGGCCTCGGCGGGGACGTGCAAAGACGCCGCCACGACGTCGGCCGCGGCGCCGGCGGCGGCCTTGTCGTCGTACAGCGTGAACAGGCTGCTGCCGCTGCCGCTCATGCGGACCGGCCGGGCCAGCAGGCGCTCCGCGTCATCCCGCAGCCGTCCCAACGGCGGGGCAATCGCGAACGCCGCCGGCTCCAGGTCGTTCGCCAGGCGCGGCAACAACGCCGCCGCGCCGAGCGTCACCCACTGCCCCCAATCCGGCTCGCGCGACACGTCGTCGTCGCGGCCGAGTTCCATCTCGTCGAATTGCCGGTAGACCGGCCCCGTCGGCATCTCCATCGACGGCAACACCAGCACCGCCCAGCGCGGCGCCGGCCGTGCGATCGCGCGGACGATTTCGCCGCGCCCGGTGCAGACCGCGCTGGCCGCATGCACGAAGAACGACAGGTCGCTGCCGAACTCCGCGGCGAATGCCGAGAGTGCGGCGGTCGACCAGTTCGTCCCGCTCAGGCGGTCGAGCGCGAGCAGCGTGCGGGCGGCATCGGACGAGCCTCCCCCGAGGCCCGCGCCGATGGGGATCCGCTTCCCGAGCGTCGCCCTGAGGGTGTCGACCGCCGTCCCGGACCGTTCGCGCTCCGTCGCATCAGCCCCGTGCCCAACCCCCGCGCCGCCCACTGGCGCTTTCAGAGCCGCCTGCCACGCCAGCGCCACCCGCACGACGAGATTGCCCGCGTCGCACGGTAGTCCGGGCGGGTCGCACGTCAGGGAAACCGCTCCCGCCGCGCCCGCCACTGCCGGCGGCGCCTCGGAGCTTCCCCTCTCCGGCGCCGCCTCTACCTTTAACGTGTCAAAGAGCCCGACCGTGCACATCCACGTCAGCAGCGGGTGAAACCCGTCCGGCCGCGCCGGCCCAACGCGCAGGTGCAAGTTGATCTTCGCGGGCGCGAGCAGACGCAGCGCTCGCCACGACGACGACTGCGACGCGGGCGACGTGAACGACGACGAGGTCGGAACCATCGCCAGACTCTTCGGCGCGGCCGGACGCGTGTCAAGCCGACGCGTGCCCGTGCAAGAACCTCGGCTGCGGCTTCACCCCGGGCCCTGCCGACGCACGCGACGCTCCGTCAAAGGAGCCGCCCGGCGCCACCGAAACCCGGCCACGAGATGTCTGCATTTCCTTCCGGCCGATTTGAAACAAGACTGCGAGCCACAAACGAAATGAGATGCGATCTGACTTCTCGGACGTTACTTTCGCGCCGCCGTCGAATCAAGAAAAATATCCGATGCGTTAGAACGCTTAGTGCGAATCAGGTTCCGGCGAAACGTCATCCTTCGGGCCGGCCGGCTTCTGCATTAGGGGTTGACGCACGACCGGTGCGCGCCACTGGCCAGCCTGGCGTGTCCCGGCGGGGCCGCCTGCCGGATCATCAGGCGTCAGTCGCACGGCGCTCGCGACAACATTCGTCAGGGGCAACTGCTCAGGCGACCGGCGTCCCCTCGGTGCGCGTGAGTTCGGCGAAAAGCTCGCCGAGCCGCCGCGTCACTGGTCCGGTCGAGCCGCCGCCGATCGTGCGGCCGTCGATCTCGGTCACCGCGGCCAGCTCGCCCATCGTGCCGGTGCAGAAGACCTCGTCGGCACGGTGGAACTCCACGAGCGTGATGTCGCGTTCGGCGTGCGCGATATTGTGATCATTGCAGATGCTTAAAACCGCGGCGCGGGTGATGCCCTCCGGGCACGCGACGGTGCGCGGCGTCTCGACGCGGCCGGCGGTCACCATGAACAGGTGGGTGGCGTTGGTCTCGGCGACGAATCCGCGATCGTCGAGCAGCACCGCGTCGTCGGCGCCGGCGGCGTTGGCCTGGATCTTCGCCAGGATCGACGGGATCAGGTTGTTCGAGTGGATCTTCTGGTCCAGCACGTCCGGCCCCGGCCGTCGCACTGACGACGTGATCAGCCGAATGCCCGACTTGTCGTACACCGGCGGCTTGTGCTCGGCGAGCACGATGAGCGTCGGGCCGGCGGTATTCACGCGCGGGTCCATGCCGCTCGTGTACTTCACGCCGCGCGTGAGCGTGAGGCGGATGTGCACGCCGTCGCGCATTGAGTTGGCCGCGAGCGTGCGGCGGATCTCGTGCGTAATCTGCTCGTGCGACGGGATCTCCGCGAACGCCAGCGCGACCGCCGAGTGGCGGAGCCGGTCGAGGTGCTCGACGAGGCGGAAGATGCGCCCGTCGTAGACCCGCAGCCCCTCCCACACCGCGTCGCCGCCCTGCACGACCGAGTCGAACGCACTGACGCCGGCCTCGTCGCGGTGAACGAGCTTCCCGTTGATGTTGACGATGAGGTCGCGGTTCTTGTCGTTGGGTTTCTGGAGCATGTGGCTGGTTTTTCGTCGATTAATGTTGGACCCGGACGCGCTAACGAGGTGTCGGAGACTCTCGCAGTACAGGGATCACGTTTCGCGACCGGCCCGCAGGGCCGCGGAAGAATGCGCAAGCGTGACTCTCGCGACAGGTGCTCCCTAGCCAGGGACGTCGGCGGCGAGTTCCCTCACCGTAACCCTCTCCCCGAGTACAGGGGAGAGGGGACAACGCAGAACGACTTCACCTAGACCAAGCGGTGTTCCCGCAATCGCTCGTAGATCGCGTTGCCCTCGTCGAGCAGCCCCTGCAGCGACGCCGGCACCTCCACGTCCTTCGGCTTGTACGGGCCGAAGCCCGTTGTTCGCTCGACCTTCGCGTACCAGTGTTTCGCCCAGCAGCCGTCGGTGTCGCGCGGGCCGGGTGGCCAGGAGAGCATCGCGTCGGTGAACGCGAGGCCGACGGCGTCGCACAGGCGTCAGCACGCGCGCGGCCGCGCAGCACGTCGGCCGAGTCGATCACCGGCGGCGTGCGGCCGGTGCGGTCGCGGACGCCGGAAAATCTCCCACTGCTGCGGCAGGCCGGTGTCGCGGAGCGTCGGCTCGGGGATGAACTCCAGCAGCGACGTCACCATCTCCCGCGGCTCGCGGATCAGGAAGCAATTCGTCACCCGGTCGAGCCACGCCGTCTCGATCTCCGGCAGGAGGTGGTGGGCCATGTGCTGGTTTGCCATGCGGGACCAGCCCGGATCAGCCAGTCGACGGCCTTCCGCCAGTCCGCCTCGTGCGCCGCGATCGTCTCGGCGGCCCCGGGGTGGGGCAGGCGGGTCACCTTCAGGTAGTGGGCGTAGAGCGGCTCGTCGGTGACGTAGGCGTCGGGCCGGTTCCCGAACGACCGCATCATGGCCGTCGAAATGTTGCGCGGGCCGGACCACATCGCCAGGCGGTAACACGGGTGGGGTGGCATGCCGCGGTTAACACGGCGGGCGGAGAACCGCCATGTATCCCAGCGTCTACGCCGTGCAGGGCGCGCGAGAAGTGTCTCCGGCGAGTGCTGGACGGAAACTCAACGCGTCGCCGACTCGCCCTTCAAGTTCGCCGCGCCGGCGGTGACCGGGTCGACGGTCGCGCGGGTGAGGATAACGTGGCCGATCCGAACTTCGGGAGCTTTAAGGCACGCCGTCGCGAAGGGACGATGCGTTGACGTCCGCCGACGCGAAGCCGGTGGCGTCGGTCACCTGGTGGCGTCGTCGACGACGTACCACTCGGGCCAACTGTTCAGCCTCGCCCAGTTCCACGGCAGCTTCATGATCGTGCAGGCGTGGCGACGGGGGCGCGCAGCGTGCCGGCGTAGGGCTCGAGTGCTGTGGACGGTGACGACGGCGTTGCCGCGGGCGTCGCTCGCCATGCCGACCAGCACGTCCTCGCCACGGGTCGACGCGCCACCCGCCGGTGTGGGTGTCGGCGTAGAGGAGCGACGTGCGGATGAAGTTGCCGTCGAGGTAGCCGCCGGTCGCGGTGCCGTCCGGCCGCTGGTTGCGGAACAGTGCCACAATCTGCCGGTCGGCCCATCGCAGCGCTTCGTCGCGCAGGGCCGGGCGGTAGGCGGCGATGTAGATGCCGCTCGAGCACGTCAGCCTCGCTGTCCATGTCGGCGTCGTCGCCCCAGGGCAGGCCGATCTCGCGGGCAAACGACGCGCGGGCGATCGCGTCGATTTTCGCGTCGATCGCGTCGAGGTCGCGCAGCGTTAATCGTGCCGTGGCGGCGGGCGGTGTCGGTGAAGAGGATGGCGCCGCTGAGGATGTAGCCCCAGTTGTCGCACAGCTTGTCGGCCGTCGGCCGGGCGCGGGGACATCGTCGCCACGAGCAGGCCGTCGTCGTTCACGCCGTGCGCGAGGATGATCTCGAACATCTTTGCCAGCGGCTCGTCCCAGCGGTCGGCCTGCTCGCCCCACGCCGGCTCCGCCTTGCGGTCGACCGCCGTCGCGTAAGCCTCGGCGAGGCCGAGGACCGCCTCGTTGCCGTGGTCCTTCAGCTTCAGCGTCTCGTCGATGACCTTGTCGTTCTCGTAGTCATAGAACTTCGGCGGCAGCCCGCCGTTGGCGGCCATCGCCTGCACGATCATCGCGTCGGCGATGCGCGCGGCGAACTCCGCGTACGCCGGGCGGTTCTCGGCGTAGGCGAGGCGGCCGCAGAGTTGGAGCAGGTTGCCGTTGATCTCGGCGCCGCGTCGGGGATCGGTCCGAACTTCGATCGCTGCCGCGACTCGGCGACGACCGCGTCGACGATCGCCAGCAGGGCGCGGGCCGATCAATCCGCCGCCGTGCCGCTCGTAGACGCTCAGCAGGCCGTCCTTCGCGTACTCGCTCGAGCCGAAGAGCAACTCGTCGTGGTCGACGCTCACCGCGCGCCGGTCGTCGCCAGCACCGGCGTGCACAGGCCGGCCGGCGTGCGCAGCTTGGCCTCGGCGGCGAGCGTCTCGTACAGCGACGGCAGCCCGGGCGGGTTGAGCATCAGCCCGGCGTGCAGGTGGAAGCAGAAGAAGTCGGCGGCGGCGTTGCGGTTCCACTCCGGCTGCTCGGCGTTCTCGCGTAGAGCTTCGTCGCTGGCTGCCGCCGCCCGAGCCAGGCGGTGGACGGCGGCGCGCGGAGCAGCGCCTCCTGCGCGAGCTGCGCGTCGAGCCGCGACGCCGCCGCCAGGTCGCCCGCACAGCGGCCGCGCGGCCGCGGTCGGCGAGCACGACCTGCCGCAGCCCGTACTGCTCGGCGCCGACCGTCGCCGGCTCGTTCTTCACCAGTCGCTGCGCCATCCACCGGCGCGTGCTCGAGCGCGCGCACGAGCAGGTACGCGGCCAACCCCACGACCGCGAGCGTGACGAGGAACGTCGCGACGATCGCCTTCCGCGCCGACGGCGTCCGCGACGCCGACGACGTTCCGTCCCGCTCCACGCCGGCTTCCGGGCGGCTCATGCTGAATCCTTTCGACCGAGTCCCGCGGCGAGGCTACGGCCCTTGGGGGTGGTCGGCAAGTGCGGCGGGGCGGGGGGGGGCGGGGATGTGGAGAGCCGCCGTATCGGCGTAGGTTGGGGACGCGCGCACCGGGACGTACGCTCGGTTCCTTCCTACGCCAAACGCGTACTTATGCGCGGAGTGGGTGGACGCGATCGGATATGGCGTCCCGAGAGCTTCTAAAAGCACCAGTACGCGAGAAATGTCATCCTGAGCCGCAGCGAAGGATCTCCCGTGGTCCCTGCGACACCCCGCGTGAGATCCTTCGCCGCGCTCAGGATGACAACTGGCCCACCGCGGTTCTTTTAGACGCCTTTTTTGTTGGCCGGCTCGCTTGCGAGCCGGCTAAATGCGGAACTTCGCGTCCTCGATCTGTTCGGCTGGAAAACAAAATGCCGGCCGCGTGTGTGGCGGCGGCCGGCATCGCCAGAATGGGCGAGAGAGCGTCGCAGGGAGTTGAGGAGGTACGACCTCCCTCACCCCCGATCAGGCCCCGCGACAGCCACCCGCCAGAGCGATTGCCGCGGTGCGTTGCCTGACGAGAAGGATGTACGATTGGGAACTGGGGAGGCAAATGGAACCGGGGGAGGGGGAGCGACGAAGCGACGAAGCGACGGAGGGGCGAAGCGACGCAGCGACGGAGGGGCGAAACGAAATCGTCCGATAACGCCTGTCTTCCCTTCGTCGCTCCGTGCCTTCGTCGCTTCGTCGCTTCCCCCGATAACGCCTGTCTTCCCTTCGTCGCTCCGTGCCTTCGTTCGCTTCCCCCCTCACGTCTTGATGCGGTCGAGCATGAACACGGCGACCGGGCCGAAGATGAAGATCGGGGCCACGCCATGATCGCGGGCCACTGGGCGGCCATCTGCTGGGAGGGGTGGCCGGCGAGGTGTTGGAACAGGAAGATGCCGCCCATCCCCAGCCCGGTCAGCAGCAGGCACTGCGTGGCCGCGGACTTCAGCTTGCCCGGCTCGCGGGTCAGGACCGCCGGGATCGTCGCCAGCAGCAGCAGGATCACGTTCATCAACGGCTGGGTGAACCGCCAGTGCTTCACGCGGCAGCAGCATGCTGGCCGAAGCCTTGGGCCGCGTCAGGAGCTGGTTGATCTGCTCGGTGCTCAGCAGCTCGAGGAAGTCGGTGTTGCGGTACAGATCGATCTCGCGCGGCGTAATGCTCGTCCGCCAGACGCTCAGTGGTTCCTCGACCGCGTCGCCCGCGTGCAGCCCGGTGACGCGCGCGTCGCCCCTCCAGGTTCCACCGCGCTCCCCGTCCCACCGGGCGGCGTCGGCGGTGATCCGACGACCTCGTTGTTCTCGCAGCGTGCTCGATCACGTCGAGCGTCTCGAGCGTCGGCGCTGCCGTCGCGGCCGGCGAAGTAGGCGGCGGCGTAGAGCAGGCGTTCTGGTCGTCCTGGATGTTCGTCACGTCGACGTAGTTGCGCTGCGGCTCAAATCGTCGTGGTTGGCGAGAGCTGGGGGATCAGCCGCGGGATCACGACCTCCTGGTCGACGATCAGGATCGCGTTGAGCACGACCGACGCGATGATGATCGGCGCGCCACCCGCAGCAGTGGCACGCCCGCCGCCAGCACGGCCGTCAGCTCGTTGAACCGGCTGAGCCGCATGAGCGTGAACGCCGCGGCCACGACCGGGATGATCCCCGACAGGTGGACGAAGAACAGGAACCCCTGGAAGAAGTAGTACCCCCGACGTTCATCAGCACGCTCAGCAGCGGCTTGGCCCCCGCCTCGGTGCCGGTGGAGCGGACCTCGACGAGCTCGTCGAAGTTGAAGACCATGTCGAGCACGACGTACATCCCGATCAGCACCATGAAGCTGATCAGGTAGTTCTTGAGGAACGACCAGAGGACGTAGCGGTCGAGGATCTTCATAGGGTGAAGCGACGGAGCGACGGAGCGACGTAGCGACGAAGGGGAGAAAAAGCGGGCGGGCCCGCCGTTCCCTTCGTCGCTGCGTGCCTTCGTCGCTTCGTCGCTCTTTCCATCACGTTCTCCACAGCCGCCCCAGCAGCACCGTCGCGATGACGAAGTTCGCGACGTTGCCGCTCCAGATCAGGGCGATGCCCAGCGGCAAGGGGTTGCGGAACGTCGGGTCCTCGATCTTCCAGCCGATGTTCCCGCACACGCGCTGGCCGGCGATGATCAGCGTGATGCTCAGCAGGGCGGGGACGAAGCTGACGGCGAACGCGGTCAGGAAGTTGCCGCTGCGGAACATCATCCCCAGCGCGCAGCCGACCATCACCAGGATCAGGCAGCTGACGGCGAAGCTCGCGCGGCTGTTGCTCTCGCTGATGATGTCGTTGGCTAGGATGATCAGGTCGCGCTTCAGCTGCAGCTGGAACTTGTGCCCGTACGGCCGCGCCGCCGGGGAGACGAACCACGACAGCGGCAGCTTCTCGAGCTTGCGCAGGTGATCGGGGATCGGCACGGTGAACGCCTCGCTGACGCTGGCGCGGGCGACCGGGCCCTCCTCGGTGGGGATCGTCGCGTCGTGCAGCTCGACCACGACGTCCATCCGGTCGAGGTCGCGCCGCGGGCGGGCGCGGACGCGGCCGTCGTAGGCGTCGACGACCGACCGCACCTTGCCGTCGACGATGTGCCACAGCCGCACGGTGCGCTCGGCCTCGGGCGCGTCCTTCGGGCGGATCGTGTCGCCGGACTTGCTCAGCTCCTCGGCCCTGGCGCCGACCACGACGTCGCTGAGGCGCTGCAGCGCCGGCTTGGGGCCGCGCTCCAGCACGTACCGCTCGCCGTTGAGCGTCGTGAACGACGACTCGCCGCGCTCGTTGAGCTCGCGCACGGCCGAGTCGGCGAACTTCTCCTTCTGGTGGTTCGTGATGAACTCGTCCTGCAGGCGGATCACCCGCCGGCTCTCGTGCTGGTTCTGGTAGAGGTGGCGCAGCTGCCACAGGTCCATGAACTTCGTGTTCTCCTTGATCGGCGAGCCGATCTCGATCGGCCCGAAGTGCGTCGCGGCCACGCTGGCGTGCAGCCCGCCCTTGAAGTCGCGCGGGAACTTCGCGCCGTTCTTCAGCGCGATCGTCAGCTCGATCTTGTCGTCGGCCGCGCCGTCGTCGACGCGGTTGATGAAGACCGTCGCCTGGCCGGCGGTCCAGAACTCGACCGGCACGCGGTAGTGCCAGTCGTCGGGGCGCGGGCGCTCGTAGGTCACGATCGTCGGGCCGATCAGCACGACCTGCTGCTCGCCGCGGGCGACCTGTTCGGGCGACAACTCCGGCAGGTGCGCCTGCTGGGCGAACACGGTGGCGGTGCCGAACTTGATCTGGTGCGTGCGGTCGATGCGGTTGGCGATGAGCTTGGCGATGTTCGAGTAGATGACCTTCTCGACCTTCAGCGTCGAGTTGGGCACGACGAACGAGAGGAGCATGAGGCTGGCCATCGCCACGATCAGCCCCAGCGCCAGCGCCGGCAGCGCGACGGCCGCGTGGCTGATGCCGCTGGCGCGGCAGGCCGTCAGCTCGTTGTCGGCCGAGAGGCGCCCGTAGACGACCGTGGCCGCGAACAGCGCGGCGATCGGCAGCGAGTAGGCCGTCATCGCCGGCGAGAAGTAGCTCAGCAACTGCCCGACCTGGCTGGCGTCGAGCCCCTGCTGGGTGAGCGGGCGCAGCAGCCCGCCGAAGCTCATGATGCCGGCCAGCGCGCCGCTGGTCATCATGAAGATCTTCAAGAGGTCCTTGAAGACGTACCAGGAGATGGTCCAGGAGATCCGCATGCTAATGCGTGCTGCGTAGTGCGTGGTGCGTAAGCGGATCGGCGGGAGCAGCGCCGCCGAGGAAACGCGAGACGACGCGGGCGAGGCGCTCAATGCCCGGCTCGATGGCGTCGGGCGCAACCTGCCCGAAGCTCAGCCGCAGGTGGTGCGTGGGCACCCGCCCGGCCGTGTTGGGCTGGAAGCAGTAGTCGCCGGGGACGAACAGCACGCCCTCGTCGATCGCCGCCTTGAACATCGGGCTGCCGCGCGACGTGTCGAACGACGCCGGCAGCGTGATCCAGACGTACAGCCCGCCGTTGGGCGTCGTCCACATGATGCCGGCGTCCTTCGGCATCGAACGGCCGAGGGCGGCAAGCATCGTGTCGCGCTTCGCCCGGTAGGCGGCCTGGAGCACCTTCACGTGCTCGCCGTAGCTGCCGTCGCGCATCGCCTCGAGCGCGATGTGCTGCGTGACGTTGGCCGACCCGAAGTCGTGGTTACCCTTCTGCTGCTGCACGGCGTGCAGCAGGTCGTCGGGCATCGCCGAGTACCCCAGCTTCACGCCCGGCGCAAAGGGTTTGCTAAACGTGTGGCTGATGACGGTGAATCGGTTCTCCGGGTCGTACGACTTGATCGAACGGTGGGCCAGCCCGTCGTAACGCAGCTCGCGGTAGGCGGCGTCCTCGAGGATGAGGATGCGGTGGTGCGTGCTGTAGCGCTTCACGATCTCCAGCAGCCGCGGCCGCCGGTCGGCCGAGAGCGTGAGGCCGGTGGGGTTCTGGTAATAGCTCGTGCAGTACAGCAGCTTCACCCGCGGCAGCTTCCCCTCGCGCTGGAGCCGGGCGAACAGCCGTTCGACGGCGTCGACGTCCATCCCGTCGTCATCCATCGGCACGGTTTCGACCTGCGCGCCGAGCGACGAGAGCGTGCCGGTGTAGACGAAATAGCTCGGGTTGGCCGCGATCACGATGTCGCCCGGATCGATCAGCGCGTCGCCGATGAGGTAGAGCGCCTGCTGCGACCCGGTCGAGAGCACGAGGTGATCCTCGGTCAGCCCGAGCGACGCCGCCGGCCGGCCCTCCATGTCCTCCATGTGCTTCAGGACGCGCTGGCGCAACTCGCGCAGCCCGAGCGTCGTGTCGTACTGAAGGACGGCCCGCCCCCGCGCCGTGTCGGAGAAGAGCCGGGCGGTAATCGCCCGCACCTCGTCCACCGGCAGCGTGAGCGGATCGACCAATCCCGCGGCCAGGTTGATCAGCCGGGGGTTGCGCAGCGCCTCGTTGATCAGAAAACTGATCGGCTGCTCTTTGGTTCGAAGGGCTTTGGAAGATAAAGCGAGCCCGCCGGGCCCGGACGTCGTGTTTTCCATCGGAAAGAGGGAATGCTACCGCTGCGGCGGGCGGAGTTCAAACGCGGGAGGGGCGGCGTGCAGGGTAGTGGAGCGGTAGGATTGGCGGCAAGGCTTTAGTCAGACCGGATCTCCGTCTTTTGCACCCGGCCCCCCTCGACGTGGATGCACAGCCACAGGTCGTCAAGGATTGCGTCGCCGACGATTTACTTCAGATCGCCGTACTCGGGCGACATCCTCCGGCTGTTCGGCCGGCCGAGTTCGCGGACGACGTCGTCCGGGGCCAGCCCAACCAAGTGTCGATCCCGGACCATCTCCTCGGCGACGTCCCGCCGCGCATCCTCCGGCGTAATCGAACGCCAGTGCCGGAACACCGCATCCCTAGGCCGCGGCCATGAAGACACCCACATCACGACGAGGACCGCGCACAGCAGCAGCGAGACGAGGGTGAGCAGCTTCCGCCTCACGCGAACCCTTCCTTCCGTTCCGCCCCACACTCCGGGCAGCGGTCCGGCGTGGCGCGGAGGTCGTAGCCGCAGGCGGGGCAGAGGCCGGGGCGTGACCGGCGCCCCATCCGGCGACGGATGGCTACAGCCGGCAGCAACGCGGCCGCACAGCCCAGCGACCAGTGCGGGAAGACCACCCACAGGGCTCTTTCGCTGGGCACCCGCACCCAACCCGCGTCGAAAGTGAGCAACCCGCCCGTTCCCAGCAGAGAACTGCTGTTGCTTTCCCACCGTGCTCCGGTCCTCTCGCCGGCCTCGGCCACGGGTGCCTGAACGGAGTAGAACGACAATCCGCCAAAGGCCGACTCGGCGAATCGTGCGGTCCCGGGAGGGCGGTCGCGGACGATCACGATGTCCGTCTGGAAGTAGCTGCGCACCCACAGCACGCACACTACCACGCACAGCAGCAGCGACAGGGCCGAGCAGAGGGTGAAGAGGCGGCCGCGCACGCGATCATGCTACCGCGCCGGTACAAGCTCGCACCCCGAGCGGTCTCGGAAACGAGGCGAGCGCCTACGCGTAAGAACGTGGTCCGCGCGGCACCCCGATGGGTATAGTGGCGGCCGTGGGACTCAAGTCGCTCCTGAGCCAGGTCGTCGACTTCTGCTACCCCGGCGAATGCGCGTGTTGCGATGCGACGTACGAGGGGGCGTCGCCGGTTTGCTCGCGCTGTGACGAGGATCTTCGGAAGGTCGAGCACGAGCCGAACTGTGAGTGGTGCGCGATGCCGCTGTCGCGGGACGGGGCGCCTTGTCCGTACTGCATGGGTGGCGGGGTGGCTCATTACGACCGGGTGGTCCGGCTGGGGAGTTTTCACGATCCGTTGCGGCACCTCATCCACCAGGTCAAGTATCACGGGCGGTGGCCGCTGGCGGAGTTTCTGGCGGATCGGGCGATCGCGCAGGAGCGGGTGAAGGGGATTTTGACGCACGCTGACTGTTTGCTGCCGGTGCCGCTGCACCCGTTGCGCCAGGTCGCCCGCGGGTTCAACCAAGCCGACGTCATCGCCCGGCGACTTCACCATCACGACCGCCGGCTGAAGGTGGTGACGCCGGTGATCCGCCTTCGCCACACCGAGACGCAGACGCACCTGGGTTCGCCGGCCCAACGGCGGGAAAACTTGCGTGACGCCTTCGGCCTGCTCCGCCCGGCGGCTGTCCGCGGGAAGCACGTGGTGGTGATCGATGACGTGCGGACGACGGGGGCGACGTTGCATTCGCTCGCCAGAGTGCTTCGCCCGGCAAAGCCGGCGAGCCTTTGCGCGCTCGTGATCGCGCTGGCGGATCCGAAGGGGAAGGATTTCGAGGCGGTCTAAGGGTTTTGAACCGCGAAGGGCGCGAAGGACGCGAAGGCGGAGACGAGAGCGGAGTTGGTCGAAATGCTGTAAGAGTAAGGAGTCGAAGCACGTTGACTGCGCTCCACTTCCGCGATTCGCGTCTGGTCTGACCCGTCTGGCTGACGGACAGCGAGCCCTTCGGGCCTGCGGCTAAAAGGGGCTGGAGACGTTTCAGATGTGCTCTGTGTGATGCATCAACTCATGAGTGTCTTCCTCTCCTTCGCGTTCTTCGCGCCCTTCGCGGTTCAATCCTCACCCGACCCTCTCGCCTCCGAAACTCGAAATTGACACCCCGCGGCGTCACCGCTACCCTCGCCCCGCAGTTTTGAGTTGACCGGGCGCCCCCGAAGGTGAGGCCGACTTTTGGCTGCAATCGTCGTCATTCCAGCCCGTTACGGCTCGACCCGCTTCCCCGCCAAGATTCTCGCCGCCGAGACCGGCCGACCGCTCGTGCAACACGTGGTGGACCGGGTGCGGCGGTGCGTGCGCGTGTCGGAAATCGTGGTGGCGACGGACGATCAGCGCATCGTCGACGCGCTGCGCCCGTTCGGGACGCGCTGCGAGATGACCGATCCGAATCACCCAAGCGGGACGGACCGCGTCGCGGAGGTGGCCGGCCGGCTTGGGAGCGGCGTTGTCATCAACGTGCAAGGAGACGAACCGGAGATCGAGCCGGAGACGATCGATCAGCTCGCGTACGAGATGCAGGATGGCGGGTACCCGATGCAAACGGTGGCCACGCCGTTCAGGCCGCCGGCAGACCCGGCGGACCCGAACTTGGTAAAGGTCGTCTTCAGCCGTCAGTACCGTGCGATGTATTTCTCGCGATCGCCGATTCCGTACCATCGCGATCGGGCTTCCGGACCGCCGCCGACGTATCACTTGCACGTGGGCATCTACGCCTACACGCGCGACACCCTTTTGCGTCTGGCGGGCTGGAAGCCGACCCCGTGCGAGTTGGCGGAGAAACTCGAGCAACTCCGTGCGCTCGAGCACGACGTGCCGATCGGCGTGACCGTGGTCGACCGCGCCACCCACGGCATCGACACGGCCGAGCAGTACGCGGAGTTCGTCGCGCGCGTCGGCCGAAGTAGTTGAACCACGAAGGCACGAAGACACGAAGCGGGTGTTCGTCGCACAGCGGGCCTATCGTGGGTCGGGACAAACTTGAAGCCAAAACAGGATGAGTGAACGCCAAGACGCCATGACGCCAAGGAAGGAGAGAGAAGCATCCGTTCCCGGCTGTTGTGTTTCCCCTCCTCCTACCTTGGCGTCTCGGCGTCTTGGCGTTCATTCTGTTAATGCTCCAAAGTAGTAATGCTTGAGGGATCGAGCGAGGGGCCGGGGCCGGACTGAACGGGCCCGCTTCGTGACTTCGTGCCTTCGTGGTTCAAAAATCAGGTGTACGTCATGAGCAATCAGGAACTCCTCGCGAAGATCGGTCAGACGGCGGAAGAGACCGAGTTCTACACGCCGATGCCGCCGGGCTATCGCCGGGGGCACCACAAGTACGTCATGGTGATGGGCACCGTGATGAGCGGGCTGGGCAAGGGGATCTTCTCCTCGTCGCTCGCCAAGCTGTTGCAGGACAAGGGCCTGCGCGTGGCGCCGATCAAGATGGAGGGGTACCTCAACATCGACTCGGGCACGCTCAACCCGTACCGCCACGGCGAGGTGTTCGTCCTCGACGACGGGATGGAGACGGACATGGACCTCGGGACCTACGAGCGCCTGCTCGACCAGGACCTCGGGGCCGCCAACTTCACGACGAATGGCCAGATCCTGTCCGGCGTGCTGAAGAAGGAGCGCGAGGGCGGGTACCTCGGCCGCGACGTACAGGTCATCCCGCACGTGGTCGGCGAGATCAAGCTGAAGCTCCGGGAACTCGCCGCCAAGAGCAACGCCGACGTCGTGTTCGTCGAGGTCGGCGGCACGGTCGGCGACTACGAGAACAGCTTTTACCTCGAGGCGTGCCGCCAGCTCGCGTTCGAGGAGGGGGAGGGGTCGGTCGTCTTCGTCGCCCTCACGTACGTGCTGGAGCCGGGCGCGCTGGGCGAGCAGAAGTCGAAGGCGGCTCAGCTCGGCATCAAGCGGCTGATGGAGGTGGGCATCATGCCCCACATCATCGCCTGCCGGGCGTCGAACCCGGCGGGGGAGAAGGTCCGCGAGAAGATCTCGATGTACACGAACGTGCCGATGAAGCGCGTCGTCTCGATGCACGACGTCGAGAGCATCTACACGATCCCCGAAAGCCTCCGCGACGCCGGCATGGACCGCGAGGTCCTGACGCTGCTCGACCTGCACGACCGCGTCGACCAGCGGAAGGAGGACGTGGCCCGCACGAAGTGGCGGTGGTTCATCGACCGCATCGGCAAGGCGAACAAGGAGGTGACGATCGCCGTCACCGGCAAGTACGTCGCGCTGCGCGACGCCTACGCGAGCATCATCAAGTCGGCCGAGCACTGCGGCGTGCACCTGGGGGTGAACGTCAACCTGAAGTGGCTCGACACCACGACGATCGACGCCGGCAACGTCGCCCAGCGCCTCCGCGACTGCCACGGCATCGTCGTGCCCGGCGGGTTCGGCGTGCGCGGGACCGAGGGGAAGATCGAGTGCATCCGCTACGCCCGCGAGCACAAGGTGCCGTACCTCGGGCTGTGCCTCGGGTTCCAGATGGCGGTGATCGAGTTCGCCCGCAACGTCTGCGGCATCAAGAACGCCAACAGCACCGAGTTCGACCCGGGCTGCGGCTCGCCGGTGATCGACATCCTGCCGGACCAGAAGAAGATCGAGGGCCTCGGCGGCAACATGCGCCTCGGCGGCAAGGACGTCGACGTCAAGGCCAACACCCTCGCCGCCAAGCTGTTCGACGAGGCGACGCGCATCCGCCTGCGGTTCCGCCACCGCTACGAGGTCGACCCCCGCTACATCGATTTGCTCGAGGAGCACGGCATGACCTTCAGCGGCAAGGCGCCGGGCTACCCGATCATGCAGATTTTGGAACTGCCGCAGGACCAGCACCCGTACTTCATCGGGACCCAGGCCCACCCCGAACTCACGAGCCGCCCGCTCCGTCCCAGCCCGTTCTTCATGGGCTTTGTGAAGGCCGCCATGGCGTTCGCCGAGCCGAAGCGGGCCGAGGCGGTGGGGGCGAAGTAGGGGAGGGGATGTCGAGAAGATGCGGGCGGGCCTCCGGAAGCCGGGGCCCGCCCGCGTTCGTTTCGGGTCGCCGCGCGCGCGCTCGGTCGGCGCGGCAGCCGCGCGCGGTTTCGCCGCACGAGCGAAGCCTCGGGCGCGATCGCGCAGAGCCGATCTGGCCGGGTGTCGCGACGCCGAACGTGTCATCCCGAGGAGCGACAGCGACCAGAAATCTCGGGACGGAGACGCGCGTTCCCAACCGAAGATCGCTTGTGGTCGGTACCGCTTCGGTCGGATGACATCGCGGGATGCCGCTCCCGACCACGAACCGCGGTCGAACTCGCGGGAAACGATAGAGCACGCTCTCGCGGCACATGCGGGGGCGCTACACGGTGAGCCGCGGCGCTTCGCCCGGGCCAGCGTCACGTCTGACAGGTCCTGAGTTCAAACCGCAGCGCTACGGCTGCGCCTTCGTCGCGATCGTCTGCCACTCGCTCCACTGGCCGGTCTGCGTGTCCTGAAGGCGCTCGATCGCGGCGATGCGCACGGGGACCACCCCGTCCACGCGCACGAGTTGGGGGCCCGCCGCCCCCTGCGCGTGGGCGGTCGCCGTCATGGCCGGCTTGCCGAAGCAGAGGTACAGCAGGCACCCGGCGATCACGGTCAGGACGATCTTCGTGTACAGGTCGATCTTCAGCGTCATGCGCCTCCCGGTTGTGAGGTGCGCAGTTTACGCCGGTGACGGGGTCGGTGGGGACGTCTGGAAAAGCAGAGGGGGAAGCCGCTCGCGGCTTAGCGCTTATCCCAGCAAACCTCCAGCGGGCCTTTCGGGCCTAGGGCGAAACGGGGGACGCCAGGTGATTCGGATAGGCAGTCAGCGGCGCACGCGTCGCGGGACGGGGACGCTAAGCCGCGAGCGGCTCAGCGCGCCGACGCGACGGCGGGTTCGAGGTTGAGCTGCGCGGAGGTGCGGTCCGCGTCGCGCCGCACCTCGCGGTAGAGCGTGTCGCGTTCGACCGGCACCCGGCCCGCCTCGCGGACGAGGCGCTCGATGTCGCTGACGTGCAGTTCCTGGTGGGTGGTGCCGTCGCCCTGGCGCTTGGTGATGTCGTACCAGACGACGGTGCCGTCGAGGTCATCGCAGCCCCAGTTGAGCGCGAGTTGCGAGAGGCCGATCCCCTGCATGATCCAGAACGCCTTGACGTGCGCGACGTTGTCGAGCATCAGGCGGGCGATCGCCAGCGTCTTGAGGTCCGTCAGCCCCGTCGGCCCCGGCAGGTGCCCGAGCTCGCTCTGTTCGGGGATGAACGAGAGGGGGATGACGCAGTTGAAGAAAGCCCCATCATTGCGGATTTCGGATTGCGGGTTGCGGATTGAAGAGGAGGAGGAAGAGCCTTCGCTGCTACCCGGCTTGTCTTCCACTCCGAAATCCGCAATCCGCAATCCGCAATTCCCCAACGACTCGTCCTGCAACTCCCGCAACTTCATCAGATGCCCCACCCGCTCCTCGATCGTCTCGACGTGGCCGTAGAGCATCGTGGCGTTGGAGTAGATGCCGAGGCCGTGGGCGGTGCGGTGGACGTCGAACCAGCGGTCGGCGCGGACCTTGCCCTTGAACACCTCGTCGTGGACGCGGTCGTCGAAGATCTCCGCCCCGCCGCCGGGCAGGCTGCCGAGGCCGGCGTCGCGCAGGGCCGTCAGCACGTCGCGCACGCTCGAGCGGCTGATGCGCGAGAAGTGCACGATCTCGATCGCGGTGAACGCCTTGATGTGCAGCCCCGGCGCGG
>JAUJNJ010000165.1 GCA_030448225.1 Phycisphaerae bacterium
GGGCTGCCGTGCGCGGCGTACGGCGGGCCGAAGCGGCTCATGGAGATGGTCAGCCCGTCCGGCGGCGTCTACCAGGCCGGCACGCTCAGCGGCAACCCGCTGGCGATGGCCGGCGGGCTGGCGACGCTCGACATCCTCAAGGAGCCCGGCGCGTACGAGGCGCTGGAGCGCAGCGCGGGCCTGCTGGCCGAGGGGCTGATCGACGCGGCCGACGGCGCGGGCGTGCCGATCGCGCTCAACCGCGTGGGGTCGATGCTGACGCCGTTCTTCGTCCGCGAGCCGGGCCGCACGGTCGCCAACTACGCCGACGCCACCGCCTCCGACACCGCCGCCTACGGCGCGTTCTTCCACGCGATGCTCGAGAACGGCGTGCACCTCGCCCCGTCGCAGTACGAGGCCCTGTTCGTCGGCCTCGCCCACACCGACGACCTCATCGAACAGACGATCAAGGCCGCGGGCCGCGCGTTCAAGACGGTGAAGGCGCGCGGAGACAATCCCGGGTGACCCGTCCGCGGGCGAAACGGATCAACAAGCGCGTCGGGGGTGCGCCGGCGCTCAGTGGTGGTGGCCGCCCGGGCCGTGGGCGTGGCCGTGCTGGAGTTCCTCGGCGGTCGCGGCGCGGACGTCGACGACCTTCACGTCGAACTTCAGCGGCACGCCGGCCAGCGGGTGGTTCGCGTCGACCGTCACGGTCTGGTCGGCCACCTTCGTGACGGTGACCATGCGCGGGCCCTGCGGCGTGTTGGCCTGGAACTGCATGCCGGGCTCGATCTTCGTCACGCCTTGGAACGCCTCGCGCGACACCTCCTGCACGAGTTGGTCGCGCCGCGGGCCGTAGCCGTCGTCGGGTTGGATCGTCACGTTCATCGCGTCGCCGGACTGCTTCCCCTCGAGTTCGCGCTCGAGCCCCGGGACGATGTTGCCCGCCCCGTGCAGGTACGTGAGCGGCTCGGCGCCCTGCGAGCTGTCGATGACCTGGCCGTCGGGGCCGGTGAGCGTGTAGTCGATCGAGACGACGGCGTGCTTGGCGATCTGCATGGGGACGATCCTCTTTTAAGTGGCCCGGCGAGTGTACGCGCGCCAACGTCGCGGCAACAGATGCGTTTTCGGTTCGGCGCGCGCGGGCGGCGGACCGGGCTGAGCCCCCGCCGCTCGCCCGCCCCTTTTCCGCTGGCGGGTCGGGCGCCGCGCACGCTAGGATGCCGCCGCGCGACCTGCGGATCGACGATGAGAGCGAGCGCCCGCCGCCGCCACCCCGCGGCCGGCGGCGATGGTCGGGCGCGAACGAACGACGAGCCGGGGAACCTCCTCCCATGCCCGATGCCACCCCGTCCGCCGACCGTCAGCCCTGTGACAACTGCGGCCAGCCCGTCTCCACCCGGGTGGTCGATTGCCCGCGATGCGGGCGGCGGGTGCGCGAGCCGGCGGTCGTGCCGCCGATGGCGCGCGAGCGGGCCGAGGCGGCGGCGCCGATCGGGCTTGCGGGCGAAGCGGAAGCGGCGACGCCGGTGTTGAATTACCAGCCGCCCCCGCCGCCGAAGGCGCCGCCGGCGAAGCACGAGTCGAACGCACCGTTCCGCGTGGGTGCCGGGATCGTCCTCGCGCTGGTGTTCGGCGTGCGGGCGTACTTCATCGCGACCCGTCCACCCGCAGGGCCCGCGCCGGCGCGCAACGCCGGCGCGCCGGTGAACGCGAGGCAGCGACCGCCGATGCTTAACCAATACAACCAGCGGGCGTACCCGGGGCAGGGGGTCGGCGGCGGTAGCGCGCGCGGGTACGAGGTCGACCAGCGCGGCCGCCTCGTCGACCGCCACACGGGTGAGCCGATCAACCCGGAGCGGCCGGGCCCGCCCGGATTTGCCGAGCCGCCCGGCCCGCGCGGCCCGGTCGGTCCGCCGTCGCCGTACGGGCCGGAGTGACGCGTGCGCTTCTCGCCCGTGGCCCACACCATGCGGCCCGGCGTTCGGGTTTCGCCGCCGTGCTCCCTGACGTGCGGATGAATTCGCCGTTGCACCAGCCACATCTGGCATAATTCCATCGCGTGGAAGCTGGACGTTGCGCCGCCACGGCGTGCTCTTCCGGCCCGCGCGTCGTTCGCCATTTCGACCTCCCCCGCCGCACGCCAGGCCAGTACAACGGTCCGGATGTCGGCCGCCGCTCCTGCTCCTGCTCCCGCCCCTGCTCCCGCCGACCCCGCCGTTGGGGCAGGCGTCTCAGGCGAGGGTGGCGCGCGGGCGCCGGCCGGGCGGTGGACGCGACGGGTGATCATCCTTGGCGCGCTCGCCGCGTGCGCGGCGTTGGCATTGTGGCTCCTGCCGACGGGTCAGTGGCTGAAGGCGGCGGTCGGGTGGGTGGATGACCTCGGGCCGTGGGGGTGGGTCGCGTTCGTGCTCATCTACGCGCTGTTCGGCACGTTCGCCGTCCCGACCAGCCCCCTCAACATCGCGGCCGGGCTGCTGTTCGGCGCCGTGTCGGGATTCCTGGCGGCGCTGGCGGCGGCGTCGCTGTCGGCGATGGCGTCGTTCTGGATCGCCCGCCACGCCGCCCGCGACTGGGTGCTCCGACGCCTCAGTTGTCACCCGAAGTACAGCGCGGCCGTCCACGGCTTGCGGCACGACTCGTGGAAGATGATCCTGCTCACCCGCCTCAACCCCGTGCTGCCCGGCGCGATCGCCAACTACTGCTTCGGCATCACGACCGTCCGCTTCCGCACCTACGCGACGGCGTCACTCGTCGGCAACGCCCCGCTCTGTTTCCTGCTCGCCTACCTCGGCTCGGCCGGCCAACTCACCTTCGGCGGCGAGAAGCACAAGCCGACGCCCGCCGAGTGGGCCCTCTACGCCGGCGGTCTGGCGGCGACGGTCGCGCTGACGTGGTGGGTGACGCGCTACACGCGGCGGAAGTTGCGGGAGTACGAAGAGCAGCAGGCGTCCGCCATGCCCGCCACTTCATGACCGGCGCCACGCGGCGCACGAGCGCCGTTCCCGTGCGCGGGCGTCAGAGGACGACGTCGGTCCGCGTGCGGTCGCGCAGCGTGTTGATCTGCTCGCGGGCGAGGAGCAGGTCCGACTCGTCGACGCGCACGTCGCCGGTCGTGAGCGGCGCGCCGGCCGGCTGGCGGGTCGTGGCGCGCGTGACCGCGTACACCGCCGCCCGCTTCACGATCTCCTTCAACGTGGCCGGCGTCTCGCCGTCGGTGGCCCGCACGGTCCCCGCCAGGTCGGCCGGCAGCGTCATCCCGTGCGCGAACTTGCGCAGCAGCGCCTCCCGGGCGGCCGCGTCGGGGAGCGGGATCTGGATGATCTGGTCGACCCGCCCGGGGCGGTTGCGCACGGCCTGCTCGAGGCGGTCGAGCGAGTTGGTGTTCATGATGAACAGCACCTGGTCGGTCGGCTCGCAGCCGTCGATCTGGTTCATCAGCTCGCCCAGGACGGTCGCCAGTCCGTTGAAGTCGCGCTCCTGGGCGATCAGGTCGATGTCCTCGAACACGAGCATCGCCGGCTGGAGGTACCGCGCCATCGCGCACACCTCGCGCGGGTAGAGCAGCCGGCGGCCGGCGACGAAGCAGACCGTGAAGTTCGGCAGCAGGCCGGCGAGGTACAGGCTCGTCGACGTCTTGCCCGTGCCCGGCGGCGAGTGGAACAGGATGCCCCGCTTGAGTTCCACGCCGAGCGCCTGGAGCACGGCCCGGTGCTCGTAGAACCCGACGAGGCTCCCGCGCACGAGCGCCTTGACCGACTCGGGCAGCACGAGGTCGTCCTCCCGCACCGGCCGGATCTTGCGGAACGCGATCGTGCGGATGCCGCCCGCCGAGACGTTGGGCTCGATCACCTTGCCGCGGAACACGCTCAGCCGCTGGCGCCGCGCCTCCATCTCGTGGAAGAAGTCGTCGGCGATGCCCTTCGCGCGGCACGCGATGCTGAGGTTGATCGAGGCGACCGGCGCGGACTTGACCTCCATCTCCTCGTCGAAGTCCGGCTGCGCCTGCCCGGTCGACAGCAGCACCGCCACGCGCTGCGGCGGCCCGCCGCCGGCGCCGGCGGGACGGACCGAGCAGAGGTACAGGCAGTTGGAGACGAACGACTCCTCGTCGTCGACGTCGACCGGCAGGCGCTGATAGGTCGCCGGCTGCGGCTTCTGGTTCTTCGAGTACGCCGGGAGCTCGCCGGTGATGAAGTTGAGGAAGTTGAACGCCGCGACGCCGGAGCCGACGGCCTCGTGCCGGTCGCAGCGCTCGTCGAGGAAGCTGAGCAGCGCGCGGTTGACCGAGGCGAGGTCGTAGCCGGGGAACGACTTCTCGTGCGTCCGCACCTCCCGCGCCGCGCCGCCGCCGAGGAACCGCCGCAGCCGCCCGACGATCGTCGTCGGGCGGACCCGCTCGATGAGCGGGTTCACGACGACAAACGCGAACAGGATCACGCCGACGATCACCGCCCCGACGACGATCGCGCTCGGGTCCGATTCGGCCAGCAAGTGAAGCATGACGTAGAAGCTGTTCAAGAAGTGTGGCCCTCGGACGTGGCGCGGCCGACACGCCCCCCATTACTCAGCCGAAAGCGCGGGCGCGACGCCCCCGCCACCCGTAGACGGAGCTTTGAAAAAACG
>JAUJNJ010000166.1 GCA_030448225.1 Phycisphaerae bacterium
TCGACCGCGCACACCTTCGCCCACCGGTAGCCCGAGCCGAGCGCCCCGCTCGGCGGCCCGGGCTGGCCGTGGGCGGCGAGGAAGTCGACGACCGACTCGACCTTCAGGTCGATCGCCACCTCGCACGGGCACGCGTTGTCGCAGACCGCGATTGGCGGGAACTGCCCCAGCGCGTTGCGGTGGACGTGGAACGGCCCGAGGTCCTCGTCGTGCAGCCACCCCGCCGCGGCGAGGCGGCCGGCGCGCGGGTCGTCGCGGGCGACGAAGACCGTGTCGATCAGGTCGACGAACCGCACGCCGCACTCGGCGTCGAGCCGCCGCGACAGCGACGCGGCGGCGGCGGCGCGGCCGAGGAAGTCGCACACGAACTCGTACAGCAGCGCCTCGGCCTTGGGCTGCGGCTTCCAGTCCCACGCGTCGGTGCTCGGCTGCTGCGACCGCGGCGCGTGAACCTGCGACAACGTTGCCGGCTGCGTAGACATGCGGGTCATCCTCTCGTCGAACAAGCCCAGGTTTCGGCCAAACCGTCCAAGATTTTGCTCACACCCCGGCAGTCGAACTCCTACGATATTGTACTGAGGTCCCGGCATTTCCCGCGCCCTTATTTAGCCGACGGGCTTGCCCGCCGCGTCCCCGCGGCAGCGCGGCGCCGAGTGCATCTGGACCCCATCGACACGCGACGCGGCACCAACCGCAGGCGGAATCACGGCAGGACACGACGGGCTCTCGTGCGTCGCACGACCTTCAACCCCACGGGGGAACAGGAGCACGCGGCATGGTCCCAATCCTCCTCCTCGGCGCCGGCAAGATCGGCGGCGCCGTCGCACGACTCCTCGCCGGCAGCGGCGACTACGACGTGCTCGTCGGCGACGTCGACGAGCGCCCGCTGCTGCGCCTCGGCCGCATGCCCGGCGTCACCACCGTCAAGCTCCACGTGGGCGACCCCGCCGCCCTCGCCGCCGCGATGACGGGCCGGCGGGCCGTCCTCTCCGCCTGCTCGTTCGACGCTAACGTTGGCATCGCCCGCGCGGCGCTCGACGCCGGCGTGAGCTACTTCGACCTCACGGAGGACGTCGCCACCACCCGGGCTGTGGTCGCGCTGGCCGCCGGCGCCGCGGCCGGGCAGGTGTTCGTCCCGCAGTGCGGGCTGGCGCCGGGGTTCGTCTCGATCGCGGCGCACAACCTCGCGCGCTCGTTTGACCGCATCGACGAGGTGCGCATGCGCGTCGGCGCGCTGCCGCAGTTCCCGACGAACGAGATGAAGTACAACCTGACGTGGTCGACGGACGGCCTGATCAACGAGTACGGCAACCCGTGCCAGGCGATCGTCCGCGGGCAACTTGTCGAGGTGCTGCCGCTGGAGGGGCTCGAACACTTCAGCCTCGACGGCATCGACTACGAGGCGTTCAACACGTCCGGCGGCGTCGGCACGCTCTGCGAGACGCTGGCCGGGCGGGTCCGCACGCTCGACTACAAGACGGTCCGCTACCGCGGCCACCGCGACCTGATGGCGTTCCTCATGAACGAGCTGCGCCTCAACGACCGCCGGGCGCTGCTGAAGGACATTCTGGAGAACGCGGTGCCGGTCACGCCGCAGGACGTGGTGCTGATCTTCTGCACGGTCAGCGGCTGGCGCGACGGGCGGCTCACGCAGGTGACCGACGCCCGCAAGATCTACCACGCCGAGTGCGGCGGCGAGGCGTGGAGCGCGATCCAGATGACGACCGCGTCGAGCCTGTGCGCCGTCGTCGACCTCCACTTCGCCGGGCGACTGCCCGAGCGCGGGTTCGTGCGCCAGGAACAGGTGGCGCTGGGTGAGTTCCTCGCCAACCGCTTCGGCAAGTGCTACGCGAGCAGCAGCCCGGTGGACCTGGGGACGAAGTCGGAGGCGCTGTTGCGCTGACCGCGACGACAGACAAGTTGAACCACGGAGACACGGAGACACGGAGGTAAGACGGAGGGCGAAGATGGAGGATGGAAGATAGCGGATGGAGGAAGACAGAAGTCGCGGACGGCGATTCGCCTTCCGCCATCTTCCAAGCTCCATTCTCCATCTTCGTCTTCTCCTCCTGCCTCCGTGTCTCCGTGTCTCCGTGGTTCAATTCTTCGTCGTTCTTTAGACCACCGCCACTTGTGCTTATCGGCCCTGCGGGTCCGTTCCCGCCTGCGGAATCTCGTCTTTCGCGGCCTGTTTCTGCTGGGCGGCGAGGTTCTCGTCGAGCATCTTCTGCGCCATCGTGCCGACGATCAACCCGACGACCATCGTCACGACCATCGCCAGCAGCGCCCGGGTGACGATCGTCGAGAACGCATTCTCGGCGCCGATGCCCGCCATCACGCAGACGGCGAACACGGTCAGGCCCATCGTGGCGGCGATCCGTCGAACCATGGCGATCAAGGATGAAAGCGGAAGGCGGAAGGATGAAGGTTCAAGAAGGCGGGAGCCGTCTGGCGTCCGATTTTCATCCTTCCTCCTTCCGCCTTCATCCTTCCTCGAACATCCTTACTTTTTGAACCAGCGGCTCATCCGGTCGAAGAAGCCGCCGCCGCCGCCCTGGCTCTGGTGGGCGACGACGCCCTGCTCGAGTCGCATCGCCAGGTGCGCGATGCACTGGCTGGCCGGGCACTTGGGCGCGCCGACGACGAACGGCGTCCGCCGGCGGACGGCGAGCGACACCTGCTCGTCGGACAGCACGTAGCCGGCGTCGAACACCTTCACGTTCAGGAACTGCTTGGCGACCTTGGCGATCCGCTCGTGCACGACGCGCGCCTCGCCCGCCGAGTGGCACTGGTTGACCAGGAGGCTGATGCGGCGGGTCATGCCGTCGTGGGCCTGCCCGTCGGCGGCGGCCTGGCGGGTGATGACCTTGATGACCGCGTAGGCGTCGGTGATGGCCGTCGGCTCGGGCGTGGTGACGACCAGCACGTGGTCGGCGGCGCGGGTGAACGTCAGCACGTTGGGGCTGATGCCGGCGCCGGTGTCGATCAGGATGCAGTCGGCCCGCTGTTCGAGCTCGCCCAGGGCCTCGACGAGGCGCTGGCGGTCGGCGTCGCCGAGGTCGGCCATCCGCGCCAGCCCGGACCCGCCGCCGATCAGGCCGAACCCGCCGGGCCCGGTGGCGATCACCTCGTGGAGTTGCTTGTGGTGGCCGATGACGTGCGAGAGGTTGGCGCGCAGGTCCATGTTGCACAGGACGTCGGCGTTGGCGAGGCCGAGGTCGGCGTCGAGCAGCACGGTCTCCTTGCCGGCCATCGAGAGCTTGATGGCGAGGTTGACCGCGATGTTGCTCTTGCCGACGCCGCCCTTGCCGCTGGTGATCGCGATGACGCCCGCCCGCCGCCGCCGCGTGCCGGCCGCGGCGGTCGTGTTGCTGGTGGTCTGCATGAGCGACCGCAGTTGCGTGGCCTGATCGATGACAGCCGTCATAGTGCTTCCCCGAATGCCGTCTTGCCCGTCCGCCGGTCCCGTCGCCCCGCCGCCGCCGCCGCCGATCGTCTTCTGCCGTGCGGGGGGCGGGGAGCGGGTCGTGTGCGCGTGTGAACGAAACGCGTGAGAGGTGCCGTGCCCACGGACCTCTTACGGTTTATCGGACATCACAGCCCGCTTCCGAGAATCAGTTGTGCCAGCCGCCGCCCGCGGCCGACCTCGATGTCGTCCGGCACGTCCTGCCCGGTCGTGATGTACGACAGGTTCTTGTTGAGCCGCCGCACGACGTTGAACACCATCCCGACGTGGGCGGCCTCGTCGATCTTGGTGAAGATCACCTTGTCGACCCGCACCTCGCCGAAGCGGCTGGCGGCCAGCTGCATGCACGACTCGCTCGAGGTGGACGAGAGCACGAGGTGCACCTCGTCGGGCTCGGCGACGGCCAGGACGGACTTGAGCTCGTTGATCTTCAGCGTGTCGTTGGGGCTGCGGCCGGCGGTGTCGATCAGGACGAAGTCGCAGTCGCTCATCCCCCGCATCGCCTCGCGCAAATCGTCGGCCGACGACACGACCTTCAGCGGCGAGCCGAGGATGTCGGCGTACTTCTTGAGCTGGTCGATCGCGGCGATGCGGTAGGTGTCGAGCGTGATCAGGCCGACGCGGTGCTTCTCGCGTAGCTTGAGGTTCGCCGCCAGCTTCGCCAGCGTCGTCGTCTTGCCGACCCCGGTCGGGCCGATGAGGGCGACGACGTGCGGGCCGGTGTGCTTCGAGCGGACGATCGGGCCCGCGGTGGGGATGAGCTTTTCGAGCTGCTCGGCGATCCGCTCGCGGACGACCTCCGGCTGCTGGAGGTGCTCCGGGCGCAACTGCTTCTGCACGGCCTTGAGCACGTCGACGGCGATCTCGTCCGACACCTGCTGCTCGGTGAGCTGCATGTAGTAGTCGAACAGGTCCTCCGGGACCTGCGGCGACTGCTTCTGCCGCGTCTGGTGGACGAGGTCCTTCACCATCGTCTTGAGCGCGCTCATCTCCTGCGACAGCCCGATCATCGCGGCGCTGCTGGCCGCCGGCGTCTCCATGAGCTGGCGGCTGCCCTCGATCGCGTTGCGCGGCGCGACCATCGCTGTCGACGAGGACG
>JAUJNJ010000019.1 GCA_030448225.1 Phycisphaerae bacterium
AAATATTGAGAACGTCGCGACCGAAGATCCTCGACCACTTCACCCGACGACCGTCAGCGCCAAGCTCTTGAGCGACCAGCGCTGAACGCGATGTCTTCCTCGACGATGCGTGCGCGTCTCGACGGCCCCGCCGAAGTCGGCGCGCCGCGGGTCGAGCAGCGCGTCGACAGGCGCCAGGCGCGCTTGTAGCGCCCGGCGGTGACGAGCACGGCAGCCTTGCCCGCCAGCGCCTCGCGGCGCCTCGGCGGCGTCGTCGATGAGGTAGGCGTCCTTGCCGGCGGCCCTGGCCGTGTCGACGAGGGCGCGGCTGTTCGAGCTGTTCGCCTCGATCACGAGCACCACGTCCCCACCGGCGACGCCGCGTTCACCGCGTTCTGCCGGTTCGTCGTCGCGTAGCAGATGTCTTCCTTCGGCGGGGCCTTGATGTTCGGGAACCGCGCCTTGAGCGCCGCGATCGTGCGCGTCGCCTCGCAGACGCTCAGCGTCGTCTGCGTGACGAACGCGAGGCGGTCGGGGTCCGGGACCTCCAGCACGACCTCCTCGGGCGACTCGACCACGCGGATGCTCTGCGGGGCCTCCCCCACCGTGCCGATCGCCTCGTCGTGGTTGCGGTGGCCGATGAAGACGATCGTGTACCCCTGCTTGGCGAAAGGCAGCACCTCGAGGTGCACCTTCGTCACGAGCGGGCACGTGGCGTCGACCTCCACCAGTCGCCGGGCCTTGGACTGCCGCCGCACCTCCGGCGAGATGCCGTGGGCGCCGTAGACGACCACGCCCCCTCGGGGACCTCGGCGATCTCGTCGACGAACACGACGCCGCTGGCTCTTGAAGTCGTCGACGACGTGCTTGTTGTGGACGATCTCGTGGAAGACGTAGATCGCCGCGTTCTTTGAGTGCAGGACCTCGTCGACGACGTCGATCGCCATGTTGACGCCGCGCAGAAGCCGCGGGGGTTGGCGAGGAGAACTTTCATGCGGGACGTCGGGTTCAGCTCGGGAACGGGAGGGGCAGACGTTCGGGCCTGCCACGCGTACTTCGTCACCGTTCCGATCGGTTCCACCAATGTTATCGATCGACGGGGGTGCGGGTCTACAGAGACGGTCCGGGATGGCCCTTCGGGCCGGACGCTAAAAGTGGGGTTTGGACGAGGTGCCGACGGTGCCTTATCTTGGGCGCGTCGGTGGAAGACCGGTTCCAACAGGGAGTGTGACGCGTGGCTGATTCGACCGTTTATGGGGTTCGGTTCGCGGGACAAGTTCCCGGACGTGTCGGCGGTCCTCGCGCCGCCGTACGACGTGCTCGACGAGCGGGCAAGGCCGCGCTGCAGGCCCGGCGCGAACAACATCGTCACGGTCGACCTCCCCCACCCTGCCGCCCAAGACCGCCGGCCCCGACGACGCGTACGAGCAGTCGAACATGGCGCTGCAGGCGTGGCTGCACGCCGGGATGCTCGCCGCGACGCCCGGCCGGGCGCTGTACCTGTACACGCAGTCGGCCGACCACAACGGGCGGATGCTGCACCGCCGCGGGTTCGTGGCGCTCGTGCGTGGCTGTCGCCGTTCGGGCAGGGGCAGGTCGTGCCGCACGAGCAGACCTACGCCAGCGCGATCGAGGACCGCCTGAAGCTCATGCCACGCGGATGCAACTGTCGCCGATCTTCGGGCTCTTCGCCGACGTGCAACGAGGTCACGGCATGCTCTACGCCAACCTCGGCCGGCCGGAGTTGTCGGGCGTGGTCGACGGCGTGCAGAACGACTTGTGGAGCGTGATCGACGCGGAACTGGAAAATCGCGTGATCGATTGGATGGGCACCAAGCCGGTCTACATCGCCGACGGGCACCACCGCTACACGACCCGCTGCAGTACCTCGCCGAGCAGGAGCGCCTCAACGGCGGGCCGCTGCCGGCGGCGACCCGGCGAACTACTGCAGTTCGTGCTCGTCGGCATGCAGGACGACGGGCTGATCATCCTGCCCACCCACCGGATGATCGGCGGCTTGTCGAACTTCGACGCCGCCGCCTTCCGCGCGGCCGTCGCCGGCAACTTCGACGTCGCCGAGACGCCGCTGTCGCCCGACCACGTCGACGAGTTCGTCAACGTCGTGCCCCAAGCAGCCCGCCCACACGTTCGGCCTCTACGACGGGCGGGCGCGCAAGCTCTACCAGCTCACCCTGAAGAACCGCGACGCTGGCCTCCCTCGAGCCCGACCGCAGCGACGCGTGGCGGCGGCTCGACGTGGCGATCCTCCAGCCGCTACCTGCTCGACGAGGTCCTCGGCCCGGGAAGTTCGCCGGCGGCCGGGAGCTAACCAAGGGGTACACGCCCGACCTGTACGCGATCGCCCCGCAGGTCGACGGCGAGCGATACCAGATCGCCCTGCTGCTCCGCTCCACCCCGATCAGCGGCTCGAACAACTCGGCCAGCACGGCGAGGTCATGCCGCCCAAGAGCACCTACTTTTGCCCGAAGCTCGCCACCGGGATGGTCATGAAGGCCGCTGGAGTAAGCGCGCGCCTCGCTCCGTCCGATTTAGGACGGAGGGCGTCGCAGAACACGGCACCTCGTGGCGTCGCCCGGTTGGTGCATTTCATCTTAAGAGCAACAGGAGCATCTCACACGGGTCTCGTGGGCCTGCGGGAGATCCTTCGCCGCGCCCGATGACAGGTACAGGCGACGCTACGCGGCGTTCGAAACCGCTCCCAAGGCGCGCCCGGTCGGCGGGTGCGGTCAATCCTTCTGCCGGGCGAGGAGCGTGGGGTCGAGCGTCTTGAGGTTGAGCGCAGGACGGACAGGACGTGCTCCCCGCCCTCCTGCACGCGGGTGACGTAGCAGGTGTCGCCGGCGACCCACTGGGCGCATCGGGCTTCTTCACGCCGAGCGTGCCGAGCGGGCGGCCGCTGACGACGTCGTAGAGCGCGTTGCCGTAGATCAGCCACACCCGGCCGTCGCCGACGAAGCTCGCCGCGCGGCCCTGGAACGCCTCCGACCCGGCGGGCACGAGGCCGGCGGGTACAGGTGCTCGCGGACGAGCTTCCCGGTGACGATGTCCCACGCGAGCATCAGGCCCTGCCCTCGCTCCTCGACCATCATCGCGACGTACCGCCGGTCGGCCGACAGGCGATCCCGCCGACGCGGTTGCCGACGTTCCAGTTCAGCTGCGTCACCGGGATCTGCCGCGTCATCCGCTCCTCGCGGCCGAGCGTGTGGATCTCGATCGTGACCGCCGGGCACGCGGCTGAGGAAGGCCATCATCTGCCCGTCGCCGCTGATCACGTGGTCCTGCAGCTCGCAGGAGCGGGCCCATCTTCGTGATCCGCCGCGACCAGAGCCCCTTGCGCACGTTGAGCAGTTCGAGCGACGACACGTTCTCCGCGCTCCGCCAGTGGACGAGCAGTTGCTCGGCGTCGGTGAACCCGAGCAGCGTCGGGTGCCCGTGCCGCGGGTCGAGCGGGCGCCGACGGCAGGAAGCGGTTGGCCGCGTACGACCAGGTCTGGACCGACAGGCTCGGAAGCCATGAGACGCGCGACGAGCGCGCCGTCGGTGCTGAGGTGGTACTCGGTATTGCCCTGCGAGAACGTCGCCTCGCCGCCGCTCTTCCACGCCGGTGCTCCAGCGGGTGATCGTGTCCGGGCTGGCCGCGCCGCAGCACGCCGACCCACGAGATGGGCCCGGCGGGACGACGATCTCGTCGAAGCGGCCTCGATCGTCGCGCCACTCGGACACGATCGGCAGCGGCACACCTACCGCGCCGCCGCCGCCGACGCCGCCGGGGCATCCCCGCCGCCGCCCGGGCGCAGCGAAGAACGGGTCGTCCTCGGCACGGGCGGCGGCGGCGGCGGCGTGGTCGCGGGATCGATCGAAGTGCCGGGCGCGGCGGGGATGGCGGCCTCGCGCGTCGTCGGGCGCGGCGACCGGGGCGTGGCGGCGCGTTCGGCGACGCGGACCGCGTCGCCGCCGCCCTCGCGTTCGCCTGGCGTCCTCGGCGTGGCCGGTTCCGCCAGCGGCTCGGCGAGCGGCCTCGACGAGCACCGGGCGGCGGACCGGCCGCCTTGGCGACGCGGACGGCCGGGCGGGTCCACCGCAGGCCCGGGCCGAGCGGGTTCTCGGCGAACGCGCTGGGGTCGCTCGTCCGGCTTGAGCGACTTGCTCACGAGCAGCTCGAACAGCGTCGCGACGAGGGCCGCGATCGTCATCGACGCCGCGAACGCCGGGCGCCGAGGCCGAGCGTGAGCGGCCCCTCCTCCGGCTTCAGCCGCAGCAGCAGCCACAGCCCCGGCAGCCACAGCACCAAGCCGATCACGACCGAGGATCAGGTCGGACCGCTGCCTGTCGATGAGCCACATCACGCACCCGGTCGCGTAGGGCAGCGCGAAGACCGGCGCGCCGACCCGCCACGCGGCCGGCGGGGGCAGGCGGAAGCCGCAGGCGGTTGCTGGCGTCGCTGCGGATCGCGAGGTAGGCCGCGGGCAGCACGAACATGCCGAACCTGCTGCCATCATCAGCAGGCGGACCGCCGTCGCCCACCTCGGGCATCCTTCTCTTCCACGCCCGCGACGGGTTGGCTCACGAGCCAGACCGTGCAGGCGACGACGATCAGGACCGGGAGCCAGCGGTCGACGTGGTGGCTGAACGGGAAGCGGTACAGCGTTGGAGCGGTCGGGCTCGAACTCCTGCGACGCCTGCTCGAACAGCATGCGTCGGGGTCGACGAAGCCCTCGCCCGCCCGGGCGTGCCGGCCGCCGCCGCCGCCGCCGCCGTACGCCTCGGCCACGCCGCCGATGTGCTCGAGGTCGTCGGCGAAGAGCACGTCGTCGTCATCCGAATTCGCCGGGCACGGCGATGATCGTCGAGCACTTGCGGCAAGCCGCACCTTCCGCCCGGCCACCGATTCGGCGGCGTTGAAACGCGTGCGGCACGTCGGACATTGCACTACCACGAGTCATCCCCACTGGGCCGGAAAGCCGGCCCGACCCGCGCGGCGGCGGTCCCTTCGATGCGCGTCGGTCACGCTGATCGACGGCGTCGCGCGCGCCCGGCGGGACGCGACGCACGGTCGGTCGGTCGTCCGGTCCACGCCGGGCCGCCGCGCCTGGTGCGGCCCGCGGCCCGCGGCCCCGGCCCCCGGCGCCGTGCGACGCGATCGTACCCGCGGCGGGCGACAGAGTTGAGGCACGCCGCCCCGAGACGTCCGTTTTCGCCGTTCGGCATGTCAGCGAGCCGCCCGTTTGGGGACATCGCAACGAGCGCGCGGCGTCGTCGTCCGGGTCGGGCTCGTCGCGTCGGACCGCGTGGGGCCGCCGCCGCGTCGGATTCCATGGCCCTGCGGGCCTACCGCGAAACGGGCCGGGCGCGCCTGGCGGCTGGCGCCCTCCGCGTCGTCGCGTCAGAAGCCGACGACGCGCTCGATCTCCTCGTACGACACGACGCCCTCGGCGAGCAGTTCGAACGCGCCCTGTTCGAGCGAGCGGAACCCGCCGGCGGTGATCGCCTCGCGCAGCTCGGTGATCGGCGCCGAGCGGATGATGAGGTCGCGGAAGCTCTGGGTCGTGTTCAGCAGCTCGTACAGCGCCCGCCGCCCGGCGTACCCGGTGTTGAAGCAGCGGTGGCACCCGCGGGCGGCGAAGACCTGCGTCGCGCCCTCGGCCGCGCGCCCATGCGCAGGCGGACGTCGTCGGTCACCTTCTTCGGACGCTTGCAGTAGGGGCAAGTTGCCGCACGAGCCGCTGGGCCAGCACGACCTGCAGGCCCTGGCTGAGCATGTACGGCTCGATGCCGAGGTCGAGCAGGCGGTAGACGGTGCCGAGCGTGTCCTTCGTGTGGATCGTCGAGAAGACCATGTGCCCGGTGATCGACGCCTGCATGGCGATCTTGGCCGTCTCGGCGTCGCGGACCTCGCCGACGAGGATCACGTCCGGGTCCTGCCGCAGGACCGACCGCAGCAGCCGCCGGGAACGACTTGCCCTTCTCCTCGTCGACCGGCAGCTGGGTGACGCCCTGGATCTGGATCTCGACCGGGTCCTCGATCGTCACGACGTTGCGCTGGCGCAGGTCGATGCTGCGGATCAGCGCGTAGAGCGAGGTCGTCTTGCCCGGGAGCCGGTCGGCCCGCAGACCAGCACCATGCCCGAGTCCTGCCGCACGGACCGCAGCAGCTCCCGCTCGGCCGGGGGCGGCAGCTTCAGGTCGGCGACGCGCCCGGGCGCGTTGGACGGGTCGAGCACGCGGGTGACCATCTTCTGGCCGAACACGCTGGGCACGAAGCTGACGCGGTAGTCCACCCGCCGCGCCCCCCCGGCCTGCGCGTGCTCGCCGCGGGCGGGGACGTTCACGACGAAGTGCCCCTCCTGCACGATGCTCTTCTGCGACGGGTCCAGCTCGCACAGGATCTTGATCAGCGACGCCATGCGGTGCCCGGCCTCGTTCGGCAGGCGGGCGGCGTCGATCATCGCGCCGTCGATGCGGACGCGCAGCTGTTGGCTCTCGCCCTTGGGCTCGAGGTGGATGTCGCTCGCCCGGCCGCGGAAGCAGACGAGCAGCAGCAGGCGGATCAGGTCGACCGTCTCCCGCGACGCGCCGGTGCCGGGCGACGGGCCGGCCGGGTGGACGAGCTGCCCGCGCGAGTTGATCAGCGCGATGTCGGTCTCGCCGAACGGCTTGGCCGGCGCCTGCTCCGAGAGCGTGCGCAGGTCGTGCAGGAAATTGGCCTTGTCCTGCTGCGACGCGTCGGACTCGATCGGGATCGGCATCGAGTCCAGGTCGTCGTCGATCACGTCGCTGTCGGTCAGCTCCTCGAGGTCCTCGTCCCCCTCGTGCGGCGCGCCGGGCAGGATCCCGGCCAGCGCGTCGGGCGTGATCTCGTCGATCGGCTGCTCGACCAGCGCCTCGGGCAGGACGACCACCAGCTCGGTCTGGCCGACCGTCACCACGTCGCCCGGCGCCAGCAGCGCCGAGCGGACCGGGCGGCCGTTGACGCGCGTGGGGTTGCTCGCGCCGAGGTCGCGGATCAGGTACCCGTCCGGCGCCTTTTCGATCACGCAGTGGAAGCGGCTGGCGAGCTTGTCCGGGACGACGACCTGGTTCTCGCTGTGGCGGCCGATCGACACCGGGTCGCGCCCGAGCACGATCTGCCGCCGGCCGGCCGCGGTCTGGATTTCGAGGTAGGGCTGCTCCATGGACGCAATACTTCCCCCGCGCGTCGCGTGGCGGCCGTCGATGGGTGACACGACCCGGCGGGAACAACCGGGCCGCCACGACCCAGCCGGTCGCCGGAGTATACCCGATCGGCCCCGCGTATTCCCGCGCGTCCTGACGACCTGACCCCGCTCATCCAACCTTAACGCAATGCGCCGCGGATGAGTTCTGATCAGCACATCTCGGAGCTACGCGAAACGGGGCCACCCCCCGGTTCGCGACCGGCCCGAAGGGCCGAGCCCCGCCGCGCCTGCCCCGGTTCAGGTGTACTGAACCTCTCACCTCACGTTCCCCTCATCTCCTCGACGCGCGCCGCTCTTCGACCGGCGGCTAACCGGGCTGAGCGAGCGTTGTCGCCCATTTAGAACGGGACGTTCGGCGCCGCCGCCCCCGCGGGCGCGGCGTCCACCGCCTTGCCCGCGCCGGCGCCCGCGCTGGTGAGCGGCCCGCTGCCATACCACGCCGGCTCGCGCGGGCGGGCGAGGGCGGTCGGCAGCCGGGCGTTCAGCAGGAACCCGACGTTCGGCCGCGACGCCTCGGCCACCGCCTGCTCGACCGTCTGCCCCTCCTTCATCTGCAGGAAGTTCCCGACCGACGACATGGTGGACGACTCCCACACCGTCTTGCCGGCCGCCTCGATCGCGAGCCGCGCCTTCTGCTCGGTCACCGTCACCTTCGACGTCGGGCCCCACCGCGGCGCGCCGACCGGGCGATACTGGCGCTCCTCGCTCTTGCCGGGCGACGTGCTGGCCACGACCTTCACCGGCTGCCCGTCGGCCACCGTCACGCCGATGCGCGCCAGTTCCTTCTTCAGGTGGTCGGTCACCCGCTGTTGCTCTTCGGCGGTCACGCCGGGCAGGTTCACCTCGAGCGACGCGCTCGCGCCGGGCTTGAGCAGCAGCAGGTCGTCGCCGTTCAGTTGCTTCGCCAGCGCCAGGGCGCCCTCGTGCGGCACCGCGACGTTGGCCAGCACGGCCAGCCCGCGGGCCGGGTCGGTCGTGGCGAACAGCAGCCGGCCCGACGGCATGACGACGGACTCCCCGATCGATCGCTCGTAGCGCCAGAGCGGGATGCCGAGGTCGAAGTCGATGAGGAACGACCCGTTGACCAGCCCGTACCGATCTGCCACGACTTCCATCGGTCCGCCGATGTTGCCGCTCAGCGTGAAGTCGCGGAGGAGTTTCCCGGTCGCGACGTCCCAGACCGCGACCGGCCCGGCGTGCCAGGCGACCAGTCGGTTCCCGCTCGGGCTGAAGCCGTACGCCGCGTCGGCGGCCCAGTGGTACGGCATCCTCGCGATCACCGTGGCGGTCCTGGGGTCGAGGATCACGACGAACCCGGGCGTGCCGATCGCGAGGTACTTGCCGCCCGCGCTGAGCGCGGGCGTCATCCCGTAGCCGACCTGCGCGGCGTACGTCGCCTTGCCGGTCCGCACGTCCCAGATCCCCAGCCGGCCCCGGCCGCCGACCGTGAGGATGTGCGTGTCGTCGACGAACATGGCCGCGTCGACGTCGCGACTGGCCCAGTTGCCGTCGTTGTATGGGAACAGGGCCAGCACCTTCTTCGCCGGCCCGGCCGCCATCGACCAGACCTCGACGCGGTCCTTCTTGCCGCGCTCGAACTCGTCGGCGCGGACGAGGACGCTCTTGCCGTCCGGGCTGACGTCCATCACCTTCGACGGGCGGTCGATCGAGAACGCGCCGGCCGACTTCCCGGTCGCGAGGTCGACCCTCTCCACGCCGTTGGACTTCTCCCGTCCGTGCGACACAACGGCGACCGGCGCGGCGCGGCTGACGGCGACGCCGCTGGGCCGGTTCGAGAATGCGGTGCCGGCCGCGCGAAGCGTGATCGGCCGCGTCGGGAGTTTCTGTGCCGGGGCCGGGTCGGGCGAGAGGCTCCACCGGTCGGCGCCGCCGCCGGTCAGATCGATCGACGTGGCCTCCGACCAATCGGCCTCGCGGAACGCCGGGTCGTCCTTGAACGCCTCGACGCGGTCGGCCTCCTTCATCGCGCCGGCGCCGCCGGCGCCGCCGCCCGCGGTCGGCTCGGGCGCCGGGGCGTCGGCGGGCCGTTCCTTGGGCGGGGGTTCGGCCTTGGTCAGCGTCTTGTTGGGCTGCGCGTGCGGGATCTCATCGACCGTCGACCCCACCGCGCGCAGCCGCCACGGCTCGACCCACTCGAGGAACGGGCCCGGCTCGTAGTTCACGAGCGTCCACCCGTTGGCCGAGCGGTTCTTGACCTTCGCCTTGCGGTACAGGCCGCCCCACTTCGCCTCGACCGTCTCGCCGACCTTGAACGCCGGCTTGGGCTTGGCCTTGGGCGTCGACGCAGGCTTCACGCCCGGCTTGGCAGCCCCCGCGCCCGTGGCCGGCTTCATCGCCTCGCCGGCGGCGCCGGTGCCCGTGGCGGCGGGCTTGCCGCCGGTCGCGGCGCCGGACCCGGCGCGGATGCGGTCGGTCGTCACCCACTCCTCGGTCCCGTCGTCGTACCGGATTTGATACCGCCGCCCCTCGCGCTTGGCGATCGTGGCGGCGGACCAGGTGTCCCCCTCGCGCACCTCCACGGCCTGCCCCTCCTTGAACCCGGCGGGGGCGGCCTGGGCGAACGCGGCGCCGGTCGCGATCGACGCGAACATCCCGACGGCCACGACGCTCGCTAACCAGCGGCTAGGATAAGAGATGTGACGCATGGAGCCTCCCTTTGGGCGGGGCGCGTGCCCGCCGGTCGGCGGACGCCCTGCCGGCGCGACGGCATCATATCAAATGCCCCACGCGAGCGTGATAAGCGTCCGCCGCCCGCCGGTTACGCGCCGCGTCGGCGTGACGCCGGTCGGGCGGGCGCACGCGCGGGCCCCGACGACGTGCCGGGGGCGCGACTGGCGGCGGCGGGCGGGCCCCCTATAATTGCCCGAAGTACGGCTCGCGGTCGGCCGAGCGAAGTCCGGGCGCGGCGTGGCCGCTTCAGCGTTCACGGGTGGCCGCTTCGGCGTTCACGGTGGCCGCTTCGGCGTGCACGAGCGCCCGACCGCGGGGTCCTGATCCGCACGACGTACGACACCGTCCCCCCAGCAGGAGTCGAGTTGCCCGAACGTTACTACCAGCACACCTTTTCCAGCAGTTGAGCGCTCGGCGAGTGGATGCCGGGCATGCAGTCGAAGCCGCGATGACGCTGCTCGTCAACCAGCGTCGATCGTCGACGGCCAGGTCGGCCACCGTCGGACCTCGTCCTCCGCGGCGCCCGGCGGCCGCGACAACCGCGCTGACCGACCACGACCGCCTCGGCCTGCAAGCAGCAGGGCAGCATGGGCGTGCACCACAGCCGCGCGCGCCGGGTGCGGCGGCGACGAGTACAGGACGCGGTCCGCCGGCATCGTCTGCGCGCCACGCAGATGCCCGAGCGGCGCCGACGCCGCGCGATTCGCGCACAGGAGACCTGATCGGGCATCGAGGACGAAACCGCAGCAGAAGCTGATGATCAAGCTGCGCGGTGGCACCCTCCCGTTCGGCCGCTCGATGGGCCGGGAGGAGCACCTGGAAGCCCTCGACCTCGTCAAGGCCGACCACGCGGCAGTACCGCGAAGGACGTCGATCACCATCATCGCGGTAGCATCGGCTTCGAGCAGGACAAGACGAGGTCAGGGCGCTCGGCGACTGGGACGGCGCGTGGACGCGTGCAGGTGAAGAAGGCCTTGCCGATGACTACGAGGAGCAGCAGGGCGAGCAGACGCATGGCATCTACAGCCGAGCGTGCCCGAGCCCGGACTACCCACGTCCGCATGGCGATCAAGTGCTCGGCGGCGGCAGGACGGCCAGCTCTTCACCGAGGTCAAGGCGGCCTGTGCGCTGCAGCGTTGACCCCTGGCAACCTCAAAGATGACGGCAGCATCCTCACGACCACGCCGGCACGAGCAACAGGCGGGCCCAGACCACGCTCGACAGCAAGACGAACTCGAGCGGGCCAAGACCGGCCTCAAGGCCAGCACGATCATGCAGGGCGAATCGACCAGCGCCCGCGCCGGCGCGATCGCACACGACTACTTCATGCGCGGCCGGATCCGCACGCTCGAGGAAGTGAAGGCGGCGATCGACGCGGTGACGGTCGACAAGGTCAACGCGTACCTCGCCGCACACGAGGCCGGCCCGTTCACGATCGTGACCGTCGGCCCCAAGGAACTGAAACTGCCGGGCGCGGCCTGAGCGACGCGCGCGGCGGAAGGCTGGTCATGGCGATGATGGTCCTCGATCCCAACGTCGAAGAACGGCTCCGGGCCGAGCGCGAGGCCTCGGGGGCCGACCGGTACGACGAGGTGTGGGATGGGGTCTACATGGTGGCGGCGCTCGCGAACAACCAACACCAGGACCTCAAGACGGGCTTGGGCGCTGCGCTGCAGTTTGCGGTAGGCTGGGACGCCGAGGCAACGGTGTTGGACGGCGCGAACGCCAGCGATCGCGACGACGGGTGGGAGCACAACTACCGTATCCCTGACGTCGTCGTCGTCTTACCCGGTAGCGTCGCCCGCGACTGCGGCACCCACTGGTGCGGCGGCCCCGACTTCTGCGTTGAGATCGCGAGCCCCGGCGACCGCAGCCGCGACAAGCTGGACTTCTACGGTTCGATCGGCGTCCGCGAACTCCTCGTCGTCGACCGCGACCCGTGGAGCCTGGAACTGTACCGGCTGACGTCGGGCCGGCTTGAACTCGTCGGCCGCTCGACGCCCGCGGCGCCGGCCGTGCTTGCCAGCGCGGTCGTGCCGACGTCGTTCCGCCTCGCGGCGGGCGACCCGCGGCCGCGCGTCGAAGTAACTCACGCGGACGGCGTGCAGCGCTGGCTCGTGTGAGCGACGATTCACGGTCGGCCGGAACGCCGACGCCCGGGAGGACCGAGTGCGGCCCGAATGGGGTCGCATCGACGAGCGATCAACGAAGGACGACCACCATGAGACTCCCGCAGTTCATCCTCGTCCCCTGCGCGCTGGCGACGTTCGCCGCCGCCGCCGTCGGCCAAACGCCACCGCCGCAGCCGAAGGCCGAGGCGTCGCCGGCGCAGCACGCGCAGCCGCAGTCGCGCGAGGTGACGAAGATCGAAGGCAAGGTCGGCCCGGGCGCGAACGACACGCTGACCGTGCTCGTGGACGTCAACGACGCGCCGGACGCGAAGGCGTGGGCGATCGAGGCGGCGAACTAAGCGATCAAGTGGTACCCGGCGATCGCCAAGGCGCTGGCGAGCGACGGGTTCGAGCCGGCGCGGAAGGTGACGCTCCACTTCAAGCCGATGGACGGCGTCGCTCACGCGAGCGGCACGACGCTGACGATCTCGTCGAAGTGGATCAAGCAGCGCCCCGACGACTTCGGAATGGTCGCCCACGAGTTGTGCCACGTCATCCAGCGCTACCGCGGCCGCAGCGGCCCGGGCTGGCTCACCGAGGGCATCGCCGACTACGTCCGCTACTACGTCGTGGAGCCCGGCTCGAAGCAGGGCCGCTTCGACCCGCAGCGCAGCGACTACAAGCGCGGCTACCAGCCCGCGGCCGGGCTGCTGAACTACATCGAGACGCGGCGCCCCGGCACCGTGGCGAAGCTCAACACCCTGCTCCGCGAGGGCAAGTACAAGCCCGCGTCGTTCAAAGAAATCGCGGGCGACGAGCCCGACGCGCTCTGGGAGCAGTTCAAAGCGTCCGAGAAGGACGCGAAGCCGAATGACGACAAGGCAAGCGCCGCGAACTTAGGCTTCCCCTGAGAACGCACGACACGCCGGTCCTGAGCGTACCCGCGAAGGGCCGGATAACCCCGGGGAGATCCGGACCTTCGCGTGAAGCTCAGGACCGGCGTGCAGAAGAACGGGCGTGTCCGGGTTCGACGGATCTTTCGGATGCGCCGCAACCGCGACTGCAAAACGAACCCAACGAGGCGGATAACACCAACATGGCACTGACCTTCCACCACAAGCAACTCCCCAACGGCCTCGACATCGTCGCCGAGCAGAACCCCGACTCGCACTCGGTCGCGCTGGGCCTGTTCGTCAAGACCGGCTCGCGCGACGAGACGGCCGAGATCAACGGCGTCAGCCACTTCCTCGAGCACATGATGTTCAAGGGGTCGAGCAAGTACACGTGGGAGGACGTGAACCGGATCTTCGACGAGATGGGCGCCCGCTACAACGCGTTCACCTCCCAGGAGATGACGGCCTACTACGCCAACGTGCTGCCGGAATTCACCGAGCGCACGATCGAGCACCTCTCGCACCTGCTGCGGCCTGCGATCCGCACCGAGGACTTCACGACCGAGAAGAAGGTCATCCTCGAGGAGATCGCGATGTACCTCGACGATCCCGGCCACCGGCTTTACGAGAAGCTGATGGAGACCCACTTCGGCAACCACCCGCTGAGCATGAGCATCCTCGGCCCCGCCGAGACGATCGCCAAGCTCGAGCGCGACCAGATGGCCGACTACTTCCGCCGCCGCTACGGCCCGGGGAACATGGTGCTGTCGGCGACCGGGCGGCTGGACTTCGACGAGATCGTGCGGCTCGCCGAGCAATACTGCGGCGCGTGGGAGCCGGTCGACGCGCCGCGCCGGCAGCCGTCGCCGATCTACAAGCCCCAGCGCCTGCCGATGACCGACCCGAAGCTCAACCGCCAGTACACGATGGCGATGACGCCCGGCCCCAGCGCGCAGGACGACCGGCGCTTCGCCGCCCGCGTGCTCGCCGACGTGATCGGCGACGCCGACGGCAGCCGCCTCTACTGGGCGCTCGTCGACAACGCGATCGCCGAGGAGGCCGACTTCGGGTTCTACCCGCACGACGGGTGCGGCAGCTACTACCTCGCGCTCACGACCGACCCCGACCGCGCCGAGCAGGCGCTGGAGATCGCGCTGAAGGAACTGGAGAAGGCCAAGGGGGACCTGAAGGACGACGAGGTCGAGCGCGCGAAGAACAAGATCGCCAGCAGCCTCGTGCTCCAGGGCGAGGTGCCGCTCGGGCGGATGCGCAGCATCGGCGGGCAGTGGGTCTACAACAAGCAGTACCGCTCGCTCGAGATGGACATGGCCACCCTCATGGCGGTCAACACCGGCTCGCTCCAGCAGTTGCTCCGCGAGTTCCCGTTCGACCCGATGACGATCGTCAGCCTCGGACCGGGAGAGCAGGCCGAAGCGAAGTAAGCGACCATGTCGTTGAACTGGGACGGAGCCGCCTGCGACCCGTCGGCAGCACGCAGCACGACGCGTTCGCCGGGGTCGCAGGCGGCTCGCTCTTTTTGCGCGACGCTCGCCGGCAATCGATCCCCCTGCTCAACCCAGCCGACCGCCACGATCATCACCTCGATGACGCCGCCGCGGCCGACGCCATGAACACCCGTCGCATCGGCGCCGCTTCCTACTGCAAGGTTTCCACGCCGCGCTAAGATCCCATAATCAGCTTGCTACCGAACCCGCCCCCGATACCATCCGCCCGCGCCGTTCAGGAGCGGGCTGACGGCGCGTCGTCACGCGATCCCGGATCTTCCCCGGCTCGCGCTCTCGCCGAATGGCGATGCGTTGCAACGACGCCGCCGTCACCCGCCGACCCCGAGTCCAAGTTCTTCGAAGGAGGTTCGAGATGCCTTTCCAACCGCACGCGCCCCGCGACGCCCGTCCCGCCTTGTCCGACCGTCCGCTCGTGGATGCGCTCGAGCGCCGCACGCTCATGTCGAGCGTCGTCGTCACGAGCGACGCCGACAGCGGCGCCGGCACGTTCCGCGCGGCGCTCGAGCAGGCGAGCGCCGACCCCGCGATCGACACGATCCGGTTCTCGCCGCGCGTCGACACCGTCGACCTCGCCGCGCCGCTTTTCTTCACCGGCGCGCAGGACCTGACGGTCGACGGCAGCGGCGCCGTCATCGAGGCCGCCGGCGACGCCGCGGGCGACTTCGACCTGTTCACGGCGAGCGGCGGCGGCGACCTGTCGCTCTCGCGCCTCACGTTCCGCGGCGGCAGCGACGGCGTGGTCGTGCGCACGCCCGCCGACGCCACCGGCACCGTCCGCGTCGCGCTCCGCGACGTCGCGATCACCGACAACGCCGAGTTCGGCCTGCACGTCGACGACCTGAGCGGGTCGCCCGCCACGATCGACCTGACCCTGTCCAAGACCGCGATCCTGCGCAACGGCACGACGGCCCTCGACAAGGACGGCGTGCGCGTCGACGAGCGCGGCGAGGGCGGCATCACCGCGCGGATCCAGGGCTCGAACCTCGACGCGAACGGCGCCGAGGGCGTCGAGCTCGACGAGGCCGGCGCGGGCGACGTGCGGCTCGACGTCGTGGGCTCCTCGTTCAACGACAACGGGTACTTCTCCGCCGAGGACTACGACGACGGCATCGACGTCGACGAGGCCGATGCCGGCGACGTGCGGGTGTCGATCCGCGCGTCGCAGGTCAACGGGAACCTCGACGAGGGCGTCGACCTGAACGAGTCGGGCGAGGGCAGCCTGGCGCTGTCGGTGGCGGCCCTCGACGCCCGCGGCAACACCGACGAGGCCGTCGCGCTCGAGGAGACGGACGCGGGCGACCTGACGGCCGACCTTCGCAGCGTCCGGCTGATCGGGAACTCGGCCGAGGGCTTCCAGGCCGAGGAGGGCGGCGACGGCGACCTGCTCGTCGCGATCCTCGGCTCGGTCATCGCCTTCAACGACGGCGACGGCGCCAAGGTCGAGCAGGACGACGCCGGCGTCGGCCTGCTCACGCTCCGCGGCGTGTTCTTCGACGGCAACGCCGGGCAAGACGTCGACGCCGAGGGCGTGACGGTGCGGCGCGTCGGCGGGCCGAAGTAATCCCGCGCGACCGCCCCGGCCGACACGGGCCCGGCGGCGCCCGGTCTATCGCCGGTGTGGCGAGTGATCCCGAACACGTGCGGGATTTTTCACACGCCGGCGGGCCGACCATTTCGACCCAGCGCAAGACCCCCGGAGGCGCCCGCCTCCGGGGGTCTTCGCGTCTCGCGCGGGCGCGGCGGCGTCGGCGACATCGTCAAGCGCGCCGAGGCGCCGGGCATGCACGGCGTTGCCATCACCGGCCACGGGTGCATGTACGGCGTCGTCGAGTTCTTCAACGTGCAGGACGGAGCGGGCCAAGTTCTCGATCGGCATGGAGGCCTGCATGGCCCGCGGCCGCCCGGCCGCGACCGTTACCTCGACGTCGCCGCCGCAGGCGCCGTGAACGTCTGACGGATGCGCGCCGTCTCCTTCCGGACCGTGTCCGAATCCGCCCCGGCGTCGAACAGGACGAGCTTCGCCAGCGAGACCGACGCCTCGGCCTCCTCGTAGATGGCGGCGTCGGCGCCGACCTGCTCCAAGTCCTGCCGCTCGGCGATGTAGCGCGCCCGCACGAAGACCTTGATCGCCGGGTTGATGAGCTTCGCCGACGCGATCAGCGGGTTGCGGTTGACCGAGTGCGGCAGCGTGATGATCAGGTGCGTGGCGCGCGGGATCGCCTGGTGCATGACCTCGACGTTGAACGCGTCGCCGTAGATCGCCAGGCGGCCCTCGGCGGTCAGCGCGCGGATCGTGTCCATGTTAAGGTCCACCACGACCGTCTCGACCTTGTTCTTCCGCAGGATCCCGTCGACCGTCCGCCCGACCGGCCCGTACCCGAGAATCACCGCCAGCGGCTCGGTCGACGCCTCGATCGCCCGGCCGCTCCGCTCGTTCATCGCCCGCTCGCGGTCGAGCGTGCGCCGGTTGAGGAACCGCCAGAGCCGGGGGTTGCGCTTGAGCAGCGCCTCGGCGCGGCCGATCGAGCGGAACAGGATCGGGTTGAGCGTGATCGACGCGATCGCGCAGGCGACGAGCAGGTTGTGCCCCCGCGCGTCGATCAGGCCGTGGGCCCGGCCCAGGTCCGACAGGATGAACGAGAACTCCCCGATCTGCGCCAGCCCGATCGCCACCGTCAGCGCCGTCCGCGCCGGGTAGCCGATGACCGCGACGATCGCCAGCGCCGCCAGCGGCTTGCCCACCATGACGATGCCGAGGCCGGCCAGCAGCAGGCCCGGGTGCTCGAGGACGAACTTCGGGTCGAACAGCATCCCGACCGACGAGAAGAACAGCACCGCGAACGCGTCGCGCAGCGGCAGCGCGTCGGCGGCCGCCTGCTGCGAGACCGGCGACTGCCCCACGACCATGCCGGCCAAAAACGCGCCGAGCGCCATCGACGCGCCGAACACGTAGAACGAGCCGGTCGCGATCGCGATCGCCATCACGAGCACGGTCAGCGTGAACAGTTCCCGCGACCGCAGTCGGGCGACGCGCACCATGATCCACGGGATGACCCGCGACCCCGCCAGCAGCAGGAGCGCGACGAGGGCCGCCAGTTTCAGCAGCGCGACCAGCAGCGTGAGCAGCACCCCCTGCCCCGCCCCGCCCGTCGCCCCGCCGGCGGCCGCGTCGCCGGCGGGCGTGCCCATGGCGGGGATCAGGACCAGCACGATCACGGTCAGCACGTCCTCGACGATCAGCCACCCGACGGCGACGTGTCCGGCGGGCGTGTCCAGGACGTGGTTGTCGGTCAGCACGCGGATCAGCACGACCGTGCTGGCGACCGCCATCGCCATGCCGAGCACGAGCCCCGACTTCACCGGCATGCCGAACGCGATCGCCACCGCCACGCCCAGCAGCGTCGCCACGAGGCTCTGCCCGATCGCGCCGGGGATGGCGACGTTGCGCACCTTGAGCAGGTCGCCGAGGTGGAAGTGCAGCCCGACGCCGAACATCAGGAGGATCACGCCGAGCTCCGCGAGCTGGGCCGCCAGCGCCTCGTCGGCCACGAAGCCGGGCGTGTGCCGCCCGATCAGGATGCCGCCGAGCAGGTACCCGACGATCGGCGAGAGCCGCAGGCGCTGGGTGATCAGCCCCATCACCCACGCGGCCGTGAAGGCGGCGGCGATCGTCTTGATGAGCGGGAGGTCGTGGGCGGCGGCGGCGATCAGACTGCCGGGCGACAGGTCGAGCGTCATGATCCGATCCCTCCGCCGGCCCGCGTGATCTTCCTCGCACAACGGTGAACGTCGTCGTCGTCGCCCTCCGGCGGCGGCGCCGCCGTCGGCGGTCGCCGCGCCGGGCGGGCTCGCCCGCGCGTTAGGTGCCTACATAACGCAGACTTACCGCCGTGGAAATCGCCCGGCCGGGCAAAAATTCGGCGGCCGTTGGCGCGATCGACTTTCGGAGATTGTTCGGCCTCGCCGATTACGCTATAACGCGCCTCGGGCAAGCCGCCGGACGGGACGACTCGGGGAATGAGTCGAATGCCGGCGGCCGAGCGTTTTCACGGACGAAAACCAGGTGCGGCGGGACGCGATCGAGCACGCGCGCGACGGGTCGAACCACGCGCGCGGCGAATCGCGCACCGCGCCCCACTCGTAAACCTCGGCCAGGGAAGTCGTCGATGTCCACAGTCCCCTCCTTCGTCCACCTGCACGTCCACACGCACTACTCGCTGCTCGACGGCGCCTGCCGCGTCGGCGACATCGTCAAGCGCGCCAAGGCGCTGGGGATGGAGAGCGTCGCCATCACCGACCACGGGTGCATGTTCGGCGTCATCGAGTTCTACAACGAGTGCANAGTGCTTGGGTCCGCCACCGCGGCAGCTTGGTCGTTACCGGGGGGGCCCGCCGGTGCCCGGTGGTCTAGGACGTCAGTACGGGGGCGTTTCCGGAGACCCTCCGTGCACAACGCACGGGGGGCACGCCCGTGTCACGGGAGAATTGAAAGGCCCTGCGCGCCGCCCACGTCCGCCGGGTGTAGCGCGTGATCTTGGCGACCTGGCGCCGTTGTCATCCCGATGGAGCGACAGCGACGGAGGGATCCCGGGATGGAGCACGTGTTCTCCGTCCCGAGATCCCTCCGGTCGCCAAGGCTCCCATCGGGATGACATCACACGTCGACCGCCAAGAACACGAGTTACACCCCACGACTTCGTGCGTTGCCGGTGCAGAACCTGTCAGTCGGCGATTCGCATCTTGTTCGGGTCGGGCCTTCCTTGTAAATGAGGCTATGCCGTTCACGCACCTGCACGTTCACACGCATTACTCGCTGCTCGACGGCGCCTGCCGCGTCTCCGACCTCGTGAAGCGGACCAAGGCGCTGGGGATGGACAGCCTCGCCATAACCGACCACGGGTGCATGTTCGGCGTCGTCGAGTTCTTCAACGAGTGCAGGAAGGAGGGCGTCAAGCCGATCCTGGGCATGGAGGCGTACATCGCCCCCGGCGACCGCCGCGACCGCTCGGGCGCCCCGGGCGAGACGTCGTACCACCTGCTCCTGCTGGCCAAGGACCTGGACGGCTACAAGAACCTCATCAAGCTGTCATCGATGGCCTACCGCGAGGGCTTTTACTACAAGCCGCGGATCGACAAGGAGATCCTGCGCGAGTACAGCAAGGGCCTGATCGGCACCAGCGCCTGCCTCGGCGGCGAGGTCGCCTCGGCGTTCCTCAAGCGCGACATGAAGCACGCGCGGGCGGCGGCCGAGACGTACCTCGACATCTTCGGGCCCGATCGCTTCTACATCGAGGTCCAGAAGCACGTCAAGGAGCAGGACCAGGTCAACCCCGAGCTGGCCGATCTCGCGAAGAAGCTGGGGGCCGGGCTCGTCGCCACCAACGACGTCCACTTCCTCAACAAGGACGACCACTTTGCCCACGACGTGCTGTGCTGCATCAGCATGGGCCGCCTCGTAAGCGACGAGAACCGGCTGAAGTACCCGACCGAGCTGTACCTTAAAAGCCCCGCCGAGATGCACGAGGCCGTCGGCAACTTCCACGAGGCGATCGACAACACCGCCCGCATCGCCGCGATGTGCGACGTGTCGCTCGATTTTTCCAAGCGCTACGCGCCGGTCTACCGCGTGCCGAAGGAAAAGCTCCGCGACGACTTCGTCCTGCGCTTCGACCCGGCGGCCCCGCCTCCCGCCGCCGACGCCGACTCCAGCGCCGCCACCGCGGCCGATCGCCAGGCCGGCGTCGACGCCGCGATCGCCTCGCCGACGAAGGCCGACGACGAGCTGTACCTCCGCCAACTTTGCGACGACGGCCTCGTCTGGCGCTACGGCACCGCCGACGTCGACCAGGCCGTGCGCGACCGGCTGGAGAAGGAACTGAGCGTCATCATCGGAAAGAACTTCTGCTCCTACTTCCTGATCGTCTGGGACTTCTGCAACTACGCGCGCGACAACGGCATCCCCGTCGGCGCCAGGGGTTCGGGCGTCGGCACGATGGTGGGCTACCTGCTGGGGCTCTGCAACGTCGACCCGATCAAGTACGGGCTGCTGTTCGAGCGGTTCATGGACCCCAGCCGTAACGAGATGCCCGATATCGACATCGACATCTGCCAGGACGGCCGCGGCAAGGTGATCGACTACGTGCGCAACAAGTACGGGCACGTCGCGCAGATCATCACGTTCGGCACGCTCGCCGCCAAGGCCGCCTGCAAGGACGTCGGCCGCGTGCTGGGCGTGCCGCTGGCGGACATCGACCGGCTGACGAAGCTGATCCCCACCGTGCCGCCGGGCATCAAGCTGAAGGACGCGATCGCCCGCGTGCCGGACCTGGCCGAGATGTACGGGTCCAACCCGCAGGCGAAGCAGGTGATCGACCTGGCGCTGAAGCTCGAGGGCCTCTGCCGCAACGCCGGCGTGCACGCGGCGGGCGTGATCATCGCCGACCAGCCGCTCGACACGGTCATCCCGCTCTGCAAGGACAAGGACGACAACGTCCTGACGCAGTTCGAGGGACCGATCAGCGAGAAGTGCGGCCTGCTGAAGATGGACTTCCTCGGCCTGCGCACGCTCTCGACGCTCGTCCGCTCGCTCGACCTCGAGCTACAGACCCGCCCCCACCGCCCGATGCAGTGGGCCCCCACGCAGCCCCCCGCCCCGCTCGACGAGAACGGCCGCATCGACATCGAGAAGGTCGACCTCGCCGACAACACGGTGCTCGGGCTGTTCTGCCGCGGCGAGACGCGCGGCATCTTCCAGTTCGAGTCCGGCGGCATGCAGGACCTGCTGATGAAGATGCGGCCCGACCGCGTCGAGGACCTCATCGCCGCCAACGCGCTCTACCGCCCCGGCCCGATGGAGCTGATCCCCACCTACTGCGGCCGCAAGCACGGGACGGAGAAGACGCCGAGCGTGCACGCGGTGATGGACAACATCCTGGCCGAAACCTACGGAATTATGGTTTACCAGGAACAGGTCATGCAGATCTTCAACGGCCTTGGCGGCATCGAGCTGTCGGCCGCGTACAAGCTGATCAAGGCGATCAGCAAGAAGATGTCCGACGTGATCGCCAAGTTCCGCCCGGAGTTCATCAAGGGGTGCCTCGCGCAGGGCGTGAGCAAGGAGCAGGCGGACGAGATCTTCGAGCACATCCTGAAGTTCGGCGGCTACGGCTTCAACAAGAGCCACAGCACCCGCTACGCGATCGTCGCGTTTCAGACCGCGTACATGAAGACGTACCACCCGGTCGAGTACATGGCCGCCCTGCTCACGTTCGAAATGGGCGACTCGACGAAGATGGCCGAGTACTTCGACGAGTGCCAGCGCATCCCGCTGCCGGGCGGCACCCGCGGCATCAAGGTGCTGCCGCCCGACGTGAACATCTCCGACATGGACTTCACGCCGAGCTACGTCGACCCCGCCGAGCTGGAGCCGGCCGGCACGAAGAAGAAAAAGCCCGCTAAGGGCAAGCAGCAGCAGCCCGCGCCGAAGGTCGGCGTGATCCGCTTCGGCCTGGCCGCCGTGCGCGGCGTGGGCGAGAAGGCGGTCGAGGCGATCATGGACGAGCGCGACGCGAGGGGCGCGTTCGCCAGCCTGTACGACTTCTGCGAGCGCGTCGACCTGCGCACGATCACGAAGGGGACGATCGAGGCGCTCATCAAGTGCGGCGCGTTCGCGTCGTTCGGCCGGCGGGCGGCGCTGCTCCAGGTGCTCGACAAGGCCGTCGAGATGGGCCAGCAGTCGCAGCACGACAAGCGGTCCGGCCAGCTCAACATGTTCGCCGCCGCCAGCGCGCAGGCCGCCGCCCCGAGCGTGGCCAGCACGATGGGCAGCGCGCTGCCGGACGTCGAGGAGTTCGCCGACGCCGAGTTGCTGAAGTTCGAGAAGGACCTGCTCGGCTTCTACATCACCAGCCACCCGCTCACCGAGCACGCCGCCGCCATCGAGCACTTCTCGACCGCGTCGACGAAGGAGGCGATGAACTGCTCGGAGGGGACGGAGGTCACGCTGGGGTGCATGCTCTCGGCCGTCCGCAGCAAGGTCGCCAAGAGCGGCCGCAGCGCGGGCCAGCGGTGGGCGATCATCGAGATGGAGGACCTGGAGGGGAAGATCGAGGGCATGGTCTTCGCCGAGGCGTTCGCGCATATCAACGACAAGTACCCCGGCGCGCTGTCGACCGAGAACATCCTGTTCGTCCGCGGCAAGGTCGACCGCAAGCGCGAGACGCCGAGCCTCCTGGTCAACGAGGTGATCCCGATGTCCGAGGCGGCAGGGCGCGGCTGACGACCGCCGTCGCGATCACGCTCGACCCGAACCGCCACTCCGGCGAGGTGTGCAAGCAACTCGACGAGGGCGCGAAGCGGCACAAGGGGAACACCGAGGTCTACCTGCACCTGCGCGCGGCGCAAGCCGCGTGGTGATGCGGCTGAACAAGGAGCGGTTCGTGCGGCCGACGAACGACCTCGTGAACGACCTCGATCACCTGCTCGGCTTCGGCTCCGTCCAACTCTGCGGCCTCGGCACGAAGCGGATGAAGAAGAAGCAGGCCCAGGCCCAGCAGCAGCCCCTGTTCAAGGACGAGGCCGCGGGCGCGACGCCGGACGACGCCGACGCGTCGGCGACCGAGCTGGCCATGGCGGGCGACGCGGCGGGCGACGACGACCTCGCGTAGCTCGAACGCGAACGCGTGGCGCAAGAACCGGCCGCGGGACAGGTTTCATTCGAAACCTCTCCCGCGGCCGTCGTGCGTCTTGGAGTGTGAAGTGGGTGCCGACGTTATCGAGCGACCCGGCGGCGCCGCGCGAGCAGCCCTAGTCCCATGGCGAGGATGCCGAGCGAGGCGGGCTCGGGCACGACGCTCACGACCCGCACCGCCATGTCGTTGCCGCCGGAGAACGAGGCGGCCTCGGCGTTGGCGTCGTAGGTCACTTCCAGCTCGAACGTCTGGCCGCCGAACGTCGGGCTGACCGTGCCCCCTTCGGGCGCGTTGGCGAACTCGCCGCTGATCGGGTCGACGCCGTCGTTGACGATCACGTAATACGTCGAGCCGACCGGGGCATTGTATCGGATGTCGGGCGTGTAGGTGCCGCCGGTGACGTCGATGTTGCCGTTGATGAGCAGCTGATCATAACCCGTGTCCGGGGTGGCGGAATTGATCTCGCTGACGAAGATCCCACCGGGTGCGAAGTCGGCGGTGAACGTGTCGGCGCCGCCGGGGGCGGCGGTGCCGACGACGGCCCGATTTGCGGTGGTGCCGATCGCGCCGCCGGGATTGATCGCGCCGCCGGAGTTGACGACCACCTGCGCCGTCGGCGCCAGCCCGATGCTGCCGCCGCCGCCGAGCACGCCCGTCACGTTATTGACGCGGTTGACGGTGTACGTGCCTTGGCCGGCGGTCGTGCCGTCGATGAGTAGCCGGCCCTGGTTGACCGTGGTGGGCCCGGTATACGTGTTGTTGCCCTGGAACCGGATCCCTTGATCGCCGTTCTTCACCAGCCCGAACCCGGCGCCCGCGTCGCCGATCGGGGCGGTGAAGATCGCGCCGATCGGCGCGATCCCCTGCGCGGTGATCGTGCGGGTGGCGCCCACGATCGTCGTGGCGCCGGTGAAGGTGACCGCGTGGACGCTGTCGGTGGTGCCGAACGTGACGTCGCCGCCGATGCGGACGGCGTTCCCGACCGAGCGCCCGGCGCCCTGCGGCGCGCGGACGACGCCGCCGTTGAGGTTGACCGTGCCGCGGCCGAACGGGCCGACGGTGGCGGTGGAACTGGCCAGCGGGACGACCTCGCCGCTGGTGAGCGTGAAGTCGCCGGTATAGGTGTTGTTGCCACCGAAGGCGACGGTGGTGCCGCCCCCGGCAGGGATCGGCGTCGCATTGTTGGTGGCGACGGTAACGCCGCCCGCGCCGCTCGTCGCGCCGGTCGAGTTCTGCACGAACAGCACCCCGCCGCCGTTGCCCGTGAACGTAAGCGTGGTTCCGCCGTTGAGGGTGATGTTCGTCTGAATGTTCACGTTCCCGCTTCCGGCGCCGTTGAAGGAGATCGACGGCTGCGTCGTGCCGTCGGGCACCATCACGATCGACGGCGTGCCGGTGGACGCCGGCTGCGCGATCGTGATCGCGTTGGCGCTGGGTACGTCGAACGTCATGCGGTGGACGTTCAGGCCGGCGATGTTGTTCGTCGCGGTGTAGGAGGTCGCGCCGGCCGTTCCGGTCGCGGGCTGGCGGAACGTGAGCACGCGGTCGGTCGACGAGACCGGGTCGGCCGCGGTGAACGGCTCCGACAGCTCCGGGTCGCCCGCGCCGCTGGTGTCCCAGACGAGTTCGGTCGCCTCGTCAAACAGCCCGTTAAAGGGAACCTCGACGGTGCCGGTGCCGGTGCCGGTCCAGTTGTAAGTCTCCCCCCACGCGGGCGTGACGGCCCCGGCGCCCCACACGAGCGAGGCAGCGACAACGGCAGCAAGCGCGGCACGACGGGAAGAACATCGGCGCGGGAAATCAGAGGCGTGCATTTTCATCTCTCTCCTGGGCCCTGCAGTACGTGCGCGTCAAGATCGGTGGCGGACACCGGGACAGGCGTGTGGGTGTCAGATTAAAGGAAGGGTTCGGTTCGCAAGGTCGCCGGCAGGTCGATACCGTCCGGCGCGCCAACGGATGGCCCCGCCTGCCGCGGCCGATCCGCCCGCCCGAAGGCGCGCGGCTGTCGGCTCAAGTTACCCTACGCCGACGTATGTTATCGGATCGGCAAATCCGGACCACGTCGTATTCGCGCAGAAATAGTGCGGCAATGCGCGGCCCCGCCGCCCCAAGAACCCTTCAGCACCGGGCAACGGACGGGCGGCCGGGCGACTACTAACGGGGCGTCACCGCCCGGTGTGCCGGGCGGCGCAAGGTCCCCGTACTGCAGAACGAGTTAACGATGCGAACACACGCCCTCACCGCCCTCATCGCTCTCAGCCTGTGGGTTCAGCCCGCCGCATCGCGCGGCGCCGAACCCGCCAGCGAACCCGGCCTCGTCGGCGAGTACTTCGCCGGCGGCACCGAGATCGCCGAGGGGGCCGAGCCGTTCTACGTCCGCGTCGACGAGCGGCTCGACTTCGAGGAGCGGACGAGCAATTTCGCCGACAGCAAGCTCAACGAGAACTTCGTCGTCCGCTGGACCGGCGTGCTGCGAATCGAAAAGCCGGGCACGCACACGTTCTTCGCCGCGTCGGACGACGGCTCGCGCGTCACGATCGGCGACAAGGTCGTCGTCGACCACTGGGGCACCCACCCGCGCTCGGAGAAGTCGGGCACGGTCGACCTCGCGGCGGGCGACCACCCGATCCGCGTCGACTACCAACAGGGCACCGGCGGCGCGTCGTGCGTGATCTTTTGGCAGCCGCCGGGCGGGCCGAGAGAGGTGCTGCCGGCGTCGGTGCTGTTCCACGCGAAGGGCGCGGCGAACGTGGCGTACGACGCGTAGGCGTGGGCCAACTTCAAGGTGACCGCGGTCGGCAAGCCTGACCTGAACTCCCCGTGGGGGAAAATGGACTCCGGCCCGTTCCTCGCCCACACGAGCGGCGCGCCGTCGCCGAGCGACAACGTCACCCTGAAGGGCGTCGCCGTGAAGCTCGGCGCCAAGGGCGAGGCGAAGGGCGGCGTGCTGTTCGATACGCAGCCTGGCGCGTCGCGCCGCGGGCTGGACGGGCGAGTTCCTTCGCGCTCAAGGGCGTCGCGTTCGACGGCAGCCACGGCCCGAACCCGGAGGTCGGCGGCGACGTGAAGTTCGGCACCGGCCAGGGCCCCGGCTGGGCCAAGCCCGGCACGACCGACTTCACCGACCCCCGCCCCGAACTTCGGCCCCTCCCCAAAGACTGGCTACGCTACCGCGGCCTCTACGCCCACGGCGACCGCGTCGTCTTCGCCTACACGGTCGGCGGCGTCGACGTGCTCGAGACGCCCGGCGTCGAGGCGGCCGGCGAGCAGCAGATCTTCACCCGCACGTTCCACGTCGCGCCCTCGAAGCAGCCGATGACGATGCTCGTCGCCGAGACCGACGGCGGCGACGGGAAGGTGGCGGGCCCGACGAGGTGAAGCCGGCCGACTTCCAGTGGCCCAAGGCCGGCGGGCCCGAACGTCGCAATCCTCACCAGCGGCGAGACGAACGTGGCCGCCGGCTTGGTCGGCGGCCCAGATGGGGCGGCGTGGAGATCGGACGCGCCGGCAACCGCCCGCGGATCCACCTGACGCTCCCGCCGCACGACCAGCCCCTCACGTTCACGCTCGTCCCTCTGGGGCGGCGACAAGGCCGCCGCCCCGCGTTCCGCCAGCGCTGACCGCCCGCGCGAACCGGTGGACTTCGACGCCCTCGACGAGGGGCGGCCCCGCGTTACCCGCACGATCGAGGTGAAGGGCGTCCTCGGCGACCAGGACCCCAATGTCGCCCGAAGGCGCGCGCGCGGCGGGCGCGTACGTCGTCGACACGATCCCCGTCCCGGAGAAGAACCCGTACGACGCGTGGATCCGTTTCGGCGGCTTCGACTTCTTCCCCGACGGCAAGTCCGCCGCCCTCTCCACGTGGAGCGGCGACGTCTGGGTCGTCAGCGGCATCGACGAGAAGCTCGACAAGCTCACGTGGCGGCGATTCGCCACCGGTTTGTTCCAGCCGCTGGGGTTGAAGATCGTCGACGGCGTCGTCCACGTGCACGGCCGCGACGATCACGCGCCTGCATCGACCTCAACGCCGATGGCGAGGCCGACTTCTACGAGAACCTCAACAACGACGTCACGATCACGCCCGGCTTCCACGAGTTCAGCTTCGACCTCCACACCGACCCGGCCGGCGACTTCTACTTCATCAAGGGCGGCCCGGTGAACCCGGGCGGCGGCGGCTTCAGTAAGCTCGTGCCGCACCACGTGCGCGCTGATGAAGCTCTCGAAGGACGGTTCGACGCTCTCGACCGTCGCCACCGGCTTCCGCGCGCCCAACGGGATGGGCGTCGGCCCGGACGGCCAGCTCACCAGCGGCGACAACCAGGGCACCTGGACCCCGCAGTGCCGCCTCAACTGGATCAAGCCCGGCGGGTTCTACGGCGTCGTCGACCTCGCCCAGCGACACGCCGCCGGCCGTCACCGAGAACCCGCTCTGCTGATCCCCCACTCGGGGACAACTCCTCGGGCGCGCAGGTGCGGGTGCCGCCCGGCGACAAGTGGGGCCCGTTCGGCGGCGACCTGCTCCACCTCTCGTACGGCCAGTGCCGGCTGTTCAAGGTGATGAAGGAGGAGGTCGAGGGCGAAGTGCAGGGCGGCGTCGTGGCGTTCCCGCTGAAGTTCGAGTCCGGCATCATGCGGGGCGCAAGCTTCAGCCCCGCCGACGGCCAACTCTACCTCTGCGGCCGCGCGGCTGGCAGACCAGCCGCCGCGAAGGACGCCTGCTTCCGTGCCGCGTCCGCTACACCGGCAAGCCCGTCCGAATGCCCGAGGAACTGCACGTCAAACCCAACGGCCTGGAGATCACCTTCACCCCCAGCCGCTCGACCCGGAGACCGCCAACGACCCCGGCAGCTACGGCGTCGAGCGGTGGAACTACCGCTGGACCAGCGGCTACGGCTCGTCCGACTTTCGCCGAAGAACCCGGACCAGCAGGGCCACGACGCCGTCGAGGTCAAGAGCCGCCAAACTCGCCGCCGACGGGAAGACCGTCTTCCTCGAACTCGCCGAGCCGATGGTCCCGTGCATGCAGATGCAGCGTGAACTACCTGCTCGACACCGCCGACGGCGAGGAGATGACCGACCGGATCATCCTCACGGTGGTCGCCGCCCGGCGGCGGCGGGAAGCTCGTCGTCTCGAAGGACAAGCCGGCGGGCGAAGTGAAGAAGTAGGAGCGTTTAACGGTTTGAACGAAATTGGTCCGTAACACGTGACTTGACGATTACCCTCACCCTCTTCCCGGTACTCCGGGGAGAGGGCAGGGGAGAGGGCGGAACGTAAGGATGGCGTCCGCCGCCGCATGGGACGCCGGTACGTCGGGGACAGACTTCATCCTTCATCCCCGCCCTCTCCACAGCGTACTGGGAAGAGGGAGGGGCGCGAGTCGTCAGTCCGCGTGACGGAGCGATAGCCGCCCGTCATCTTGAGCGTAGCGAAGGGATCTCACGTTCCCGGCAGAGGGACGAGAGATTCCTGCGTCGCTCAGGATGACACAGGCGGGAGGTGCCGCGCGGCAGGCGATGGTGAAGCCGTCCCAGCGCGGGCACCACCCCCGCCCGCTTCCATCGAATATGAGCAGGCGGCACCCCCGTGGGTGCCGCCGACTTTGCGGACTGGAGGTTTTTCGAATGCCCCGATCCACCGCCGCCCGTTTCTGACGTTTCGATCGATCCTCGCCCTCGTCGCCCGCGGCGTGTTCGGCGTCTGCGTCCTGACGAGCACGTTCGCCGCCGATCGCGCGCCGGCCGCCGCGGAGTTTCCGCAGGTACCCGCACTGCCCGAGCCGCCGCCGACGATCGTGCCCGGCCTCGGCGCTGACGGTCCAGGGTCTCGACGCCGCCGGCCAACCGATCGGGCGCAAGGCCGACACGCGCTCCGTCCGCCTGCTCGCCCTGCACGTGCCGCAGGGTCAGCCGGCGTCGTCGTTCGTCCCGGCGGGCCGGTTCCAGCGCGACGTGGACGGGCTGCTGAACCTCAAGCTCCGCGAGCGTTTTCGCCTTCCCGCGCCGAGGGCGCGGGAAGGTGACGGTGACGATCGGCGGCAAGGAGGTGTTGAAGGTTGAGGGGGATGATTTCGCCAAGACCGTCGGCGAGTCGGCCCGCCTGAAGAAGGGCGAATCCGATCACCGTCGTCTACGAAAGCCCGCCGACGGCGACGCGTTCGTGCGGGTGTACTGGGAACAGAAGACCGTCCGCACCGAGCGGGTGCCGCCGCCGGCGTTCTCCCACAACGCCGCCGCCCAGCCCGCCGCCGCGGGCAACCGCGTGCGAGACGGCCGGTTCACGTTCGCGGAACTGCGCGCGAAGTGCCACGACGCCGAAGTGCCGCGCCGGCCGCAGTGGCCGCGCCGGCCGCGAACGTCGCCGGTCGCGAACGCCGCCGGTCGCGAAGGTGGACTTCATGCCGGAACTGGCGATGGACGCGCCGTCGCTGAAGGACACCGCCGCCCGGCTGTACCGCGACTGGCTCGTCGCATGGATCAACGACCCCAAGCGCGCCCGCCTCGACGCCCATATGCGCGCGTGTTCCACGGCGGCGAGGCCGGCAAGATCGACCCCCGCGCCGCCGACGTGGCCGCCTACCTCGCGGGCCTCGCCGCCGCGCCCCCCGCCGCCCCCGAGCCGCCCGCCGACGAGAAGACCGGTGCGCGCCGGCGGGCGCGCTCTACGCCGGACTCCCGCGCCACGTGCCACGTGCGCCCGACGCCAAGGCGGACGCCGACGCGGGCCGGGTGCCGTTGCGGCACGTGGCGTCGAAGTACACGCCGCAGGGCCTGCGGCAGTACCTGTTGAAGCCTCGAGCGCATTACGCGTGGACGCCGATGCCCAACTTCAAGCTGAGCGAGGCCGAGGCGGCGCGCTGGCGGCGTACCTCGCGTCGTTCAAGCCGAACCCGATCGCGCTGCCGCCCGACGCACCGGCCGGTGACGCGGCGAACGGGCGAAAGCTCGTGCAGTCGTCCGGCTGCCTCAACTGCCACGCGGGCGCAGACCCCGCCTCCACGTTGGCCGCCCCGCCGCTGGCCGCCATAGGGGTCGACGGCTGGACGCGCGGCTGCATGTCGCCCAACCCGGCGGGTCACAAGACCGCACCGCAGTTCGCGCTCGACGAGCAACGCCACCGCGCTGCTCGCCTTCGCCGCGACCGACCGCACGTCCCTCGCCCGCGACGCCGCCGAGTTCTCCGCCCGGCAGTTCGCCATGATGGCGCTGGCCGCGCGCCACGGCGCGCGACGCCGACGCGCCCGGCGCTCACCACGACGTTCGGCGACGAGACGCAGGCGCTCTACAAGGCCTTCATCGGCGACGAGGGCGCGCCCACGCGGCCGCCGAGGGCACGACGGAATACCTCGCGCCCGACCAGCGGGCCGTGCCGATCCTGACCTGGGCCGGCGAGAAGCTGCGCCCCGACTGGGCGGCGGCGTTCGTCGCCGGCAAGATCCCGTACAAGCCGCGCCCCTACCTCCGCGCCCGCATGCCCGCCTTCCCCGCCCGCGCCGCGGGCTTCGCCCACGGCTTCGCCTCCGAGCACGGCTTCGCGCCCGTCGGCGGGGAGCGCGCCGCGCCGGACGCGGCGTCGATCCCGATCGGCCAGCGCCTCGTCGGCCAGGCCGGCGGCTTCTCCTGCGTGCAGTGCCACAGCGTCGCCGGCCGCCCGCCGCTGGCGCCGTTCGAGGCGCCGGCGATCGACTTCGCCCACGTCACCGAGCGGCTGCGCAAGGAGTACTACCACCGCTGGATGTGGAACCCGCTCCGCGTCGACCCCGGCACGAAGATGCCGCAGTTCAGCGACTACGAGGGCAAGACCGCCCTGAAGGACGTGCTCGACGGCGACGCGCCGAAGCAGTACGAAGCGATCTGGCAGTACCTGCTGCAAGGCAAGGACGTGAAGCCGCCGCAGTAGATCGGGCGCCACAAACGGTAAAGGGGAACCGATGAACGCGACGCTTCTTCGTGTGTTCGTCCTGATCGCCGCCTGCGCCACCTGCCGCGTCGCCGCCCGCGCCGCGGAACCAACGGCACCGCCGAAGAGGCGGCCTCCCGCCACCCGGCCCGGCCGCGACCGGGGCCATCGAGTTCCCGACGTTCGGGGTGGCGCTGGAGGCGCCGCGCGGGCTGCAACGCATCCCGGAAGGTTCCGCGGGGGACATCGCACGTTGGGCGGTGGTGGACGTCAGGAACGGCGGGTTCAACGCGATCGTGATGGCCGAGGTTCAGCCGGTGAAAGGGACGACGCGCGACGCGGTCGCGACGTTGGCGCGATCCATCGGCGGCACGGTCGAGGATCGCGGGACGACGCTCGGCGGCGACGACGCGCTCCGCGTCCGCGGGCCCGCGGGCGCGGGCGCCGACCGCGGCGGGAACCTCCGCCCCGTCGAGGCCGTCGCCACAGTGCGTGGCGGATACCTCTACGTCGTCAGCGGGCTGGCCGAGCCGGGCGCGGACGTCGGCCCGGCGGTCGAGGCGCTGCGCAAGTCGTGGAAGTGGGTGCCGATCGTCGCGCCGTCGGCGGACCTGTCGTTCCGCGGCGGCGCGGTCCCGCTCTGCGGCGGCCGGATCACGCTCGACGTGCCGGCCACGATGCGACCCTACCCGGTGAACGACGCGAAGACCGAGGTGCACCTCGGGGCCTACAACGACCTGCGCGGCAGCCAGGACTTCTTCCTGAACGTCTCGCTCCTCCCGGTGGACGCCGCGGTCGATCACGAGACGCTCGTCGGGCGTTTTCGGGACGCGCTGCGGCAGAAGACGGGCAGCGGCGAGATCGCGTTCCGCCGCGACCCGAAGGCGGTGCCGCCGCGCTCGACGAGCAACCTCGTGAAGATGCCTCGCCTCCAGCAACTCGCGCCCGGCGCGGTCGCCGGGAAGCAGGAGATCTGGACGCGGTGGGCGATCGTTGAGGTGTCGCCGACCGATTCGGTCCTGCTCACGATGACGGTCCACAACCAGCCGCCAAAGGAGCGTGACCTGTACGACCAGATGTTCGACAAGATTCTCGGAACGGTGAAGACGGCGCCGGCGAAGTGATGTTGTGAAGATGCCGGCCCGCTCGCGCCGGGCCAGCTTGGAGTGTCTAACGAGTACTCGCGGTCAGTGGTTGTCATGCTGAGCGGAGCTAATGATCTCTCGCGGTCTTCGCGAGAACCGCGTGAGATGATTCGCTCCGCTCAGGATGACACGCCCCCGCAAACCACTACTTTTTGAGGCGCTCAGAGCCTATTCGATTCCCGAACAGCGGGCCCTTCGGGCCTGCGGCGAAACGGGGACTGGTGGGATCGACCGCGAAGCCCGGTAGCAGAATTAGCGTCGTGCCGCACGGGAGCTTACGGGCCTCTGACGAAACGTAGCGAACCTGAACCACGGGGCGACGGCGACGCGGAGCAGACGCGGTATTCTCCGTGATTTCTCTGTGGCTCCGTGGCTCCGTGGTTCAACTCGTCCTCATTCTGTCAGACGCCCTGAGCGCCCACCGCGGAGACCCCCGCCGGCGGCGAGCGCGGCTCACCGCCCCTTCCCCCACTTGCACATCGCGTCGATCACGGGCTTCCAGGCTGCGGCCGCGATCCGTGAGGGAGTATTCCACCTTCGGCGGGACCTGCGGGTAGACCTTGCGGGCGACGACGCCGTCGGCCTCGAGCTCGCGGAGTTGCTGGGTCAGCATCTTCTGCGTGACGCCGTTCATCGCGCGGCGGAGTTCGCTGAAGCCGCTTCGTGCCGGTGAACAGGTGCCAGAGGATGAGCGTCTTCCAGCGGCCGCCCAGCACCTCGATCGTCGCCTCGGCCGGGCAGCAGGGGCGGGGCGGTGTCTTGGCGGCTCCTGGTATCATTTTGCAAGTATACCTCCAATCCGCAGGTACTTCACTATGTGAAATCGAGGTCCTAAGATCGGGCGGAACGCGCGGTTCCAGGAAGGACCTTCGCGCATGAACCGAGTTTTGCAACTCATCGGGAATGACATCGAGGACCGGCGTGCCGTCGCGACGCCGCCGGCGGTCGAGTCGGCGGGGGCGGCGGCGGCGGCGGACGACGCGGACCTGCTCGACGCCTACTCGCGGGCGGTCGTGGCGGCGGCGAAGCCGCGTGAGCCCGGCGGTGGTGAACATCGAGGTGCGGCACGCCGCCGGCCCGGGGCACCCCCAGCAGCCGCAGGGCCGCGGCGGCCGCGGGCCGGGCGGCGGCGGCGGCGGGGGCGGCGGGAGCGGGTCGGGGTTCGTCTTTACGCCCGACGGCTTCGTGCTGACCAACAGCCACGTCGTCCACGGCGTGCGCGCCATCGAGGTCACGCTCGCCGACGGCCGGCGGTTCCCGGCCAAGCTCGTCGGCGACGACCTGGAGACCGACTTGGCCGTGATCGACATCGCCGCGTCGAACCTGCCCCACTCGCAGTTCGGCGACAGTTCGAAGATCCAGGTCGGCCAACTCGTGATCGCGATCGGGAGCCCGTACGGGTTCCAGTACACCGTGACGGCGGGCGTCGTCAGCAACCTCGCCCGCTCGTTCCGGTCGACGCCGGGGCGGCTGATCGAGAACATCATCCAGACCGACGCGCGCTCAACCCCGGCAACTCCGGCGGGCCGCTCGTCAACAGCCGGGGCGAGGTGATCGGCGTGAACACCGCGATCATCCCGATGGCGCAGGGCATCTGCTTCGCGATCCCCGCCGAGACGCGCAGTTCGTCGCGGCCCGGCTGATCCGCGACGGGCACATCAAGCGGGCATTCCTCGGCGTCGGCGGGCAGAACGTGCCGCTGCACCAGCGCGTCGTGCGGTTCTTCCGGCTCGACGTCGAGACCGGCGTGCTCGTGACGAACCTCGAGCCTCGACAGCCCCGCCGAGCGGGCCGGCGTGCGCGAGGGGGACGTGATCGTCGAGCTCGACGGCCGCCCGATCGCCAGCATCGACGACCTGCTCCGCCTCATGACCGACGAGCCGCGTCGGCGTGACGATCCCGCTGACGCTCATCCGCCGCACCGAACGGCTGAAGCTCGACGTGACGCCGGGCGAGTCGCGGCGGCGGGACGGGCGGGGGAACGACAAATGACCAAGCCCCAATGACCAACAGATGACCAAGTCCAAATGACCAAGGCGGCTTTCGCACCCGGTGCGGATCGCGCGAGCATCCTTCAACCGCCGCTCGAAGAGCGCGTCCGGCGTGCTGCATCGAGGGATCACCCAGCAGACCCGCGGGAACTTCGGGGGTTTTTGAAGCCGCGGATTGAAGCGTGGCGGGAACTCTTACGTCGCGACGATGCCGCCGCCGCGAGCGGCGGCTAAACGGTGAGCTGGGGACGAACGTCTCAACCGCCCACGGTACGACGATCGCAACCTTGCGGAACCGTGGTCCTGCTCGTGCCGCGGAACATTGCGTTGAACTGGGACGTGAGCCGCTGTCGAATCTCCACCGTTCCGTTCGACTGCGCCGGCACGTCCGTTTCCGCGCTGGCCATTCGACGAGTGCAATAACGAAGCTAGGCCCGGACGATCCCGTCCGGGCCTGCTGCATTGGGTGGAGCGTCACGCCCTACATGATTTCCAGGATCTTGAACTTCATCGTCCCCCGCGGGGCCTTCACCTTGATCGTCTCGCCGACGCGGGCCTTCATCAGGGCCTCGCCCATCGGGCTGGTAGCGCTGACGGGCAGGACGTCGCTGTTGGCGTCGGGGGTCTGGGCCTCGCCGACGAGGCGGACGAGTTGCTCGCTGTCGTCGTCGAGGTCGAGCAGCTTCACCGTGTGGCCGAGGTAGACCATGTCCTCCGGGACGTGCTCGTTGGAGACGACCGCCACGTGCCGCAGCTTCAGTTCGAGCTCGGCGAGCTCGCGCTGGATCGTGCGGTTCTCCTCCTTGGCGAAGTGGTACTCGGCGTTCTCGGAGAGGTCGCCGAGGGCCGCCGCCTTGCGGATGCGTTCCTGGACGTCGAGCTGCATCTTGAACAGCTCTTCCCGCTTCTTCTCCATCGCGCCTTTTCGTCGGCACTGACGATCTGCATGGCCACTCCCGGGACGCGCGCGCCGCGATGCCGCGTCTGCTGGTTGAACGATCCGTCGCGAGCGGGCCGCCCGGCGCGGGTGTTGATACCGCTGCCGTCGGGCCGGTCCGTGAAAGTCGACGACTCCTAAAAACGCCGACCACCTCGCGGGGCTCGCGCGGGTGGGTCGGGGTGATCGACACCCCATCATGATAGTGCGGGTGCCCGGTTTGGCAACACGGAAACGCGGCCGGGCGCGCGGGGGAAATTGACGGCCCCGGCCGCGTCTTTTACACTCCCGCCCCTGAGTCTTGTCCGTTTCCCGGGGAGAGCCCGCCGATGCCGTTCCAATGCACGATCGTGACGCCCGAGCAGCAGGTCCTGGACGCGTCGCTGACGCAGGCGATCCTGCCGGCCCACGACGGGCTCGTCGGCATTCTGACCGACCACGCGCCGCTGCTGGTGAAGCTCGGCACCGGCCGCCTGCAGATCGACCTGCCCGGCGGGCAGAGCCGGGCGTTCTTCGTCGACGGCGGCGTCGCGCAGGTGAAGGACAACAAGCTGACCGTGCTGACGAACGACGCGATCCCCGACGCCGAGATCGACGCCGACACCGCCCGCGCCCAGTACGCCGAGGCGTCCGCCCGCGTCGCCACCGACGAGTTCACCGCCCGCGAGCGGGAGCCGCCAAATGAACCGGGCCCGCGCCAAGCAACAAGTCGCCGCCCAGCGGTAACACGATTCACGTCAACCGCAACTGGGCGCGTGACGATCCGCGCGCTCGGCGTCTCCGTTGGTCATTTCATTTTTGACCTTCAACGGTTTTCTACGCGCACGAAGAAGCGGCCCTTCGGGCTTGCGGCTACAAGGTGGGAAATGATCAAAGCTTCAGGAAATCCTGGTCCGCGAGAGATGTCATCCTAGCGGAGCGAAGGATCTCACGCGGATGCCGCAGGAACTACGGGGAGATCCTTCGCCGCGCTCAGGATGACGACCTGCTGACCGCGGTACTTTTAGACGCTCTCAGTACTGGAATCGCACGCCCATGCCGCCCCAGAGTTGGGTGTCGGGCGCGGGAGGCCGCTCTCGATGGCGTCGGTGTAGAAGAGGTAGCCGTTGAGGCTCCACTGGCCGTAGCGGGCGCGGGATGTTCAGGAGCGAGTTGAGCGAGTAGGTGCCGGTCAGCCCGACGTCGTAGTGCTGGAACCCGTTCTCGCTCGGGTCGGCGGCCTCGGGGTCGGCGAAGAACGGGTGGCCGGTGACGTAGGCGAGGTCGGCCTGGGCGACGAACGTGATGCCGGTGCCCTCGAGCGTGAACTCGTGGCTCAGCCCGACCTCGACGTACACGCCGTGGTACAGGTCGTAGTCGTAGGCGGCGAAGCCGTACGGGGAGAGCAGCGGCTGGTCGGTGCCCCAGATGCGGCGAGTCGTCGAGCGTGACGCCGAGGTAGACCTCGTTCGTGTTGAGGGCCTCGCGCTCGGGGAAGATGAACGTCTGGTACCCGCCGGCGAACGTGAGCGGCCGGATTCCCACTGGAAGCCGACGTACGGGCGGATCTCCTGGAACTCCGAGACCGGGTCGTCCTCGTAGATGTTGACGAACACGCCGGCGATCGGGTGCGGGAGCTTGCCGAGGTCAAACTTGAAGAAGCCGTCGAACTGGAGGTTGGGGGCGTCCTCGTTCTCGCCGAGTTCGCTCTGGTCCACGCCGCGGAAGACGTAGTCGGTGAGGTAGGACACCGTGAGGTCGAAGTTCACGCCGCCGGAGTTGAACCCTTCCTCCGGTCGCGGCGGGCCGACGTCTTCGTAGATGCTTTCCTCGGGGTCCTGGAGTTGCACGAGTTGCAGGGGCTGCACCTCGCCCCGCGCCGCCGCGGGCAGGCCGGCCAGCCGCACCCGCCGACGCCAACAGCGCCCCGATCACCCCCGCCGCCGCGTAACGCTTGGACCGTTCGTGGCTCACAGCGGCAGGACGATACCGCTGCCGCCCGCGATTGTCACGAACCGGCCCGCCGGGCGACTCCGCGGGTCGGGTCGGTCGGGAGATTGCAACCGCGGAGACGCGGAGGTCGGACGAGACGACATCAGCACCCGAGGCGAAAAGCAGGAACGTGGAGTGCTCTCGTTTAGCCGGCTCGCTTGCGAGCCGCGTCGGGCGACGTGGGCGCGCGGCGAACGTTCTCGCCCTTTCCGCGACCTAGTCTTCTCCGCTTCCGTCTCCGCCTCCGCGGTTGCCTTTCATGTCCTGCCGCCGCGTCGCGACCGCCACCGTTCGCCTCGTTCTCGGCGGTCTTGAAGTCGCTAAGTGGGCGCGCGGCTGCGGTTCACCGCTTGCCGCGGTCGGCCGCTACCGCTACACGCGCCGAGCCAATCCGTTCCAATCGATACCGGAGATCGTTCATGCGCGCGGGCACGTTCTGCAGGCTGATTCTGCTGGGGTTCGTCGCGGCCGTAACCGGGTGCGACAAGGGCGACGACGCCGGCGGCGGCTCGGCCGGGGGCGGCGGGACGGGCGGCGGCGGCGGCCGCCACGCCGCCGTCGACCGGCGCGGTGGTGATCGGCCACTACGCGTCGCTCACCGGCGACACCGCCACGTTCGGCACGAGCGCCGACGAGGGCGCGCGCCTCGCGCTCGACGAGATCACCAAGGCCGGCGGCGTGCTCGGCCGGCCGGTCGAACTCGTCACCGAGGACGACCGCTCGCAGTCGGGCGAGGCCCGGGCGGCGGTCAACAAGCTCATCTCGCGCGACAAGGTCGTCGCCCTGCTCGGCGAGATCGCCTCCAGCCGCTCGATCGCCGCCGCCCCGATCGCCCAGAAGGCCGGCATCCCGATGCTCTCGCCCGGCAGCACCAACGCGAAGGTCACGCAGGAGGGGGACTACATCTTCCGCGCCTGCTTCATCGACCCGTTCCAGGGCGAGGCGATGGCCCGCTTCGCGATGGAGACGCTCAAGCACAAGCGCTTCGCCCTGCTCTGGGCGAGCGACAGCGACTACAGCGCGGGCCTCCGCCAGAGCATCACCGCCGCCGTCAAGGCCGGCGGCGGCGAGATCGTGGCCGAGGAGAGCTACCAGGAGAAGAGCGACAAGGACTTCCGCGGCCAGCTCACCAAGATCAAGGCCGCCAACCCCGAGGCGCTGTTCGTCCCCGGCTACTACACGCAGGCGGGCCTCATCGCCCGCCAGGCGCGCGAGCTGGGCCTGACGGTGCCGATGATCGGCGGCGACGGGTGGGACAGCCCGGTGCTCGTGCAGTCCGGCGGCTCGGCGATCGAGGGCAATTACTTCACGAACCACTACTCGCCCGACGAGGACCGCCCGGAGGTCAAGGCGTTCGTCGAGGCGTACAAGGTCAAGTACGACGGCAAGGTCCCCGACGCGATGGCCGTCCTCGGCTACGACGCGATGAAGCTCATGGCCGACGCGATCACCCGCGCCGGCGGCACCGACCCCAAGGCCATCCGCGACGCGCTGGCCGCCACCAAGGGCTTCCCCGGCGTCGCCGGCGCGGTCACGATCGACGAGCAGCGCAACGCCCAGAAGCCGATCGTCGTCGTCCAGGTGAAGGACGGCAAGTTCACGTACGTCACGTCCGTGCAGCCGAAGAAGTAGGAGCAGTGGCTAGTCGTCAGTTGCTAGTTGCTAGCAAGAAACGAAGCAACGCGTACGGCAGTCCGCGCCTCACTAGCAACTGACAACCAGCAACTAGCAACTCCCGAATGCAGGTATTCCTCCAGCAACTGATCAACGGGCTGTCGGTCGGCGCGATCTACGCGCTGATCGCGCTCGGGTACACGATGGTGTACGGCATCCTGAAGCTGATCAACTTCGCGCACGGCGAGGTGTTCATGGTCGGCGCGATGTCGTCGCTCCTGCTGGCCACGTGGCTGGGGTGGACCGGGCCGCTGGCGCTGGGCGCGTTCCTCGTCGGCGCGATCGTCATCTGCGGCGTGCTCGGGTTCGCGATCGAGCGCCTCGCCTACCGCCCGCTCCGCGGCCAGCCGCGCATCACGTCGCTCATCACGGCGATCGGCGTGTCGCTGCTGCTCCAGTACGGCGGGCAGCAGGTCTTCGGCCCGACCGACCGCGTGTTCCCCGAGGTGTGGAAAGGGCTCGGCGGCACGTTCACGCCCGGCGGGCTCGTGATCAGCTACGTCGACGTCGTCGTGATCGGCCTGACGCTCGTCCTGATGCTCGCGCTGACGTACGTCGTGCTCTACACGAAGATCGGCCTGGCGCTGCGGGCCGTCAGCTTCAACTTCGACACCGCCTCGCTCATGGGCGTGAACATCGACCGCGTCGTGAGCTTCACGTTCGTCCTCGGCTCGGCGCTGGCCGCCGCGGGCGGGCTGCTGTACGCGGTGAAGTACCTGCAGATCAACCCGCTCAGCGGGCTGACGCCGGGCCTGAAAGCGTTCGTCGCCGCGGTGCTGGGCGGGATCGGCAGCATCCCCGGCGCGGTGGCCGGCGGGATCCTGCTCGGCCTCGTGGAGGTGATGGTCGTCGGGTACGTCGAGGGGGGCAGCCAGTACCGCGACGGCGTCGCGTTCGTGATCCTCATCGCCATCCTGCTCGTGAAGCCCGCCGGGCTGTTCGGAAGAAGCGTCGTTGAGAAAGTCTGACCCCAACCCCCTGCCCCCGCCCCACCCCGGCGCCGGCGCGGCGTCGGAGGCCGGCGGCCTGTCGCCGCGGCTCTGGTCGCTGATCGCGAACCTGCCGGTGCCGTTCGTCATCGTCGCGATCGTGCTGCTCGGCCGCCTCGTCCTCACGCCCGACCGCATCGGCGGCGACGTGCACGAGATCGTGATGCAGGTCGGCGTCGCGATCGTGATGGCGGTCAGCCTCCAGCTCATCAACGGCTTCGGCGGGCAGTTCTCGCTCGGCCACGCCGGCTTCATGGCCGTGGGCGCGTACCTGTCGGGGTACCCGTCGGTCGCCTACTCGCGCGACCTCAGCGACCCGGCCGCCGTGCTGCTGTTCTACGTCGCGCTGCTGACGGCGGCGGGGATCGGCGCGGGGGTTCTCATCGCGTTCGTCGTGCTCGCCAGCAAGTCGGGGGGGCTGCTACCGTCGCTGGGGGCGGTGCTGATGGAGCTGCTGTTCGCGTGGATCCTCGTCGACGTCTCCGCCGCCGGCCGCCACGAGCGGCCGCCGGCGTACCTGCTGTTCACGCACGGCGTGGGGCTGCTGACGGCGCTGTTCGGCGGGATGGTCGGGGGCGGCGCCGACGCCGCGGCCGCCGCGTCGGCGCGCTGCCGGCCGGGGCGCGCGAGCCGCTCTGCTTCGTCGTGCTGCTCGGCGGCGGCGGACTCAGCGCGGCGGCGGCGGGGCTCGTCGTCGGCCTGCCGACGCTCCGCCTCCGCGGCGATTACCTCGCGATCGCCACGCTCGGCTTCGCCGAGATCATCCGCATCGCGATCCAGAACGCCGACCCGCTCGGCGGGCCGCTCGGTCTCGGCGGCATCCCGGCCTACACCGACTTCGGCTGGCTGTACGGGGCGGCGCGTTCGTCACGATCGTCGTGATCGCCCGCCTCGCCTACTCCGACAAGGGCCGCGCGATCCGCGCCGTCCGCGAGGACGAGATCGCCGCGCCGCCACCGGCGTCGACCCGACGCACCACAAGGTCCTGGGCTTCGTCGTCGGCTCGTTCTTCGCCGGCGTCGGCGGCGTGCTCTACGCGCACTACACCGGCTTCATCACGCCCTCGCCGCAGGAGTTCGGCCTCGTCCGCTCGATCGAGTTCGTCGTGATGGTCGTGCTCGGCGGGCTCGGGTCGATCACCGCGCGCGGTGCTGGCGGCGGTCGCGCTCACGCTCCTGACGGTGGCAACGTCGACGACCTGCTCCCGCCGGCTAGCGCGCCAGGGCTTCCGCGTCTCGGAGTGGCGGATGGTGATCTACAGCGTGCTGCTGATCGCCACGATGCTCCGCGCCCCCAGGCCTGCTCGGCGGCCGCGAACTGTGGCCGCGGGCGGCGGCGGCGGCACGGCGGCGGCGGCGGCGGCGCGGGGCGGGGCTTCGAGGTCGTCTCGCCCGTGAAGGACTCGCCCGAGCCGGAGACCGCCGCCCTATGACGCGCCTCGTCGCCCAGGGCGTCTCCAAGCTGCTTGGAGGGCCTCGCGGCCGTGCAGGGGTTCGGCCTCGCGCTGGGCGAGGGGGAACTCGTCGGGTTGATCGGCCCCAACGGGCGCGGGCAAGACGACGTGCTTCAACCTCATCACCGGCGTCTACGCGCCGAGCGAGGGGGAGATCCGCCTCGGCGACCGCCGGCTCGACGGCGCGAACCCGGTCGCGATCAACCACGCCGGCGTCGCCCGCACGTTCCAGAACATCCGCCTGGACCACAACCTCACGGTGCGAGACAACGTCGTGGTCGGCCTGAACCACGCGGCCGAGCACGGGGTCGTCAGCACGATCGTCCGCACGCCGAAGTTCTCGCGCGAGCAGGCCGCAGGCGAGGCGCGGGCGATGGAGCTTCTGCGCACGCTCGGCCTCGACGCCAAGGCCGACCTGCTGGCCAAGAACCTGCCGTACGGCGACCAGCGCCGCCTCGAGATCGCCCGGGCGCTGGCGACGGGCCCGAAGATCCTGCTGCTCGACGAGCCGGCCGCCGGCATGAACCCGCAGGAGAAGGTCGAGCTGATGGCGCTGATCCGCTTCATCCGCGACCGCTTCGGCGTCGGCATCCTGCTCATCGAGCACGACATGAAACTCGTGATGACGATCTGCGAGCGCATCACGGTGCTCGACCACGGCGAGACGATCGCGACCGGCACGCCCGCGGAGATCCAGAACGACCCGAAGGTGATCGAGGCGTACCTCGGAGAACCCGTTTAGCGACCACCCCGTTTAGCCGCCGCTCGCAGAGCGGCGCGAGCCGCGCGCAGACGACCGCACCGATGCTGCTCACCGTTCAAAACCTCGAGGTCTGCTACGGCGTCATCAGCGCGTTGCAGGACGTGTCGGTCGAGATCGACCGCGGCGAGATCGTCACGCTCATCGGCGCCAACGGGGCCGGCAAGACGACGCTCCTCCGCGCGATTAGCGGCCTGCTGAAGCCGGCGCGGGGAGAGATTCACTGGTCGGCGCAGCGCGCCACGCGGGACGGCGGCGTCCTGCAACACGAGATCGACTGGCAGGCGATCACGGGCAGACGCCCCCACGAGATCGTCCGCCTCGGCATCTCCCACGTGCCCGAGGGCCGGCAGATCTTCGCGAACCTGTCGGTGCGGGAGAACCTGCTGCTCGGCGCGTACCAGCAGACGTCGAAGGACCAGGTGCGGCAGGACGTGGAGCGGTGCTACGGATTGTTCCCCGTGCTCGCCGAGCGGCGGGAGCAGCGGGCGGGGACGCTCAGCGGCGGCGAGCAGCAGATGCTGGCGATCGGGCGGGCACTGATGGCCCGGCCGACGCTGCTGCTGCTCGACGAGCCGTCGCTCGGGCTGGCGCCGCTCGTCGTGCGCAAGATCTTCCAGATCATCCGCGAGATCAACGCGTCGGGCACGACGATCTTCCTCGTCGAGCAGAACGCCCACATGGCCCTCGGCGTCGCCCACCGCGCCTACGTGCTGCAGACGGGGCGCGTCATCAAGAGCGACCGCGCGTCGAACCTCCTGGAAGACCCCGACGTGCGCAAGGCGTACCTCGGGGGGTGAAAGAACCGGCGCCCGCACGCGACTATGCGCGCGTTATCGCGCCGGCGTGCCGGTCGCGAAGACGCAAGCTCGATGGTGACGCGGAGGAGTCGCTCGCGTCTTCGCGACGCGCGAGCGTTCAATCCGCGCCGTCGTGCCAACGGGCGCCGGTCCACCCCGCGGGCGCGGTCGACGGTGAAGACGGTTGAACGGCGATCGCCCCCCGCTGCTCCGTCGTGAGGCTCATCGCGGGCATGCCCGCCCGTCCGATCGTGCGGAACATGGGCTGGGCAGGGACCTGGGTGGCGGGACGCGATTGCTGCCGGGTGATCGTCGGGTTCATGGTGGGCCTCCAAGCGGTGTTAACCTTCTTTGTCGGCAATCGGGCGCGAGGAAAACCACTGAACCCGCGACGACGTCCGAAAAGAGCAGCGCCGGACACACTGGGAACCGCGACCCACTCCTTCGAGTTTGGCACCGGCGCGCGACAAGAACGTGACCGCTAAAGTTGGACACGCCCCGCCGAGGCGGTGACGCACCGAAGGGACCGCAACAACGCGGAATCTAGTGCGGAGTCGCGAAATGCGCAAAGGCGCACGCGGGAAGATTGCTTCCGCTTGCCCCGCGTCGCCGCCGTAGACCTCTTGGTTCGGAACGCGGAACTTATGCAGGACTGGTCGAAGGTCATCGTCGCGGGCGTTGGGCCGATCATCGTGATCTCGGCCTGCGGGCTGCTGTGCCTCGCGTTCTACAACCGGCTGGCGGCCGTCGTGACGCGGCTGCGGGCGTTCCATCGGGAGCGGCTGCACGAGCACGAGGCGCTGAAGCGCGCCCAGCGGGCCGACCCGCCGGACGACCTCGCCCTCGTGCGCAGCCAGGAGTTGCTCGGCATGCTCGACGTGCAGACGCGACACGTGACCGCCCGCGCGCGGCTCATCCGCAAGACGCTCGCCTGCCTCCTGCTCACGATCGCCAGCCTCGCGCTCTGCTCGCTGCTGCTGGGCCTCGGCGCGGTGTGGCCGCCGCTGAACTACGCGGCCGCCGGGCTTTTTGTGATCGGCCTCGTCCTGCTGATCGCCGGCGTCGGGTTCGCGCTGGCCGAACTCCGCCGGGCCCTCGACCCGATCGAACTAGAAAGCCGCTTCGTGCGCGACGTCGTGGAGCGGTACGAGCAGCTCTGACCGACTGCGGAACACCGAACACTCGAAATCGAATGACCAATCTCGAAGTATAGAGGCCACCGATTCGCGGTTCGATGGCATCTACTACTGTCGGTCTTCTTCGTCCGCTGCTGAATGTGCAGTGCTGAAGGTTCGACGTTTTCGTTCCTGACGCCCGCCCCCGCCCTACGCCGCCTTCTTCTTCAGCATCTCCTGCTTCGGCTGTTTCGCGCCGGGGCGCTGGGCGGGCATCGGCACGACCTCGACCTCGCCGATCCGCTCGAGCTGCTTCTTCACCGCCTCGGCGGGCGCGACGACGACGATCGCCATCTCGCCGTCCTTCACGTACTCGTTCATCACCTCGCGCACCTGCGCCGTCGTCACCTGCGCGATGCGCCGGGGGTACTCGTCGTAGTAGTCGATCGGGTAGTCGTTCAGGATCGCGTCGACCCGGTAGCCGGCCTGCTGGCCGATCGTCTGCATGCCCATGACCATGCTGCCGGCGACGCGCATCTGCGCCTCGGACAACTCCTCGGGCGTGACGTCCTCGCGCCGCATGTCGCCGAACACCTTCCACATCGCCTCGACCGCGTCGGCGGTGCTCTCGACGGCGGTGTCGGTGGCGGCGACGAACGCGCGGCCTGGCGGCCCGGCTGGAACACCCCCTGCACGCCGTAGGCGAGGCCCTTCTCCGCCCGCACGTACCGCCCGAGGCGCGAGTCGATGCCGCTCGTGAGGATCTGGCTGGCGACCGAGCCGGGGAACTTGTTCTCCGAGCGGATGTCGAACGCGCGGACGCCCATGCGCACCGTCGCCTGTTTCCCGCCCGGCCGGTCGACCACGAGGATCCGCCGCTTCGCCGGCGCCGGCGGCAAGCGCGTAGTCGGGCGGCGGGAGGAGCATCTTGTCGGTCTTCCACCCCTCCAGCAGCTTCGACGCCAATTCCTGCCCCCGTGCCTCGGTGACGTCGCCGCTGAGGATCAGGATCGCGTCCTCCGGGCGGAACGCCCCGCGGTAGAACGCCTTCACGTCGTCGAGCGTGATGGCCGACACGCTCTCCGGCGTCGGCGTGCGGCCGAGCGGCGAGTCGCCGTAGAGCCGCGGCGGACAACTCGTTGCCCGCCACCGTGCGCGGGTCCTCGCGGCTGAGCCGCGAGCTGGTTGATCGCCTGCTCCTTGAGCTGCTTGAACTGTTCCGGCGGGAAGTCGGGCTGCATCAGGATCTGCCGGCTCCGCTCGATCGCGTGGGGCAGCTGGTCGCTCGTCGTCGAACCGGACAAGCGGGTGTAATCGCCGCCGTCGCTCACCTCGATCGTGATGCCGCGCTTCGAGGTCGGCGTTGATCTGCTCGAACGTCATCCCTGCGGCCCCGCGGCGGACCATGTCGCCGGTGAGCGAGGCGAGCCCCTCCTTGCCGGCCGGGTCGCTGTGCGAGCCGCGCGCATCGTGAGGCTGAAGTTCACAAGCGGCAGCGCGGGTCGGGCATGACGATCACCTGCGCGCGCCGGCCTTGGACTCCGTGCCCTTCTCGAACTCCGCGGCCCCCTTGGCCGTGCCCATCGACGGCGCCTTCGGCCAGTCGGCGGGGAACTTCACGTCGCGCGTCTCGACCGGGCGCGCCGCGACCGGCGCGTCGTTGGCGATCGCGGCAGCCGCGGCGCGCCGGCGGCGCGATCGGCGGCCGCGGCGCGCGGCGCGCCTTGGCTCCCGCGTCGGTCGCGGCGGCCGCGCCTTGGGGGGTTTCGGCGCCGGTTGGGTCGGGCATGACGTGGAGCGTCGGCGCCCGGGCCGGCTGGAGGTACTTCTTCGCCACCGCCTGCACGTCGGCCGCCGTGACGGCGTCGAACTTCGCCGCCATCTCGTTGACGCGCTTGGCGTCGTGGCCGAACAGCGCCTCCTCGCCAAGCTGCCCGGCGAGGTCTTCGGCGGTCTTGCGGCCGTTGATCAGCGTGACGCGGGCCTGCGTCTTGGCCATCGCCAGCTCGTCGTCGCTCACGCCGGATTCGGCCACCTTCGCGATCGCGTCGACGAGGAACTGCTCGATCGCCTTGGGGTCGCGCCCCTGCATCGCGGTCGCGCTGGCGGTGAAGACGCCGGCGTCCTCGAGCTGCATCGGTCCGGCGCTGACCTGAACGGCGAGCGGGCTGGGGCCGTAGACTAGCTCGCGGTCCCGCCGGGCCGATCGCCCGCCGCTGAGGATCGTGCCGAGCAGCGTGAGCGCGTAGTGATCGTCACTGCGATAATCGGGCAGCTTGTAGCCGATCATCACGGCCGGCAGTGGCACGCGGTCGGGCGTCTCCACCCGCCGGGGCTCGGCCTGCTCGGGCTCCTTGGGGATGTCGCGCTGCACCTTCGGGCCCGGCGGGATCCAGCCGAAGTAGCGCCGGACCATTTCCTTGGTCTTGGCGACGTCGATGTCGCCGGCGATGACGAGGATCGCGTTGTTCGGCAGGTAGTACGTGTTGAAGAAGTCCTGGAGTTCGGCGACCTCGGCGGCCTGGAGGTGCTCCATGACGCCGATCGGGGTCCAGCGGTAGCTGTGGGCGGTGAACGCGCTTTTCAGGAAGTTCTCGTAGAGCGTGCCGTACGGGCGGTTCTGGCGGATGCGCCACTCCTCGGCGACGACCTTGCGCTCGGTCTTGTAGATGTTCTCGTCGACCTTGAAGCTCGCCATGCGGTCGGCCTCGAGGTACAGGACCATGTCGAGGTGCTCCTTGGGGACCGTGTTGACGTAGACGGTCTGGTCGAAGCTCGTGAACGCGTTGGAGTTCCCGCCGACCGTGCCGACGAGGCGCATGTGCTGCTCGGGCTTCACGTGGGCCGAGCCGCGGAACATCATGTGCTCGAACAGGTGGGCGAACCCCTGGCGGTCGGGGCGCTCGTCCTTGGAGCCGACGTGATAAATGACCCGCGCGTGCACGACCGGCGCCTGCCGCAGCGGCGCGTAGATCACGCGCAGCCCATTGTCCAGCGTCTCCTCCTCGAACTCGATCGGCTGCGGCGCGGGGGGCGTGGCGGTCGCGGCGGGTGCGGCGCCACCGGCGGGGGCGGCGGGTGCGGCCGGGGCGGCGGGCGAGGCCGGGGCGGCGGGTTGGGCTGCGTCGGCGACGTGGGCGGCCGGGGCGAGCAGCGCCAGCGCGATCAAGACGAGCAGCGCCGGGCGGGCGGGGCGAACGAGCGTGGGCTTCATCCATGACTCCGGTTACAAGAATCGCCGCAGCGGGCGGCGTTGGGTTCGTTTTGCAAAAAGGCGCGGCGAACGGCGGACGGCTACAACCCGCCGGCGACCTCGCCACTCCAGATTAGACGACCGCCGACTCGGCATCCAACCCCGCCGGCGTTGGGTTCGTTTTGCACCCGGCGCGGTTGGCTTCGTTCTGCATCATCGCGACTTGGGTTCGTTTCACGCCGACGATGGCTCCGGTCGATTCCGGCCCGGTGGCTTCGTTTTGCATCCGACGACGATTGGCTTCATTCGCCACCGCCGTGTCGGGTTCGTTCTGCACCGGCGCCATTGGCTTCGTTTTGCACTGGCGGCGGCGGTGGCTTCCTTTCGTCGGGACGAATGTCGTTTCGTTTCACGACGGCCGCGGCCGTTACTGTCGATCCGGCGCACTGCCGTTGGGTTCGTTCTGCACCGGCGGCGCGCTGATGGTGCTGCGCTGGACGTGCTCACCGTGCATCCCCGCCTCCTCCGGTGACGGCTGCCGGCGCAGACCGACGCCGCGGAGAATGGTATCCGGGCGGCTCGCGAATGTCGGCGGTTTAGTTCCGGGGCCGCGTAGATTTCGCCGCCGTCGATGAAACGCGTTCCGCCGTGCGGCCACTTCGTTCGGCGTACCGCGTCAGCCGGACGCGGGCTTGACGCCATCGGACGGGGCCAGCCCTTGCTGCCAACGGCCGGGACCGGTTCAATGCTTCGTCGGGGGGACTTCATCGGGAGGACTCATGGATCACGAGAATCTCGAACCGCTTGCCCGGGCGCCGGGCGAGGGGCTGTCGATCAACTGCATCGGCGACAACCAGACGGTCAAGCTCACCGGCGAGCAGACCGGCGGGCGGTTCACGCTCGTCGAGGACGAGAACCCGCCGGGCACGGCCATCCCGCTCCACTACCACACGCGCGAGGACGAGAGCTTCTACGTCCTGGACGGCACGGTCGACTTCACGATCGGCGGCCGGCGCCTCCTCGCCCTGCCCGGCACCACGCTCTTCGCGCCGCGCGACGTGCCGCACGCGTGGACGGTGATCGGCGACCGCTCGGCGCGGATGCTCATCATGCTCACGCCCGGCGGCGCCGACCGCATGTTCGCCGAACTCGCCTCCCACTGCGGCGACCGCTGCGCCGGCGGCCCGATGCCGCCGCCCGAGGTGATCGCCGAAATCTGCGGCCGCTACGGGGTGTTCTTCGGTGCGCCGGCGGAGGCAGAGGGATGAACGCCAAGACTCCAAGGTAAGAGGGAGGAGAATAGAATTGATTGATCGTTCGTTTATTTGTCGCCTCTATCCCAACTCTTCTCTTCCTACCTTGGCGTCTTGGCGTCTTGGCGTTCATCCCCTCCCCGCGTTGAACTTCACCGAGCATTCCCGATAATCGCCTCCCCTTACGATTCGTCCGAAAATGCAGCGGGAAAGGAAGCGATTTCACATGCGACGCGCGAAGATCAGCATCATCGGGGCCGGCAACGTCGGGGCGACCTGTGCGCACTGGGCGGCGAGCAAGGAGCTCGGCGACATCGTCCTGGTGGACGTGCCGCAGGTCGAGGGGATGCCGCAGGGCAAGGCGCTCGACCTGTACGAGGCGTCGCCGGTGGAAGGCTTCGACGCGCGCATCACCGGCGCGACGAGCTACGAGCCGACGGCCAACAGCGACGTCGTGATCGTGACGGCCGGCGTCGCCCGCAAGCCGGGCATGAGCCGCGACGATTTGATCAACATCAACACCGGGATCGTCAAGAGCGTGGCCGAGAACGTCGCGCGCCACTCGCCCAACGCGGTGATGATCGTCGTCAGCAACCCGCTGGACGCGATGGTCTACGTCGCGTGGAAGGCCAGCGGCTTCCCGACGAAGCGCGTGATCGGGCAGGCCGGCGTGCTCGACACCGCCCGCTACCGCAGCTTCCTCGCCGCGGAGATCGGGTGCAGCGTCGAGGACGTGCACGCGCTGCTGCTCGGCGGCCACGGCGACGACATGGTCCCCCTCACCCGCTACACGTTCGCCGGCGGCATCCCGATCACGCAGCTCGTCGCCAAGGAGCGGCTCGAGCAGATCGTGCAGCGCGCCCGCGACGGCGGCGCCGAGATCGTCAAGCTCCTCAAGACCGGCAGCGCCTACTACGCCCCCGCCGCCGCCACGGTCGCGATGGCCGAGAGCATCATCAAGGACAAGAAGCGCATCCTCCCCTGCGCCGCGTACTGCGAGAAGGAGTACGGCATCGGCGGGTTCTTCGTCGGCGTGCCGTGCGTGCTCGGGACCGACGGCGTCGAGCGGATCATCGAGATCGACCTCGACGCCGCCGAGCGGAAGATGTTCGACACGAGCGTCAGCCACGTGAAGGACCTCGTGGCGTCGGTGAAGATCTGAGCCGCGGTCGTCACGCCGACGAGAAAGCACCATAGACGAGGACAGAGGAGCGAAAGCAACATCAACCCGAGCGCGGCGGCGTGGACGCCGCCGCCGTCGGTCGGGGCCGTGCGTCCGCCTCCGTCCTCGTCTCGCTTTCGTAGAGAACCTCGGCTCGCGTGGAAACTGCGTGCGGAAGCTCGGATTCTTCCGGTGAAGACCGGCGGGCCCCCGCCCGAGGCTCTCAAGAGACGCCGCGGTTCCGGAGCGGATCATCATCACGTAGCGTGTCATTCCGAGGGCAGCGGTAGCGACCTGAGGGATCTCCGGAGGAGTGACGCGCCCCCCTCCTGCCCGAGATCCTTCGTCGCCGTCGTTCCTGGGGATGAAGGGTCCGCTCTTTAGACGCTACACCCAAGGTGATCCGCTCAAGGCAGCGCGCTCCCGTCACTTTCAATGATGTCGTTCACGCGCCGTTCCATCGTCGTATCCCTTCGTTTTTACCCCCGGGCGGTCTGTCGCTCGCGCATGAAAAGGGCCACGCCGGTCTCGCACCGGCGTGGCCCTGAGTCAGTGATGAGCTTTCGGTCGCGAGTTAGCTCGTCGCGGTCGCGGTGATCGGCGTCGCCGCTTGGAACGTGCCGTTGCCGCCGCCGAGTAGGACGGCGATGCCGGTCACGATGTCGGCCGAGCTGACGGCTCGTGCTGCCAGTGACGATCCCGGTGCCGGTGCCGGTGCCGGTGCCGGTGCCGGTGCCGGTGCCGGTGCCGGTGCCGGTGCCGGTGCCGGTGCCGGTGCCGGTGCCGGTGCCGGTGCCGGTGCCAGAGCCGATCCCCGAGTCCGTGCCGGTGCCGGTGCCACTATCGGTACCCGTGCCGGTCCCGGAGCCGGAATCCGTGCCGGTGCCGGGATCCATACCCGTGCCCGTGCCGCTATCCGTGCCCGTGCCGCTATCCGTGCCCGTGCCGGTATCCGTGCCCGTGCCGGTATCCGTGCCCGTGCCGGTGCCGGTGCCCGCACCCGAGTCAGTGCCGGTGTCAGTGCCGGTGCCGGGTTGGTGTCCGGTCCCGGTGCCGTCGCCGGTATTGGTGTCGGGGCCGCCGGTGTATCACCTGCGCCGGTGTCGGTGCCGGTTCCGCCCGTGCCGGTGCCGGTGCCGGTTCCGCCCGTGCCGGTGCCGGTTCCGGTTCCGCCCGTGCCGGTGCCGGTTCGGTTCCGCCCGTGCCGGTGCCGGTGCCGGTTCCGCCCGTGCCGGTGTCGGTGCCGGTTCCGCCCGTGCCGGTGTCGGTGCCGGTTCCGCCCGTGCCGGTGTCGGTGCCGGTCCCGGTGCCGCCGGTGCCGGTATCAGTACCCGCGCCCGAGCCGGTGCCCGTGCCCGTGCCGGTTCCTGTTCCTGTTCCTGAGCCAGTGCCGGTGCCCGACCCGCTACCGGTGTACCACCGGCGTCGGTGCCCGTGCCGGCTCCGGTCCCGCCGCCGGTCCCGCTACCGGTCCCAGTCCTGCCGCCGGTGTTCGTGCCGCCGCCGCCGCCGGTGTTCGTCCCGCCGCCGCCGGTGTTCGTCCCGCCGCCGCCGGTGTTCGTCCCGCCGCCGCCGGTGTTCGTCCCGCCGCCGCCGGTGTTCGTCCCGCCGCCGCCGGTGTTGGTCCCGCCGCCGGTGTTCGTGCCGCCGCCGTTGTTCGTGCTGCCGCCGCCGGGGCCGGCGGAGGGGTTCCCGCCGTTCTGGGAGCCGCCGCCGTTGTTATTTCCGCCGTTGTTATTCCCACCGGTGCCGGTGCCGCCGGTGTTGCCGCCGGTATTGGTTCCGCCGCCGCCGCCGTTGTTGCCGCCGCCGTTGTTGCCGCCGCCCACGCCGCGTTGGGCGGGGCGTCGGCGGCGTCGTCGCCGACGATGAGGTCGAGGTTGTTGTCGCCGTTGACGTCGGCCGCGTCGATGTTGACGGTGTTGGCCGGCGCGGCGATCGGGGTCTGACTGGGCGTGTAGGTGCCGGCGGTGGAGCCGGTCAGGAGGGTGAGGCCGGAGCCGGCGCCGCCGTTGCGGCCGCCGCGGCTGTTGCGGGGCGATGACCACGTCGGTCGCGCCGTCGTTGTTGAAATCGCCGGCGGCGACGTCCGCGACGTTGCCCCGGTTGGTGACGTGCGTCGGCACGCCGACCTGCGCGCGCGCATGATGAAGCTCGCTCGGCGCGGGACCGTGGCGCGCTGCCGCCGCCCCGGACGCGTGGGGCGATGCCGGCGATCACCATGTCGTTCGTGCCGGTCGCACCGCCGCCGGTGGTGGTGCGGGTGGAGTAGAGGCCGGTGATGTTGCGAATCGAGGTCGTGATGAGCTGGGCCGAGCCGAACGGGCTGGCCCCCGCCGCCGCGCCGCCGCCGAGGCCCGGGAGCAGGATGATGCCGTCGCGCACGCGGCCGGTGTCGCCGTTGCCGTTGTCGGCCCCGACCCCGTTGCCGCCGTTGTTGCCGTTGTTGGCGCGACGCCGTTGCCGCCGCCTGCCGGCCGCCCGATCCGTTGGCCGTGGCGGCGATGTCATGGGCCTGACCGTAGGGGAACGGGAGTTGGCGGGACAGCGAGCCGAAGCCGGTGCCGTCGTCCGTGCCGGTGCCGTCGCCCGTGCCGAAGCCGCCGTCGGTGCCACTCCCGGCGCCGGTGCCATCGCCCGTGCCGAAGCCGCCGTCGGTGCCGGTCCCGGTGCCGGTGCCGTCGCCCGTGCCGAAGCCGCCGTCGGTGCCGGTGCCCGTCCCGGTGTCAGTGCCGGTGCCGGTGCCGGTGTCAGTGCCGGTGCCGGTGCCGGTGTCAGTGCCGGTGCCGGTGTCAGTGCCGGTGTCAGTGCCGGTGCCGGTGCCGGTGCCGGTGCCGTCGCCCGGCTGAGTGCCTGCGCTGTATCTGTCCCCGTGCCGGTTCCCGTATCGGTGCCCGTGCCGGTGCCGGGATCCGTTCCGGTGCCTGTTCCCGTACCGGTATCCGTGCCGGTGCCGGTGCCGGTACCAGTTCCGGTCCCGGTACCAGTGCCCGTGCCCGTGCCTGACCCGGTGTCGGTTCCGGTGCCGGTTCCGGTGCCGTGTCGGTCCCGGTACCTGTTCCCGTGCCAGTTCCGGTCCCGCCGCCGGTGTTGGTCCCGCCGCCGGTGTTCGTGCCGCCGCCGGTGTTCGTGCCGCCGCCGGTGTTCGTGCCGCCGCCGGTGTTCGTGCCGCCACCGGTTCCAGCGCCGCCATTGTTACCGCCGCCGAAACCGCCGCTGTTGTCGACGCCGGTGCTGCCGCCGCCGGTTCCGCCGCCGGGACCAGGGCCGGCGTGGGCGTCGGTGACGGCGTCGGTGAAGGCGTCGGCGACGGTGTGGGGGTCGGCGTCGGCGTCGGTGAAGGCGTCGGTGAAGGCGTCGGGGTCGGCGTGGGGGTCGCGCGCCGAAGGTGGGCAGCGTGGTGCGCCTCGGTTGCCGGCGATCGCTACGTCGACCAGGCCGTCGCCGTTGAACTCGCCGACGGCGAACATGCTGCCGGCGTCGGCGGCGGGGGTCACGCTCGTCGGGGCGACGAACGTGCCGTCGCCGTTGCCGAGCATCACGAACAGCCCGCCCGCGTTGGCGGCCCCCGCCGGCACCGCGGCGGCGGCCGCCGGCGATGAGGTCGAGCCGGCCGTCGCCGTTGACGTCGCCCGACGAGACGGCCGTGCCCACTTCCGCGGGCAGCCCGGCGATCGCCTGCGCGCCTGGTAGGCACCGGCCGCGCCAGCCGCGCCGCTGCCGAGCAGCAGGGCCGGCCCGTTGTCCTCGGCGTCGCCGCGGCGTTCGCGCTGGGCGAAGCGCCGCGATCACGAGGTCGGCCCGCGTGTCGCCGTTGAAGTCGCCGGCGGTGAAGCGGCCGAACTGCGCCGGCGTCGCGGCCAGCAACAGCCGCGTCTCGAGCATCTCGTGCACGACCGGCGAACTGGCGGCGGCCAGGCGGACGGGGTCGTGCGACTTCGTGGACTGCGGGTTCGTCGATGACGTGTTGGACATAACGGGTGTCTCCTCGGTTCGCTCCGCCTGGTGCCCGGCCACGTGTGGCGCGCGGCCCGGCCAACCCTCCTTCCAGCAGGCCCAACGGCGGGCTCTGCCACGGACGGGGTCTCTCGTACGCGCGGAAAACGGTCGCGGCCGCTTCAGCGGAAACGGTCGCGGTCACGCACCGCGTTGCCTGCTCCGTCCGCAACTTCCAAACCTCATGGCGTTAAATTGCGGATAAACCCCACGACGTGCCGCCCGATCGCCTGACCGCTCCTGTGGATTTGCCGCTTCACCCCCACGCGCGGCTGGCAGGAGCGCCCGCTGCACCCATGGATTGGGTCGGAGCGGTGAGAAAAATCACATTGCATGCCGACGCACGGGCCGCGTCGCCCGTCAGGCATCACGGGCGAACGGCGACAGGTCGACGCGTCGTCTGCCGCGGGAACGGCTGACTGGGCCGCTGCGCGGCGTTGGTGCCGGCGATTATCGGACCGGTCGCGGGCGCCGACTCCGGTTTGATCGAATTCATCGCATTCATTAAGGTAACGCCGCCCGTCGACCCGCCAACGCGGGGGCGGCGGGCACGCATTCCACAACGCGCGCGTCGGCGCGGCGGGTGCGGCGCGCGGACGACGGGGGTGGCTGACGGGCACAGGCGGGAGTGGCGTATGAGCGAAGTCGTCGGGCAGGACGGGGCTTGGGCACGGGGGACCCCCGCCGTCGCCGGCGCCGGGCCCGGCGTCCGCCGGTGTGCCGCCGCCGCCGCCGCCGCGGGCCAGTCGGGATCGTCGGAGCGCCGTCCTGCTGGCCGCGCTTGCCGCGCCGCTGCCGGGGTAGTGCGGGGCCGGTCGTGCTGAAGCCCGAGGAGCGCAAGCCGATCGACCGGTCGATGGTCGAGTACCCGACCGGCTACGAGTTGCAGCCGTTCTTCCGCAAGCTGACGGGGGCGGCCGCGATCGCGTTCGACGACGCCGGCGGGTCGATCATCATCGCCGAGGGGGGCGAGGGCGACGAACTGCGGATCTACGGCTTCCACCTCAACGACGGCAGCCGGTTCGACATCTACCCGCGCGAGAAGCGCCTGCCCGGCCCGCTGGCGTTCTTCAACCGCTCGAAGCGGCCGATGTACGGCCCGGTCGGCGGGCTGGCGGTCCACAACGGCCGGATCTACGTCTCGCACCGCGACGCCGACCGGATGGGCCGGATCACCGCCCTGAAGCAGGACGGCACGCCGACCACGATCGTCGCCGGGCTGCCGGCGCGCGGCGACTACGGCGTGACCGACCTCGCGATCAACCGCCAGGGCCGGCTGTTCTTCGGCGTGGGCGCGGCGACCAACAGCGGCGTGGTCGGGCTGGACAACTGGTCCGTCGGGTGGGTGCGCCGCTTCCCGACCGTCGCCGACGTGCCGCACGTCAACCTCAAGCTCTGGGGCCTGAAGTTCAACACGCCCAACCCCCGCGCCGGCCTGTTCGGCGGCGCGGACATCGCCGTGACCGGGCCGTTCCAGCCGTTCGAGGTCAACAACCTGATCCGCGTCCCCCGCGCCCGCGACGGGCGGCCCAACGCCGCGATCTACTCCGTGCCGGCCGAGGGGGGCAGCAGCGCGGACCTCGCCGTCGAGTGCTTCGGCGTGCGCCTGCCCCGCGGGCTGGCGTTCAACCGGTTCGGCCGGCTCTTCATGACGAACAACGGCATGGAGCTCCGCGGCACCCGCCCGGTGAAGGACGACCCGGACGTCCTGCTCCGCTTCGTCAGCGGTACGTGGTACGGCTGGCCCGACTACAGCGCCGACCTTCGCCCGATCAGCGACGCCCGCTTTCAGCCCCCGCTGGAACTGTTCCTGCCCAAGGGGTACCCCGAGCACTCGTTCCTCGTGAACCACGAGGAGAGCGGCCTGCTCCGGCCCGACCGCGACCTGCTGCTGCAGGCGGCGTTCCCGTCGCAGTCGGGCGCGGCGAAGATGGCGTTCGTCCCCACCGAGCCGGCCGGGCCGTTCGCCGACGACTTCGGCGGCAGCGCCATCGTCGCGCTGTCCGGCGACCGCGCGCCGTTCGCGACGAGCGGCCGCAAGCTCATCGGGCCGGTCGGGTACAAGCTGATGCGCGTCGACTTCGACACGGCCACGCCCCGGGTCAGCGAGTTCGTCCGCAACGTGGCCGGCGTGCCGGCGCACATGATGGACAAGGACTTCGACGGCGCGGTCGACGCGCTCGAGCGGCCGGTCGACGTGAAGTTCGGCCCCGACGGCGCGCTGTACATCCTGGACATGGGCCGCATGCGGGTGAAGAACGGCAAGGAGGTCTTCGCGCCGCGCACCGGGCAGGTCTTCCGCCTCGTGCCGGCCCCGCCGTCGGCCGCCGCGTCGCAGCCGCAGGACCCGCCGCCGCCGCCGCCGGAGGAGTGAGCCGCGCGCCCCGCGCGACGGCGTTCGGCCCTCGCGCCGTCCGCCCGCGCCGGCCGCGGCGGTTTCCTGACCACCCCCACCGTCCGCCGGTACCGCACCCGTGGAATTCGAAGCGACCGAACGTCGATACACGCGAATCCTGCTGACCTGGGCGCTGATCACGCTCGGCGTCGGGGCGGGTCTGGCGTGGGCGGCGTGGGTCCACGAGCGGTTCGCGGTCATCCGGCTCAACGCGTTCATGTCCGCCCTGGCGATGCAGTTCCTGATCTGGGGCGGCATCGACCTGGCGTTCGTGCTCGTCGGCACCTGGACCGCCGCCCGCCGCCGCCGCCACCCGCTCTACCCGACCGCCGAGCGCCTCCGCCGCGCCCGGCTGATCCGCTTCGTCGAGATCAACGTCTCGCTCGACGCGTTCTACATCCTCGTCGGCTGCTGCCTGCTCGTCGGCTGCCTGCTCGCCCCCGACGGCGACCCCCGCGCCACGATCGCCGGCCACGGCGCCGGCGTCGTCTTCCAGGCGCTGTTCCTCCTCGTGTTCGACTGGTTCCTCGTCAAGCGCCTCGACGAACACCGCAGCGCGCCCTGACCGCGCGCGGGGCCGCCCCCGCGCCGACGATCGCGCACGTCCGCGCCCCCGCATTCATCACCCGCAAGAGAGAAAGAAGACGCCTCCCCACCGCCGGGCCGCCGCGAGTCGGTCCGCGTCTTCGCGATTGCCTCTCGCGCGCGTTCCCGCGTCCCCCGTGCGCGGCGCAGACGCGCACACCAATGCCGAGCGGTGTGCGACGAGGGACCCTGCCCGAGTCATTCCCGAGCGCGGACTGATGCGGATCTCCCTCGTGTTCGTGGCAAACACGGAAAGTAGGGGACGATTTCCGGTGTGCGACGAGCAGTTGAGGCCATCGCGCGGACACGCTGGCGGTCCGTGAATGCGATCGGTACGTCCGAGGTACCCGACGCATTTGCCACGAACTTACGAAGGTGCGATCGCTGCCTCACCTCGCCCGCCGCGCGTGCCCTCCTGGCGGTCGATCGACATCTCGATCATCCGTCCCAGCACCGGCCACCGCAGCCGGTGCGGGTAGGCGACCTCGCAGAACGCGGTGCCGCCGCCGCCACCGCCACCGCCGCCGCCGGGGTGCGACGTCTCGTAGGCGACGCGCAGGTAGAACGGCGAGCCGTCGACGACGCGCGGGTTGCGCAGCACCCACGGGCGCCCGAGGTCGATCGTCGCCGGGTAGTCGAGCAGCGTCGGCGTGCGGCGGTCCCACGCGAGGGTCGGCGCGGCGGCGGTCGTCACCTCGCGCACGCCCGCGGCGTCCGCCTCGACGAGGTGAAACTCCGCCGGCAGCGCCGGGTCCCGCGGCACCGCGAGGTGGAACGTCTCGACGCGGTCGTCCCGCAGCACGCGACCCCAAATCCACCGGTGCAGGCCGGGGCCGATCGGGCCGGTGCCGTAGTTGTGATCGTGGTACCCCCGTCCGTTGAACGCGATCGTCCGCGGGCCCGCATCCCGACGCGCCGAACCGTTCTCGCCGTCGGCGCCGCTCGCGCCCGACAGCGTGATCGTGCCGCTCACCTCGCACAGCGGGTTGGCGATCACCCAGTGGTGCTCCGCCCCCGCCAGCGCCTTCGACAGGAACACGCGCTCGCTCGCCGCGTGCGGGAACGCCGGCGTGAACCGCAACTCCGCCGCGAGTCGCTGCGAAGCCAGCAGTTTCGGCCCCTGCCACGTCAACCGCCACGGCGTGCCCGAGACGATCAGCTCGAGCGGCCCGCCGGCCGTGCCGCCCGACGTCAGCCGGTTCGGCCCGACGCGCACGTCCGGCCGCTCGGCGGACGCGGCGAAGTCGCCGGGCGCGTACTGCTGCATGAACTGCGCGAGGATCGTGCCGCGCTCGTACACGACGAAGTACGCGCACGGGTATTCCGCCGGCACCGGCGGCGCCGCGCGCGTCGGCCGCCGCCGGTACGCGCCGTACCGCCGCAGGTAGCCCGGGTGGAACACGAACCCCTGGAACAGGATCACGACGAGCCGCAGGTCGGCCGCGGCGTCCTCGGCGTCGAAGTACCACCACTCGTACCCGCCGGGTGCGGTCACGCGATGCCAGGCGTCGGGATGGGCGGGCGTCTCGTAGAGCGGGAGTGTCGGCATGATGAGGGTCTGCTGCGAAGCGCGATCGGATCCACGGGCGCGGCGGCGGCGGCAACGCTCCACCACGGGCCGCGGGATCGTAGTCGCGCCGCCCGCGGTGCGGGAGGATTTAACGCGGAGACACGGAGGTAGGTGGGGAGATCGAAGATGGAGGATGGAAGATCGAGGATGGAGGAAGATCCGGAAGCCGTATTGCGCGCTCCGTCTTCCTCCATCGTCCGTCCCCGCATCCTCGATCTTCGCTTTTCCCTCCCCCTCCGTGGTTCCACTTCCAGTTACCCGAACTGGTGATGTGCCGACGCGCCGACGTAGCGGTAGCCGATGCGCTCGTAGATGGCGTTGGAGGTGGGGTTGGCGGCGTCGGTGTAGAGGAAGCAGAACCGCCGGCCCGCCGCGAACATCGATTGAGTGAGCGTCGCCACCAGCGCCGTCGCGCAGCCGCGGCCGCGGTGGTGCGGCGGCGTGTAGACGGACCCGATCCGGATGCCGTGCGGCGTGGCGCCGGCCGTGCCGGCCATCGACACGGGCTCGCCCGCATCGGTCCAGAGGTAGCGACTCTGCCGCCGCAGCACGAAGTCGACGGACCGCTCGATCTCTTCGCGCGTGCCCGGCAGGCCGCAGTCGGCGGCGAACGCGAGGCTCCAGTCGATGAGGAGCGACCAATCGGCGTCGGCTGCGAGCCGCATCTCGCCCCGCATTGAAGGGGGCATGACGGCGGTGTGCCACCAGCACGCGTTGCTCGACCGTCGCGGCGACGCGGACGCCACGGGCCGCCTACCACAAGTCGCGGAACCGGTCCGCTTCAGCCTTCGGTCCCGCGACGTCGTGCGGCGCGTCGGCAATCGACAGGCGGGCGACGTGATCGGCGATCGCGTCCACAGCCTTCGGCGGCATCGGCGTGAGTTCGATCGGGTGCGGCGGCGTGAGCCAGGCCGCTGACGCACGCCCGCCGGCGTCCTCGTCGCCGCCCTCCTCGTGCGCGCCGTCCACAAGTGGAACGTCGGCCACCGGCCGGGTCGTCGATCAGCGTGTTCATCACGCCGATGCAGACGCCGTTCCACACCTCGTCGCAGCAGCATCGGCCCGGCGACCGCCCGAACGCGCGCGGATCGGTGTGCGTTCTGATTTGCATCGCCACAGAGAATAGTGGCGCGACCGAGCAGCGACGAGCGCGCCGGTGGGATCGCGACCGATGCCCTGGTCAGACCCGGGAGGTCGGAGCGCTTCCACCTGAGGTGCGGCCGCTCACCGTTCGGGAATCGCTGGCGTGGCCACCTCGGGTGGCCACGCCGCCACACGCGAAGCGAACGTGCGCTAAAAGACGTTCGGCAACGGCTCCCCTTCGCGCGGCGCGCCAGCGCCACACGCCGGGCACCCGGCGGAGTTTCTGCGCGCCGCCGTGAGGCGCGCGAGAGGAGAACACGTCGTATCCCTGTCGCTCGATCGCGCCGAGGATGCCGGCGTAGATGACGGCCATCGCCGACGCAGTGAGACGCGAGCCGTCGTCGGCGAGCCAGCAGAGGCCCTCCCCCCCCTCGCGGAACAACGTGCGGAAGCGCGGTCGACCTCGAACCGCATCAACTCGCGGAACGCGTCGTTGACGACGCCGGCGGCGAGGTCCTTCTCGCCGTATCGGAACCGCGCCATGTCCGCCAGCGGCAGGTAGACGCGGCCGCGACCGAAGTCCTCCTTCACGTCGCGCAGCAGGATGTTCGTCAACTGCATCGCATTCCCCATCTTCACCGCCTGCGCGCGCCGCGTCGTTCGTCAGGCCGAAGACGCTGCTCATGATGAGGCCGACGACGCCGGCGACGTGGTAGCAGTAGTTCTCCAGCGCCGGCCACGTCGCGTATCGCGAGACGACGAGGTCCATCCGACACCCCTCGGCGAGGTCGAGGAAGTGCTGCTTGGGGATCGCGTAGCGGTGCACGGTCAGCGCGAACGCGTGGAGCGCGAGGTCCGTCTCCGACGCCGTTGGCGACCGGCGCGGGAGACGTGCGGTCGTCGTAGATTTGGTCGAGCCGGTCGCGGAACAGTTGCAGCCGCGCGTCGAGCCGCCGACGGCGCAACTCGTCCCCCCGACGACGGCCGGCACGTGCTTCGCCGCCGTGGCAGATCGCGTGCCCTCGATCGCGTCGTCGTCCTGGTCGATCGCGTCGTCGATCATCCGGCAGAACGCGTAGACCGCGTACGACGCGTCGCGCTTCGTTTTCGGGAGGAACCTCGACGCGAAGAAAAAAACTCTTCGCGTGCCGCCGGCAGATCTCCCCGGCGGCGTCGAACGCGGGGGGCGGCGTCGAGGAGCGCGCGGTCATTATTCGCTGCGGCGAAGACGGGCATCGACCGATCTTTGGGGCCATCTGCGGGAAATCAAACAGCTTCGAGTAGAGAAAGGCACCCGTCCGATTGCGAGTTGCACTCGGCCATCAGGTGGGGATGAATCAACGGCAGGTCGACTTCAGGTCGCGTAGGCCGGCCGGGGGACGTCATCCCGCGGAGCGACAGCGACGACGGATCTCGATACGAAAGACGGGCCCCACCGGCCCGAGATCCCTCAGGTCGCTGTCGCTCCCTTCGAGTTGACAACTCGTACGCGCGGTCGTGTGATTTAGAGAGATGCACCTTCCGCCGTCTCCCCGACGCACAGGAGGGGCGGGTCCTGAGTGCTCTTTCATCGATCCACCGCTAGTCGGCAAGATGCGTCGCCCGCGGCATCCTCCCGCGGCTTACCCCGCGTTGCGCTCGATCTGCGTCAGTTGTTCGGCGATGTCGCGCTCGTTGGCGACGTCCGCCGTCACCGTGCGGATCGCGTGAAGCACGGTCGTGTGGTCGCGGCCGCCGAAGTAGCCGCCGATCTCCTCGAGGCTGTAGCGGGTGGCGGCGGGCAAGGTACATGCAGACCTGCCGCGGAAACGCGATGCTCTTGTGTCGCTTCTTGCTCTGCAGATCGCTCAGCGCACGTTGTAGTACTTCGTGACGACGTCGAGGATGTTCTGGATCGTCACGCGCTTCTGCGGGTCGCTCGCGGTGTCGCCGAGGGCCGCCTTGGCCAGTTCGAGGTCGATGCGCCGTTCTGGAGCATCGCCATGCCCTGGATCTTGGTGATGCCGCCTTCCAATTCCGCGCGTGTTATTCTCGACGCGGGCCGCGATGTAGCAGACCACGTCCTCCGGCAGCGTCAGGCCGCGCATGCGGGCCTTCTTCTGCACGATCGCGACGCGCGTCTCGTAGCACGGCTTCTCGATCCGCGCCACGAGGCCCCAGTTGAAGCGGTTGATGAGGCGGCTCCTCGAGCTCGGGGATCTCCGAGGGGCGGGCAATCGGCGCTGAGGATGATCTGCTTGTGCTGCTGGTAGAGCGTGTTGAACGTGTGGAAGAACTCCTCCTGCGTGCGGTCGCGGCCGGCGAGGAAGTGGATGTCGTCCAGCACGAGCATGTCGACGTGGCGGTAGCGGTGGCGGAACTGGTCTGGCGTCGCCGGTCTCGACGGCGTTGATGAACTGGTTGATGAAGCTGTCGCACGACAGGTACAGGATCCGCGCGTCCGGCTGCTTCTCCAGCACCTTCTGCGTCACGGCCTGCAGCAGGTGCGTCTTGCCCAGCCCGACGCCGCCGTGGATGAACAGCGGGTTGTACGCGCTTGGCCCGGCTGCTCGGCGACGGCGACGCGCTCGCCGCGTGCGGCAGGCGGTTGCACGGGCCGGTCACGAAGTTGCCGAACACGTAGTCCGGGTTGAGCGGCAGCGGCTGGTCGCTCTCGTTGAACACCCCGCCGCGCGGGAGGTTGTCGCAGTGGAAGCTGACGGCGACGAGGCCCGGTCACCTGCTGGGCGGCGGCGGTGAACGGGGACTGGCACTGGCCCTGGCAGAAGTTGAGCTGCCGGCGTCTGACCGTCACCTGGATGACGCCGTTGGTGAGTTGCCGCGGCACCATCAGGTCGAACCAGACGCGGTTGAGCGTCGGGTGCTGCTGCGCACGGTGGTGAGAATGCGCTGCCACGCGGCCGCGTCGAATGCGGCGAAGCCGTTGGCGCGGCGGGCCGCCTGACGCGGCACGGGCGTTTGGGTCGTCAGCATGGCGTTGTCAGTCGTGCGAGTCGGGCGGACTTGAGGTCCCCGGTTCGCGCGCCCGCCGCGTGGGTCGCGCGGCCGGGCGGTCTCGAAGTAAACGGTCACCTTAGCGGTCACCGGGGTGCGTCCAAACAAAAATCCGCGCGCCACCTCATCCAGACGGCCTGGCGCGCGGAGGCCTGAAGCCCCGTTAACATCGGCGCGCGCGCCACGTCCGATTCGAGATTCGCCCGCCCGCCCCGCGGCCTCACGATGCAGCATGTGGGGCCGGCCCCGGAGAGGCACAAGGGGTAGACGCTACGTGCGACGCAAGGTTGCTTCGGAACGTCAATCTTCTGTGTCGGGGATCTGGTGGCACGGAACAACGTGAAGAATGCGCGTTACGCACCGGGAGATCTCTTGAGCGCGGAAGATGGGAAGAGCGTGCAGGAACGCGATGGAGGGCACCCCCGACCTCCACTCGTCGCGTGGACGATCAGCCGCTTCCTCGTGCGGCTCGCTACTGGTTATGAATTCCGTCGGCTGAGACGGGGCCGCGCGGAGTGGTCGGTGACGGTCGCTCTGACACGTGGTCCTGTAGTGGCGACGCCTGCGTCGCGGTTGTGACGCAGCCACAATTCTGTCCGTTCAAAGGACTCGCCGCTGCGCGTCGACCGGGACGCAGGCGTCGCCACTACACTTCGGATGAAGCGTCACCAACCACCAGAAAGTGCTACGAGCCCTTGCGCGGCTCCGGCAGGCCGAGGTCCGCCATCACCATTTTCAGATCGCTCCATACCGCCGCCCGCGTCTCGTAGGTGCAAGCGCGCAGCACGCGCCGGGTGGTAGGTGGGCATGAGCGGAATGCCGCGCCACGCGCGTGCCAGCGGCCGCCAAGCTTTCCCATGGCGAGGTTGCTCTGGAGCATGTACTTCGCCGACGGCAGCCCGAGCGTGACGATCACCCGCGGCCGGACGATCTCGAGTTGCCGCTGCAGGTACGGCGTGCACGTCGCGACCTCGTCGGGGCGCGGGCACGCGGTTGTTCGGCGGGCGGCACTTGACGATGTTCGCGATGAAGACCGCGTCGCGCTTCAGCCCCATCGCAGCGATCCACTTGTCGAGCTGCGCGCCCGCCCGGCCGACGAACGGGCGGCCGGTGAGGTCCTCGTTCTCGCCGGGGCCCTCGCCGATGAAGAAGACCTGCGCGTCGGGCGACCCCTCGCCGAAGACGGTGTTCAGCGCGTCTCGCAGAGGCGGCACTTCGTGCAGCCGCGGACCTCGTTGTCGTCGCCGCGAGGAGGTGGCCCGCTTCGTCCGTAGAGAGCACCGGCGTGTCGAACGCCGGCGCGTCGGCGTCCGGTGGCTGGAGATCAGTGGCGGCGTACGGGTCGGCGTCGGTGAACAAGGCGGCGACGGCAGCTTCGCCGCGGCCGGCGCGGAGTCGGGCTCCGGCGGACGCGGGGCGGCGACAGAGGCGGCGGCGGCGGGTCGGGCGGCGGCGCGCCGGCTGACGAAGCTGCGGCGGGTCGGCGTCCGCGGTCTCGGGAGTCGGCAACTCCCCGCCGCCGGGCGCGTCGAACGCGGCCGCCGGCACCGACGGCAGGCCGAACGCTCGCCGCGCAGCCACAGGCGGGCGCGGTTCTTCGCTTTGCTGTCCATCGGACCGGCATCCTAGGGCGCGCCGTGCGGAAAATCCGCGGCCCCTCCGTCGAACGCGACTCTCCCCGTTTAGCCGGCCCGCTTGCGGGCCGCGTACCCGGTGCTCGGGCGGGAGAGGACCAACCGAGACGGTGACACGTACGTTCGGCAACGGAGATAGCAAGACCGATAGATCGCTTTCTCGGGCCTTGTCCTCGACCCGTTCCGTCGACACAGCGAAACAGTGACGTGCCCCGCGTCCCCCCTTTCGCGAGCGTCAATCGAGCGCCCGGGCGCGCTGCGCGGCTCGCAAGCGAGCCGGCAAATCGATCGGCCGCGCCACAAACACGCCTCTAATTTTCAGGTCCTCTCTCGCACATTTTCACGCCCGCGGGGAACTTTCGCTTGACCCCCGCGTATCACTTCTCACAATACGCCCTGCCACCAAGGCCCGCAATGGCGGGTGTCCTGATCTCCCGGGCACACCGTAGCGGCCCTGAGGTGGCTTTTTCGTTTTCGAGTTTTCCGCCGCGTCCCCCCCGAGCACCCGAAGGAGGTTGCCCGTGAGCCAGCATGAAACGACCGTCAACACCACGCCGATGAAGGCGCGCCACACCGCCGAGAAGCAGAAGTTCCTGCAGCTCGGCACGATCAAGCAATATCGACGTCACGAAGAACCCGGGGATCCTCCCGGTCGTCGACGCGATGAAGGACATGGCCTTCAGCGCCCGCGACCTGCACCGGGCGGCCGACATCTACGACATGATGCTCCGCGACACCGAGTGCGGCGTGATCCTCACGCTCGCCGGCTCGATGGTGTCGGCCGGGCTGAAGAAGGTCTTCGTCGACATGGTCCGCAACAACATGGTCGACGCGATCGTGAGCACCGGCGGAACATCGTCGACCAGGACTTCTTCGAGGCCCTCGGCTTCAAGCACTACATCGCCGAGGACAAGCTCAAGAGCGGGCTGTTCGACGGCGAGCTGCGCGGAGCACGAGCGCTCGACTGGATCTACGACACGCTGATCGACGAGGAAGAGCTGCGCCTCTGCGACGAGACCACGCAGAAGGTCTTCGAGGAGATGGAGCCCGGCCAGCACAGCTCGCACGTTCATCCGCGCGCTGGGCGAGTACCTCGACAAGAACGGCGGCCCCAAGACCGAGGACAGCCTCGTCTACGAGTGCTGTAGCCGCGACATCCCGATCTTCTGCCCGGCCTTCAGCGACTGCTCGGCCGGGTTCGGGCTGGTGGCGCACCGAACCGCGGCGACGGCCCCTGCGCCAGCTGGGACGGCGGGAAGGACTTCTACGAGCTGACGCAGCTCAAGATCAAGAACCCCCACGACCGGGCTGTTCATGATCGGCGGCGGCGTGCCGAAGAACTTCACGCAGGACATCGTGGTGTGCGCCGAGGTGCTCGGCCACGACGCGCCGATGCACAAGTACGCCGTGCAGGTGACCGTCGCCGACGTGCGCGACGGCGCGCTGGAGCAGCTCCACGCTGAAGGAGGCCAGCAGCTGGGGCAAGGTCGACACGGTCTACGAGCAGATGGTCTTCAGCGAGGCCACGCTCGCCGTGCCGCTCATCATCGGCTACGGCTACCACAAGCAGGGGTGGAAGGCCCGCCAGCCCAAGCCTGGAACCAGCTCCTTGAGCCGGCCACGGTCGGCCGAGCGAGTTCGGGGTGGACTTGACGAGACGAGGGCGGCACCGGGCGGTGCCGCCCCTCTTGTCATTCGTCGTCCGGCTCGGCGGCGTGGGCCGCCCGACGACGTCGAACCCTCGCCGGTCACGCGCTCCGCGCCGTCTGGACGCGACGCCGGCGACGACGAGCCACACCATCAGCCCCGCCGGCACGCCGATCACGATCAGGAAGATGACGACGGCGTACGCGGTGAGCATGGCCGGTGATGCGTGTGTCCCCGCGCGGTGACAATCGGCGCGCGGTTTCACTCGGCTGCGCAGAGACGGGCGTGAAACAGGCGGGCGGCACTGCGCCGGGGCCGTTGGTGTATGACCACTTCACCGGGAGGAGCGGAGCCAGCCGCTTACGCCGTCGCCAACTGCCGCTCGACCTGCGCGACGCGGAGGTGGGCCAGGGCGTAGACGGCCGCCTCGCGTTCATGCAGTCGCCGACTACGGTGCCGTGGCGGTCGTCGGCGGCGCGCGTGTCGTCGAGCGGTTCGCCGGCCGGCGCCCACGTGGGCGCGGTAGCAGTTGAAGATGAGGTTTTGCTTCATCGCCAGTTCGAGCCCCGCACGGGCGAACTCGCGCTGTACGGCCAGCACCGAAGGGAACGGGCGGCCGTCGGGAGGCGGTCGAGGTCCATCTGGTAGTCGGGGGTCCAGCCGGTCTCGAGCAGGCGGCTCGACTGCGTAGGTCAGGTTCATCGGATGTCGCTCCTTCCGCCGCAAGGTCGGTGCCGGCCGAACGCGGCCGCCCCGCCCGCCACGAGTCATCGGGGAGACGCGGACGACGGCGTGCGGGGCCGGCGGTGATGGCATGCGCCTGTCAGTTTACGGTTTGTTGCCCGGCCGACAAGGAGTGTCGCCTTTAGCCCGACCGTTGAGCGGGCTCTGCGATAACCGCACCGCTGGCGTGTCGCCGAGTGAATCGTTGCCGCAGAGCGCGCGTACGCGTCCAACGGTAATCAATCCGCCGGTGGCGCGTTCACTCGTTTTGTTGGAGTTGATGGCGGATCAGATTGCCTCACCGCCTGGCAGCAGAGGGCGCGATGTTCGGCTAGGGCGGCGGGCGCTCAATGCAAGGGTTGTCGTTCGTTCATGAGGACCAGCAGGCGGTCGAAGTCGATCGGCTTCTGCATGTAGGCGACGCCGCGGTCGCGGAGGATGTCGCCGAGCGTCTCGCTGCCCTGGGCGGTGATGAGCACCGGGAAGACGCCCGGCTCGAGGCGTTCGAGCTGCTCGATGAGGTCGAGGCCGTTCATCCCGGGAAGATTGAGGTCGACCAGCGCGACGCGGGGGTGCCCGCCGTGGTCGATCACGTGCAACGCCTCCTCCGCCGACGCCACGGCCTGCGTCTGGTAGCCGCTGGCGGCGAGCAGGGCGGCGAGTGCCCGGCGGGACACGCGCTCGTCCTCGACGAGCAGCACCAATGGGCGCTGCCGCGTCAGGCCGTCGGTTGCGAATGTCTCCTGGGTGAACATATGACACACGATTCGCAAACATCATGCCCGTACGTCCGCGGCTGCCGCATCGCCGCTACTTTCAGATCTGAACGTGTGCTGGACTCTGACTCGTGTGAGGCGTATCCCACGAGTTCACGGATGAGATCGGCGATGTTCGGGCGCCGGGGGTGTCAGGGAGTCCCTGATACCGCGACAAGGGATGACGACGTATGCAGCCTCATCCATACCCGCTATGCGAGCATCGAATCGGGTCGACACGCCCCAACGGGCGGCCACTCGTTTATGTCGCGCTAGCCGCTATAGTCGCACCCCCCGTTACTTCTTCTGGAGCACAGCACGGATGGCCACCCCAGCAGATCGACCCCAGCCGGAGACGAACAAACCGCCGCGACACGGCGGGTACTCGCGAACGGCCCACCGCGCGCGGAGCCACGAAAGCGCCCACGGCGAGGGCGTGACCGAAACGGTGCACGCCGCGCCCCACCCGGACGTCCCCGGCGGGCCCGCCCCGCTGCTGACGAGCGACGGGCAGCTTGCCGAGCTCATCGATCATCTGCGAGAGGCCGGCAGCTTCGCGTACGACAGCGAGTTCATCGGGGAGCTCACGTACTCGCCGAAGCTCTGCGTCGTGCAGGTCGCCTCGCGGCATCGCGTCGCGCTGATCGACCCGCTGGCCGACGTCGATCTCACGCCGTTCTGGGAACTGCTGACCGACCCGGCGGTCGAGAAGATCGTTCACGCGGGCGAGCAGGACATCGAGCCGGTCGTGCGCCACCTCGGGCGGCCGCCGGCGAACGTGTTCGACACGCAGATTGCCGCCGGGTTCGCCGCGCTGCCGTACCCGCTGTCGCTGTCGAAGCTCGTGCAGGAGGTGGCCGGCGCGAAGTTGGGGAAGGGGCTGACGTTCACCCACTGGGACCAGCGACCGCTGACGCCGATGCAACTGAAGTACGCCGCCGACGACGTGCGGTACCTTCCCCGCGTGCGGGCCGAACTCGCCCGCCGGCTCGAGCAGACCGGGCACGCGGCGTGGGCGATGGAAGAGTGCGACGCGCAGTGCAACCCCGCGCTCTACACGTTCAACCCCGAGACGGCGTACCTGCGCGTGCGCGGCGCCGGCTCGCTCCAGCCGCGGAACCTGGCGGTGCTGCGGGAACTGGTCGTCTGGCGCGACGCCGCCGCCCGGCACCACGACGTGCCGCCGCGGTCGTTCCTGAAGGACGAGATCCTGATCGATCTGTCGCGCAACCCGGTGAAGTCGGTGGAGAAGCTGGACCGCGTCCGCGGCCTGCCGAGGCCGGTGGAGCACGAGCACGGCCAGACGATCGTCGACATTACGCAGCGCGCGATGAGCCTGCCCGCCCCGAAGCTGCCCGTCGTGCGCGACAACGAGTTGCCGCCGCCCGACCGCTTCCGCTCCGACGCGCTCTGGACCGCCGCGCAGTGCCTCTGCGCCGGCCAGCGGATCGACCCGGCGATCGTCGTCAGCCGGCAGGACCTGTCCGACTTCTACCGCGCCATCAAAGGCGGCGGCGACGGCTCCGAACTGCCCATCATGAAAGGCTGGCGCCGCCAGGCGATCGGCGAGCCACTGCTGAAGCTGTTCCGCGGCCAGACGGGCGCGGCGCTGAAGTTGGACGAGGGGCTGTTGCGCGCGGACATCGGGAGCGTATGACGGCCCAACCCTTCTGATTCGTCGGTGGAACCTCTCACGACATCTTCGTGCCGTGCAACGCCGATCAACGCGGTCAACGTTGACCGGTCATCTTATGTTGACCGGTCATCTTATATGGCCCGGCCCCTCTCCCGCGTCCGGACATACAGCACGGAATCCCACGTCCCATGCTGATGCGTCCATCGCCAGCCCAGTACATAACCATGACCCCCGGTGGGTTCGATCGGCTCGGCATTTTCGTCCGCCGCACGGACGCTTGGCATCTTCGATGCTCACCGCCCATTGAGCCGCCGTAGCTCGTCCAGTCTCTCGCGGCGGTTCACCACCTCGATCTCGTACTGGTACGTCTTGCGCCCCGCCGGGCGGGATCTCGTCGAGCAGGCCGCGGCTCGCGGTCCTTCGTGCGGCCGTCGACGGTGCAGTTCATCGGCTCCAGCGCGGTCACGTACTCGCCGGGGCCGAAGTGCTGCCAGTTGCCGCAGCGGGGAACTCGTTCGTGCGGTAGTGGATGGCGACGCCGAGGCTCAGCTTGCGGTTGACGATCGCGACGGTGGCGTTGCCGGCCTTGTCGGTCGGTCGGGGCGTGAGGTAGGCGAACGTCTCGGTGCCGCTGCGGTGGGCGTCGAGCACGTCGGGGATCTTCTTCGCCGCCGCGGCGTTCCTGAAGCGGGCGATCGAGCCGGGCTCGTCGCAGGCGGCTCCACGGTCTCGGCGTCGTAGCACAGCTCGGCGCCGGCGTCGACGAGCGGGTAGCCGAAGTTGATGTGCAGCAGCCACGCGCGTGCGGCGCCGGCACGTTGCCGACGTTCGTGAACTCGTCGACGATGCCGATGAGGTTCCAGCCCAGCGCGCCGACGAGATCGTGCGGCTCAGCTCGAGGCTCGGGCCGAACAGCCGCCCGTAGCGGAGGCGGGCGACGATCTTCATCTCGAGGCGGCCGGCGTGCGGCTCGGGCTGGGCGATCGTCTCAACCGCCGCAGGCGTGTTGGAGTGGACGCCGTGCAGCGGCAAATCCTCGCCGGCATCGGTGACCGGCGGGCCGGCGTTGAACGGCCCGCAGCTCGTCAGCAGCCCGCCGGGGAACGTCTTGAGCCAGTCGACGCCCCGCTCCAGCCCGTGCGCCCGGCGGCGTGACGCCCTTGTGCGTGAGGAACGCCAGGCCGCGGTCGTTGAAGAACGCTTGATCGATGTCGAGCCCGCGGTCGACGAGCACGCGGTAGCGCAGCCCGCCGCCGGTGTTGACGCACAGCGCGCACGCCGCGGCCCGCGCGTCGTCGATCACGTACTGCTCGATGCCGCCGATCTGGTGCGGGTTGATGAACTTGCCGGTGTCGAGGCTGTTGAACATGACTTGTTTGCGTTGAGGTTACCGTCCGAGATGCGACCGTGGGGGCGCGGAGGGGACCGGTTCGAAGCCAATTCAAGTTCCCGGCAGCGGGCCCTCCGGGCCTGCGGCGAAACGGGGTCGGAGCGAAGACGCCCGCCGCCGCGTCGACCGGCGCGTGCCCGCCCAGCCGTCGCGGCGTACAATAGCGGAGAGCGTTACGCAGACAAGGAGTGCCGCCCCGTGCCGATCTACGAGTACAGCTGCAAGTCGTGCGAGAAGAAGTTCGAACAACTCGTGCAACCGATGAGGCGCGCGGCGAATCGATCGTGAAATGCCCCGCGTGCGGCTCGCCCGACACCGCGCCGGGCGCTGAGCGTGTTCGCCGTCAGCTCCGCCTCCGCCAAGAGCGGCGGCGGCTCCGACGACCCGATGTGCGGCCGCTGCGGGGGCGCCGGGGTCGTGCGGGATGTAGCGGTCGCTCGCGGCAGTCGTCGCCGGTCCTCCCAATGCGGGGCATCTCGCTCGACCAGCTGCCGCGGATTCTTCGCAAGGCGGGACTCCGGCGGCAGGAATCGCCGCGCGAGGTGATCCACCTCGGCCCCGCCGGCCCCCTCCCTTTCGGTTTGTACGGATCTTGAGGGCCGGTCGAGCCGGGACTGGTGGTATCACTGGCGTCGCCCCAGGGCCGCCGGCTCTACCTGCTAGGCGTTGCTCAGCCGCCGCTGCGCTTTCTCACCGAAGCGAGTTGCGAAGCACCTGCCGTTGCTCGCGGCACCGCCTCGTCCACCTCACTTCTGCCACCGACGCGATTCGAGCCGTCGACGCGCTGCTCGCGTGCAGTACGGGTCAGGACGACGACGCCTACCTGTTCGGCGCCACCGGCGGCTGGGCACTGTTCATCAGCCACCACGGTCAGTTGCGGCTCGAGGTCGCCGTCGCGCCCCGGCGGGCCGCGACGGTCGGGCCGGGCGCGTCATCCCCTCGCCCCGTGAGCGTTGACCCTCACGCGTAAGACCGACAGGGCCTCGCCCTGCCAATGAAGAAAGGGCGGCGCGCTTTCGGCGCGCCCTTCCCGGTGTCTACGTTCCTGTCGCGGAGGTCTGCGGTCCCCGCTGGCGGCGACGCGATGATCAGCCGAGCAGGCTCAGGACGTTCTGGGGCGAGCTGTTCGCCTGGGCGAGGACGGACGTGTTGGCCTGCACGAGGATCTGGGCGCGTGAGCTTCGCGGTCTCCTCGGCGAAGTCGGCGTCGCGGATCGCGCTCTCGCTGGCCGTCACGTTCTCCAGCGACCGACAGGCTGTTCACGTTCGTGTCGATCACGTTCTTCTGCAGCGCACTTCCCAGCCGCCCGCGGAGCTGGCGACCTGCTTGATCGCGGCGTTCAGCACCTTCTACGCTTCGACGGTGTTCCCGCCGACGAGCGAGTTCTCGCCGCCGCTGCCGAGGCTCGACAGGTACCCGACGACGTTGTCGCCGAGCTTCGTGGTCGCGACCGAGCCGATGCCGACCTGCACCTGCCCCTGGCGGTTGACCTCCGAGCCGAGCTGGAACCGCGCGCCGCCGCTGGTGATCTGGAACGTCGTCACGCCGCTGGCGGCGGACGTGTCCTGCGAGGAAGTCGGTGCCGAGCGTGAGGCTGACGTCGAGGTCGCCCGTGCGGACCGACGCGACGAGCCCGTCGACCTCGGCGGCCGAGCCGTTGATGTTAACGCTGGCGTCGACGCCGAAGTCCTTGCCGTCGACGAACGTGCCGTTGATCGCCTGCACGCTGACGAACTGCCGCGACGAACGACGTCGAGGTAGAGCTCGAGCGACCCGCCCGCCATGACCGACGCTGGCACGACGCCGGTCGACTCCTTCAACTGGTTGATCGCGACCGCGACCGCGGCTGTTCTGCGCGCTGGCGGCGAACGAGATCTGCTCGGTGCCGACGTTGCCGGCCACCTCGATCGTCGTCGGCGCCCGCCGATGCCGCTGGCGGCGAACGAGCGAGCCGACCTGCGCGCTGGCCGTCACCTGCACGGCGATGTTCACCGTGCCGTTGTCCGGGATCTTGGCCGCGTGGATGTTGACGACGGCGAGCTTGGCGTCGTCGACGCTGCTGGTCGTGTAGTCGAGCGACCCGTTGAGCAGCTTCACGCCGTTGAACTGCGTCGTGTTGCTGATCCGGTTAATCGAGTTGAGGATCGCGTCCGTCTGGAGCTGGTTGGCCTTGATCTCCTCGGGGCTCAGCGCGCCGGTGTTGGCGACACTGGTTCGTCAGCCCTGGACCTCCAGCAGCAGGGCCGACACCTCCTGCAGCCTCGGCGGTGTTGACGACGTTGTTGGCGCGCTGGCTGTTGTCGATCGCCTGGTTGATGCCGTTGATCTCGCTGCGGAGCGTCTCGCTGGCGATCAGGCCGGCCGGCGCGTCCTTGCCGGCGTTGATCTTCAGGCCGCTGCTGAGGCGCTGGAGCCGGGTCGAGAGCTCGGTGTTGTTCTTGTTGAGGCGGTGGTACGCCTGCAGCGCCGAAATGTTGGTGTTGATGCGACTCATGTATCCTCCGTGAGGACGCCGGCCGCTTCGCCGCCGTTGCCGCGTCATGCGGCGATCGGGGCGAATGGCGACGTAAAAGATCCGCGGCGGGTATCCGTGCCCGTGCCGCTCGGTGAAACGCGTGGCCGAAAATCGTCGCCAGCGGCGCGGTCGTTTCCTCGACCGGACGCCCCCTGGCGCGGACCACTTTGCAAACACGTTGAACTGGGAGAACGACTGAGCCGGCGCTCCGCCCGGCGGGGCGTGGGGAGAGGGCGGGGCGCTCGCGGGCGCCCCGGCGTGGACGTGGAACCTCCGTGTCGGATCGAGTGCCCGGCCGCCGAATCCGTTCGGCCGCCGCGGCTCGCGTCGTCGTCGTCGTCGACATCGTGTCGACCGACGTGCGTGCCATCTGACGCCCATTTGTTCGGGATACGAGTCGCGCAAACTTTAGCAGCGGCCGTCGCAGGACTTGCGCGTCGTCGCGGTGCCGATAATAAGGCCGGGCGTCACGGACGCGGGGGCGGGGGCGGCGGTGCGGCAGGAAGTGCGCGTCGCCTCGGACACGGCTACACGTTCGTTGCTTTCCCGCCCCGGCCGCCAGAAGGACCGCTTCGTTTCGTTCCTGGCCAACCCGTCGGTCGCCGCCGCCCGTCGGTCGCAATCCGGACGCGGGTCGCGCCGCGGACTGCGAAGGCCACGCGCGCGTGCGGGCCGGGTCGCATCCACCCGCCCTCACTCCTCGCGCATGAAGTATTCGGCCTCGAGGTCCTGGAGCTTCTTCGAGAGCTTCTTGTACTCGTCCTGGAGCTTCTGCCCGCGCGACGGGTCCTTGAAGCCGTCGGTCGCGCCGAAGCCGCCCTGGCACTCGGCGATGGCGACCTCGGTCTCGGTGATCTGCGACTCCAGCTCCTGCTTCGTCAGCCGGCCGAACGGGCGGGCGTAGGGGTTGTCCTTCTTCTTCGACGGCTGGTTCTTCGGCTGCTGCTGCTGGGCCGGGGGCGGCGCGACGGGCGGCTTCGGGGCCATCATCTTCGACTTGGACTTGTTCGCGCCGGCGGCGGCGGCCTTCGTGGCGGCCCTCTCGGCCGAGGCGTCGTCGCGGAGCTTCTGCTGCCAGGCGCTGTAGTTGTCGTCGAAGTCGACCACGCCCGGCGGCTGAAGCACGAGCAGGCGCCTGGCGACGCGGTCGAGGAAGTAGCGGTCGTGGCTGACGCACATCACGGTGCCGGGGAAGTCGTTCAGCGCCTTCTCCAGCGCCTCGCACGAGTCGACGTCGAGGTGGTTCGTCGGCTCGTCGAGGATCAGCACGTTGGGCTTGTCCATCAGCAGCTGCGCCAGCCGCACGCGCGCCCGCTCGCCGCCGCTGAGGAGCTTGATCTGCTTCTCGACGTCGTCGTTGCGGAACAGCATCACCGCCAGCACGTCGCGCAGCTCCTTGTCGCGCACGCCGATGCGGCCCTCGGCCAGCTCGTCGATGATCGTGTTCTCGGGGTCGAAATCGTCGAGCTTCTGGTCGTAGTAGCCGACCTTGAGGTTCGCGCCCCACTTCACCTCGCCGCCGTCGGCGTCCTCGTGGCCGAGCAGGACCTCGAGCATCGTGGTCTTGCCCGAGCCGTTGGGGCCGATGATGCCGACGCGCTCGCCGCGCTTCACCTCGTAGGCGATGTCGAGCCAGAGCTGCTTGGTGTCGTACGACTTGGACAGCTCGCGCACCTGCAGCACGCGGTCGCCCGCGCGCTGGTCGGTCGAGAGCGCGACCTTGATCTTCTTCTGCGCGTCGACCGACTGGATCATCTGGTCGCTCACCAGCAGGCGGTCGAGGCGCTTCTCGCGCCCCTTGGCCTCCTTGCTGCGCTGGCCGGCGCCGAAGCGTCGGATGAACTCCTTCTGCTTCTCGATGTCGGCCTGCTGCTCCTCGTACGCGCGCTGCTGCGTCAGCTCGTGCAGCTCGCGCAGCTGCCGGAACGAGGAGTAGTTGCCCGGGTAGCTTTTGATCTTCGACCCAGTGAGCCAGACGATCCGCGTCGCGAAGGCGGTCGAGCAGGTAGCGGTCGTGGCTGATGATCACGACCGCGCGCCGAAGCCGAGCAGGTAGTTCTCCAGCCACTCGATCGCGGCCAAATCGAGGTGGTTCGTCGGCTCGTCGAGCAGGAGCAAATCCGGCTCGGCGATCAGCAGCCGGGCGAGCGGGAACAGGATCGCTGCCCGCCGGAGAGGGTCGTGACGTTCTGCTCCCACGTCTCGCGGCCGAGGCCGACGCCGAGCAGCGTGGCCTCCAGCTTGTGACGCCAGGCGTAGCCGCCGGCGAGCTCGAAGTCGTGCAGGACGTCCTGGTACTGCTCGAGCGTACGCTCCAGCGCTCGTCCTGGTGCTCGGCCATCAGGTGTTCGAGGTCGCGCAGCTTGTGGGCGAGCGTGTGAAGCTCGGCGAAGGCCAGTTCGGCCTCGTCGATGACCGTGTTGGCGGGCTCGAACGTCAGGTCCTGCGATAAGTGCCCGACCTTGGTGCTCTTGGAGACGGCGACCGTCCCGAGTCGACCTGGAGTTGGCCGGTCAGGACCTTGAACAGCGTCGTCTTGCCGGTGCCGTTGGCCCCGATGAAGCCGAGGCGGCTCCCCCCTGCTCGATGTTGAGGTCGAGGCCGTCAAAGATGACGCGGCGGCCGAACGTCTTCTCGATCTTGGATAGCGTGGCGATGGACACGCGGAGAGTTTAGGCACGAACGACGAAAGTGAAAGCCCCGCCGCCCGCCGTATCCTCAGGTCCACACGATGATGGTGCTGTTGAACCTGATCTTCTTGCTCGTGCTGGCCGTGGTCCTGTACGGCGTGTTCTTCGTACTGTGGATCGCAGTGCTGTACGTGTTCCGGCTGAAGCACTGGCCCACCATCGTGCTTTCGCTGCCCGTGTACGTCGTCCTGCTGATCGGCTGGTTCCAATGGAACACGCGGCCGGCGGCGGCGTTCGAGCAGGCGTTCGGGTTCGCGCCCACGGCGGACGTGACGGCGCTGCATCGCGCATCTGGGTGCTGGGCGACAGCGGCGAGGTCTACCTCCGCTTCAAGGCCGGCCCGCAGACGGTGCAGCCATCGCCGCCCGCGGCCTCGCCCCCGCCGACGTCAACGGCTGGGACGACCACGCCGGCGGCGGCGACCCGCCGCCGGACTGAGTGGCAGCGCCCCGCCCCCCCACGGCGACCGCCTACGCCGGCCAGTTCACCGGCCGGAGTTTCGGCAACGAACTCGAGTTCCTGGCCCACGACCCCAAGACCGGCGACGTCTGGTATCGCTTCAACGGCGTCGATTGACCGCTGCCAACGCGGCACTAACCCGAAGGCGGCGACGCGGCGGGGGCGTCCCACCCTCCCGGCGGCTTTGCCGAGCGGCACAACCAGTTGCCGGCCGCGGCGGCCACCCTTGCCGTCGGGTCCCGCGGCATAGTCGGAGCATTTGCGCCTCCGTCGCCGCCGCTCGACAGTTCGCCAATCTCCCCCTCCAGTTTCTTCACCCGGTCGAGAAGGTCGGGCAGTTGCGTGAAGATCGCGTAGACCCGCCGGGCGTGGGCGGCGGGCATGGCGGGCGTGCCGATGACGACGGTCTGGTCGTCGAGGTCGGCCATCACGCCGGCCTGGGCGGCGATCGTCACGTTGTTGCCGATCTTCAGGTGCCCGGCGACGCCCACCTGCCCGGCGAGCGTCGCGTGGTGGCCGACCGTGACCGAGCCGGCGATGCCGACCTGGGCGACGAGGAGCGACCCCTCGCCGACCTTCGTGCCGTGGCCGATCATCACGAGCGCGTCGATCTTCGTGCCCCTGGCGACGACCGTGCTCCCCAGCGCGGCCCGGGCGATGCAGGTGTTGGCGCCGACCTCCACGTCGTCCTCGAGGACCACGTTGCCGACTTGGGGGATCTTGTGGTGCACGCCCTTGCTCGACGCGTAGCCGAAGCCGTCCTGGCCGATCACCGCGCCGGCGTGGAGCGTGACGCGGTCGCCAAGGAGGCAGTCGTCGTAGACGACGGCGTTGGGATAGAGCGTGCACCCCTGGCCGAGTCGCGCCCGCGGGCCGACGAACGCGCCGGGGTAGAGCGTGCACCCGTCGCCGAGCGCCGCCGTCGGGTCGACGTGGGCCCTGGGGTGGACGCCCTCGTGCGGGTGGGCGCGGTGGCCGTGCAGGTGGACGACCGCCCGGGCGAACGCGAGGTACGGGTCGCTCGTCTTCAGGAGCGTGACGCGCGGGTGCGCGATGCCGGGCGCGGCGATCACGGCCGACGCGGCGGTGGTGTCGAGCTGCTTGGCGTACTTGCGGTTGGACAGGAAGCTCACCTGCCCCGGCCGGGCCTCGTCGAGCGTGGCGACCGACGACACGTCCGCCGCACCGTCACCCGTGACCTCCGCCCCGATCGCCTCGGCCAGTTCTTTCACCGTCATGCGGGTGCCTTCCTTGCTGTTGGCCCGAAGTCTGTTCGGGATCGGATAACGGGACACGGGGGGAAAGACGAGGATTGAGGATGGCGGATGGAGGAAGAGGTTGGAGGGCCCGAAGCGTGTCCCTTCATCGTGGAACTTCGATTCGTCATCCTCCCCTTCGTCTTCCCTCCGTGCCTCCGTATTCTGACGCATTCTCTTCACGCGGAAGCGTACTTCGCCGGCGGCGACGACGCGGGGAGCGATTCGACCCCGGTAGCACCTCCGACAACGTCCGCGCGTCGGTGGCCCAAGTCGGCCGGAGGAGCGAACGACCGGTGCAGCCGCCATTGCGGCGTCGACGCCGCCCGAGGTTGATCCGCTGCAACGGCTCCAAGGCGTCCGGCCGGCAAGGCGGGCATTGTAGCGGTCGCGCGCGACGTTTCGAGACGCCCGCGAGGTTGGCCGATGCCGTGTACGTATATTTCCACGTATTACCGGACGTTCACCCGGAATCCGGTTCTGCCGTCGAGCCGCCGCCGCCGCCGTCCCGCCGCCGCCGCCGACTCGCCCGCCGCCACTAACCACCGCCCCCGCCGTTTGTCCTTGATTGCGGCTACCGCCCCTGCCGCCCCTCGCGCGTTTCACCGCGGGGCCGGCGGCGAAGCGAGGCTCGGCCGTGGGTTCAAGGAGCATCGTATGACAGCGCGATTTGCCCGTCTGACGTCCGCATCCCGCCGCCGCACGTTCGCCCTCGCGCTGGCCGCGGCCGGCGCGTGTTTCGCCGTCGGCGCGTCCGACGCGCGGGCCGGCGAGCGCCGCGGGCGTGACGAGGAGCGCGTGGTCTTCAACTTCGACTGGGGCGTCCGCTACGACGAGGTCACCGAGGCGCCCCGCCGCCACCGGGCGCCGGCCCACGAGGTGCGCGAGCACCGCGTCTGGTGCGAGCCGGTCTACCGCACGGTGTGCGAGAAGGTCTGGATCGAGCCGGTGTATCGCACCGTCTGCGACCGCGTCTACGTCCAGCCGGTCGTGCGGCGGGTGTGCGACAAGGTGTGGGTGCCGGACCGGTGGGAGGAGCGGACGATTGTCCGCCGCGACCGCCACGGCCGCACGTTCCGCGCCTGCGAGCGCGTGCTCGTCGAGCGCGGCCACTACGACACGATCGAGCGCGAGGTCGTCGTCTCGCCGGGGCGCTGGGAAGCCGTCGAGCACCAGGAACTCGTGCGCGAGGGGTACTTCAGGACCGTCGAGCGCAAGGAACTCGTGAAAGCCGGCTGTTGGGAGACGCGCTCCGAGCGCGTCGCCCTCGGCCGCGGCGGCCATGAGCACCACCACCACGACTACGAAGATCGCTACGCCCGCTTCGAATCCCGCGGCCGGCGGTAGTCTTGCGCGACGGGCGATGACGTGACCGTCGATCAGAGTCGATCATTTGCGGCGGCGCGACGACCTCCGGGTCGTCTCGGCTGCGCGTCGAGGCGGGACACGAGACTTGGAACTTGGCGGGCATCGAAGCCCTTAGGGACGCGCTCGCACCGTTCTCCGGAACACAACTGCCGCACGCCCGCGGTAGCACCAAAAGATCGCCGTTGCCGGGTGGGTGGGCGGCCACGTCACTTCTCCGCCGGCTTCCGCTCCATCACGATGCACTGCGACGCGTCCTCGAAGAGCACGCGCCGCTCGCCGTCGAAGCTCACGTCCGTTTCGGTGGTCTTCGGGTCGGCCGTGTCGGAGGGGAACTTGCGGGTGACGTGATACAGGTCTTTGCCGTCCTTCTGCCCGCGATACGTCCAGCTGATCTCCGATACGGCCCCCTTGAAGCCGCACGTCAGCTTGCCGGTGACGACCTTCAGACCGCCCTCGATCTTCGCCATCGTCAATCGGCAGTTGCTCCCCGAGCCGTCCTTCCCGTTGAAGCACACGAGCGACGCCTCGAACGCCGGCGGCGGCAACGGGTCGCCGTCGGCGGCCGCTAACACGTTGCCCGCGGCAAGGAGAAGAACGACGCCCAGGTATTTCGATCGCAGCATCGGCGGCTCTCCGTTAGGCAATTCGAACTGAAACGTTGCGGCCGGCGGCGTCGCGCCGGCCGCCGACCCGTCGATGAACTTACCCACCGACACGGCCCGCCGCATCGGCGGATCAGGCCCCGTCGGCGGATCACGCCGCCGGCGTTTCGCCAACCGGCGGCCCCGTATCGGAACTCACCGACCGGCCGCGCCGCCAGCCGATGGCGACGAGCGCCGCCGCCGTCAGCACGAGCAGCCCGGAGGACGCGAACACATCGCCCATCCAGTAGCGGCGGACGTGCTCGATCGACTCGAGTTCGACCCGACGCGCCGCATCCGACGCCGTGTGCCGCGGAGCGACCGTGACGCCCATCAGCGAGGCTAGGTTGAAGGCGACGACGGTACAAAGGCAGAACCACGCAACGAGGATGACGCGCCGCCAGCGTCGCATCGAGCGAAGTCCGTATCGCATGCTCACACCCCGCGCGGGCCGCTCCGGCCTAAGTACGGACCGATGTTCAATCACCGAGGTAACGCCCAACCGGCGAATCGATCAAATTACGATACCCGCCGCCGCCGTCGTCCCCCGTGGCATGTGGTCAACGTGCATGCCCGGGCGGCCGGCGCGCGGCGACCAGCGTCTCGTATGAATCGCTGATGATCTGGACGGGATCGGGCTCCTCGTCGTACCGCTCTCGGTTCCACTCCCCGCGAACCACCGTCGCGAGATCGATCGGCTCGGAATGGCTGGATGGGCCACGGCAAGATGCCATCGGCCGTCGCGCCGCATCATGACCCACGAGAACCCGTCACGCTCGACGAGTTGTTTGCCCAGCGCGGCGGGGCGGCGTTCTCCAGGACGGGCCGGCAGTGCTCGGCGGCGCTGCACCCCTCGTAGATCGCGAACTTGATCAGCTCGTGTTCACTGTCGTACTGAGCGGCTTCCACTCTTGAAAGTGCTGCCGTAGCTCGCGCAGGACGAGATCGATACCGGCCTCCTCGGCTGGCGTCAGTCCACGCGTTGTCGCCAAGTCGCTCACGTTCGCTACCTCGTCGTCGCCCGTGCGTCGGCCGGCGAGCAACGCGGCTCGCGGAACGGCGGATGAACTCAAGCTACCGTGGGCTGCGCTTGCCGTTCGGCGAGGCGGCAACAACACCGCATCGCCCGACGGTGCGCGGTCGTCGGACGCCCGCGGGCCCCCTCGCGGGTGCGGCGGCCGGGCGGCCACGCGGTCGGGGCGGTGACGGCGGCCCGCGCGCCTGCTCAATACGGCCCGCGGATGTGGGCCGCAACGCGGTCGAGGTAGAACGACCGCAGCCTCGCGTGCAGGTCGTCGCCGAGCGGCGCGTGGTCGCTGGCGGCGGCGTTGGCCTTGGCCTGCTCCGGGTTGCGCGCCCGGGGATTACGGTCGTCACCGCGTCGTGGTCGAGGCACCAGCGCAGGGCCATCTGGGCCATCGTGGTGCCGGGGGGACGAGCGGCTTGAGCGCGTCGGTCAGTTCGATGCCCTTCTCGAACGTGAGGCCGGCGAACGTTTCGCCGACGTTGAAGGCCTGGCCATCGCGGTTGTAGTTGCGGTGGTCGTTCGCGGCGAACTGCGTGCCGCGCGACATCTTCCCCGACAGCAGCCCGCTCGCCAGCGGCAGGCGGACGATCAGGGCCACGCCGCGGTGCTTGGCCTCGCGGAACAGTTCCGTCAGCGGCTTCTGGCGGAAGATGTTGAAGATGACCTGGAGCGACGCCACGCCCTCCTGCCGCACGCACCAGAGCCGCCTCGTCCATCGATTCGACGCTCGCGCGAAGTGGCGGATCTTTCCCGCTTTCTTCAGGTCGCGCAGCCATTGGAACGGCCCGCCGCTCTTCAGCACGTCGGGCGATGCAGTGGAGCTGCGTGAGGTCGAGCGCGTCGACGCCGAGGCGCTCAGTGACGCCTCGGTGTGAGCCCGGAACGACTCGGGCGTGAGGTTGGCCGCCCCGCCGGGCTCGGGGAAGCGGCCGAGCTTCGTGGCGACGAAGATCTTCTTGGGCTTATCCGCCTTGAGGAACCGCCCGATGAGCGACTCGCTGCGGCCGGCGCCCGTAGACGTCGGCGGTGTCGAAGAACGTGACGCCCCCTCGACGCTGGCGCGGAGGACGCTCATCGCCTGCTCGTCGCTGACGTCGCCCCAGTCGGCCCCGCCGAGTTGCCAGCAGCCCAGGCCGATCTCGGAAACCTCGGCGCGCGTGCTGGCGAAGCGGCGGTGGTGCATCCGCAAGATGATAACAGCGGCCGCCCGGCGCGGGCACCGCGAAACAGGCGGCGCGGCGCGCGTCCCGACGAAGCGATTACCGGAATAGGCTCGGGGCGAGGACCCAAAGGACGAAGATCGCCCCGCCCGAGACGAGGGGACCACGACCGACACCGCCGCGGCGACGGTGACGGCCCGGAGGAGTTGGCGTGCCGCGGCTCGGCCGCCGCGGGGCGTCGCTCGACGACCGGCCTGCCGTACGGCAGCACAGGCGTTTCGGGGCGGTGGAGAGGGCTGTTCCGCCCTCGCATCGCCGCCAATCGAGCCCGGCACGTCTCCTCGATCACTCATCAGTCGTGGCCCGTCCATCGTCGGGGGCGGTGGTGTCGAACGGCACCTCGTAATACTCCAGTGCCCACTCCCGCATGAACCGCACGCCGTCGGCGTGATGCGGTAGAGGACGAGTTGCGGGTTGTCGACGCTGCCGAGGTACTGCCGCATGAGCGGGTTGGCCGCCCAGATCTCATCGAGCAGCGGGCGGTCGGTCACGACGCGGGCGACGCCGGTGAGGCGGACCTGGTCGTGGGCGTCGTCGAGGTAGCAGAGTTCGACGTTCGGGTTGGCCTCGATCTCGATCGTCTTGTGGTACGCGGAGGTTGGCGACGTAGACGACGAAGCCGTCGGTCCGCACGGGCGACACGGGCCGCACGCGCGGCGCGTCGCCATCGATCGTCGCGAGGTGGGGAAGCGGTCGGCCCTGATCACCGCCGCGGCGAGCGGGCAGTTCGGACGGGTCGATCGGCTTCGGCTGCGGCTTGGGCATGATGCGGGTCCTCGATCGGGGCGAGGAGGAAGGCGAGGATGGAGGGTGGAGAATGGCGGATGGAGGAAGAAACAGCAGTCAGCGGCACGCCTCGTCTTCCTCCATCTTCCATCCTCCATCCGCTCTCCTCGTCTCATTCCCCTATCCGTGCCCCGGGGGCGCCTGGCTTCTACTTCGCGAAAGTCGTCGAAGCGGCGCGGGCGCCCCTGCCCTTACTCCTACGCGGAATGCCGGGCGCCGCGGTTTGCGGCGCGCGGCATTCGGATACGGTCGGGTGCATGCGCCGGCGTTCATGGCCGGACGTCAACCGGGCGCGATCAGCCTTCGACTTTGATGTCCGAGACCTCGACCTCGGCGTACTCCTTGCCGGCCTTGTCCTTCTTGATCGTCGGCTTGCCGCTGTAGGTCACGACCATCTTCTTGCCGCTCTTGCGGACGGCCTTGGCCTCGTCGTACATCGGGCCGCTGCCGTTGAGCACCCAGCGGCCGCCGTTGGCGGCCTTGATCATGATCTGGTGCCCGCCGGCGGTCACGCCGTCGCACTCGGCGCAGGACGAGACGCCGACGACGCGCGACACCTTCGGGGCCTTCTTCTTGGCGGCGGCCATCGCGGGCACGGCGGTGGCGCTGAACGTGAAGAGCGCGAGCACGAGCGTGAGCAGGGTTCGACGAGACATAATCAGGATCCTCCGGGGAGACGCGCGCCCGAGCCCCCACTTTCGGACCGGCCGCCGAGCGACCGGATTCCTGACGACGGGCAATCGACTCGAACGACGGAGCCCCGACTATACCGCCGGCCCACGCGTTCGCAATAAAAACCTGCAAGCGCCCCGGCGCGGAAGGCGATGCCCCGAACCCCAAACAATCCGGTTCGCGCCCCGGAAAACGGGCCCTACGGGCCAGCGGCGAAACAAACTCCACCACCCCCCACTCTTCCACCCCCCACTCCCAACTCCCACCCCCACTCCTTACTTCCCCTTCGCCGCCTCGGCCCAGCGGCGGTCCTGGGCGTCGCCGGCCATTTGGCCGAAGAGCGCGGCGCCGGCGTCGTCGAGGATCGGCACGGGCACGGTCTCCAGCGCGGGGTCGCTCGTCGTGCCGCCCACGCGGAACTCGTACAGCAGCGTGCTCGTCGCGGCCGTCAGCAGGCTCTGGACGGCGCCGGCCACCTCGGCGGCGGCGTCGGCGACGGCCGAGTCGTTCCCGCGCTTCATCCGCGCCCGCCAGTCGCCCAGCGGCGCGGCCACGACCTTCAGGTCCAGCGTCTTGTCGAACCCGATCTTGCCCGACCCCAGCAGCCCCAGCGCCGGCGACGACACGACCGCGTTGCGGAGCACGAGCGTGCGGCGGGCGATCTCGAACCGCCCGGCGGCCTCGCCGATCGTCAGGTCGTGCGCCTGCTTGGTCCCCTCGGCTAAGTGCGTGAACACCGGCAGCCGCCAGAAGCTCCCGCCGAAGATCTCGAACTGACCGGCCGCGGCGAGCGCGTCGAAGACCGACTCGTCGTCGTCGGGGAACTCGCCCTCGTACTTCATGTTGACGAACGCCTTGCCGCCCAGCCGCTCCCGCTGCTCGGGCGACAGGTCCAGCGCCGCGCCGACCGCCGCCAGGTCGACGTCGCTCAGGTACGCCTCGCCCTCGTAGACCACCGGCTCCTTCGGCGTGATGTGCACGCCGCACAGCAGCGAGCCGCCCAGCGCCGTCGCCTGCAACCGCTCGATGTGGACCGACAGCGGCGAGATCTCCACGTCGCCGCGCATCTCGGTCAGCGGCAGGCGTCCGTCGAAGAGGTCGAACCGGCCGCGGTCGGTGGAGACCGAGATGAAATAGTCCGACCGGCGGCGCGGCCGCGACGCCGCCGCGGTCGTGGGAGCCGCGGCGGGCGGCACGGCGGCCGCCGCAGTCTGTGCCGCGTCGGTCGGCGTCTCGCCCCGCGCGCGGGCGAGGGCGGCCGCCTCCTCGGCGGCCACTTCGGCGGTCTCCGCCGCGGCCTCGGCGTCCTCGCGCCGCTCCGCCGCGACCCGGGCCGCCCGGTCGTCCGGCGACTCGTCGGGCGGCGGCTCGACCTTCGTCAGCGTGAACCAGCTCCCGCCGCCGAAGTTGAACCGCCCCGACGGCGAGAGCTCGGCGATGATCCGCCCGACCTTGCCCGGGTACGGCGTGTGGGGCAGGCCGAAGTCCGCGACGGCCGCCAGCTCGTCGAGACGGAACGCGTCGCCGATCGCCCGCACGTCCGCCGGCAGCTCGAGCCGCACCCGCCGGACGCGCAGGCGGTCGGCGGCGTAGGCGAGCGACGTGTCGGTCAGCGCGACGACGCGGGCGCCGGCCTCCTTGCGGACCGACCCGGTGACGTGGTTCAGCGGGACGTCGAACCCCGGCGGCAGGACCGTCAGCGCCTCGGCGCGGAGGGCGGCGGAGAGCCCGATCACGTCGAGCCCGCCGTCGAGCATCGGCCGCCCGATCCGCCCGCCGCAGGACAGGTCGAGCTCGATCCGCCCCGCGCTGCCGAGCGGCGCGAAGAGCGACGGCCGCCGCGCCGCCCCCGCCGCGGGCGACCTCGGCCGCCCGCCCCCCGCCGGCGCGGCGGCCGGCGTCGTGCCCGCACCGGCACTGTTGGTTCCGCGGCCGGCCTCCGACGTCGGGGCGACACGGGCGACCGGCACGACCCCCCCGCCCGGCGCGGGCGCGGCGACCGGCGCCGCCGCCGGCGAAGCAGCGGGCATTGCGGCGGGCGTGACCGCCGCGGACGCACGGGGGGCCCGCCCCGCACCGGGCGCCGGCTCGGCGGCGGGCGTCGTCGGCGCGGCTTCGGGCGGCACCGTCGCGGCGCCGGCGGGCGGCGCGGGGGCGAAGACGGGCGGCGCGGCCTCCGCGTGGGCGAACTGCAGCCGCGCGCCGAGGCCCTCGACGGCCCAGGTGCCGGCGGCGCGGTTGATCGTCGCGGCCCCGCCGGTCAGGTCGAGGCGGTCGCCGCCGCTGTCGAGCGAGAAGTGTTCGAGCTTCACGTGCATCGGCGCGGCCGGATCGATCGGGCCGTCCGGGGAGGCGGGCTGGCGAGAGAAGGCGACGCGCGCGGCGACGCGGTCGATCGCCCCGCGGGCCTGTGGCACGAGCGCCGACGCGCCGGACAGCTCGATCGTCCCCGCGAACCGGCTCGCCGGCAGGTCGCGCAGCTCGATCCGGCCGGCCGCGTCGAGCGCGGTGTTCCCCCTCACCTCGTAACGCCTCAGCACCGACTGCACCTGCGCCGGCAGCGCGCTGTGCTCGCCGGGATCGGTCCGGCAGGCGACGTGCAGCTTGGTGACGTCAATCCAGAGCGCGTCGAGGTCGAACGCGCCCGCGGCCTCCATGCGGCCGGGCCCGGTGCCGTCGGAGTCGAGGCGGAACTCGTAGGCCGAGCCGGACTTGGGCGCGGTCTGCATCGCCACGCCGAGGTCGCCCCACACCATCGGCGGCAGGTCGGGGCGGGTGCGGTCCTCGACCGCGACCCGGCCGCCCTCGATGCCGAGGTGGCGCAACAGGAACATCGCCGACAGCTTCGTCTCCGGCAGGTTCAGCTCGGACGGGATGAGCGGCTGGCCCGGGCCACGGTCGGGGTCGCCGTCGCCGTCCCGGTCCTCGCGAACGAGGCGGCCCTGCCCGACGACGCGGCCGCCCCCGACGCGCACGATGCGGACCTCCGGCTCGCGCAGCGTGATGTTCTCGATCACGAGCGGGCCGTCGCCGAACGGCAACTTCGCCAGTTCCAGGTCGAGCACCGCCACCTTCAGCAGCTCGACGTAGCCGTGCTCCGGGTCGTTCGTGATGAGACTGACGTCGCGCGCCCGCAGCCCGTACGGCGGCGAATAGGCGAGGCGGCCGATGCGCAGCTCGGCGTCGAGCTGGCTCGACAGCATCGCCTGGAGCTTGCCACGGATTTTCGGCACGAGGAACGGCGGGACGACGAACCACGCGATGGCCGCCAGCGCCATCCCGATCAACAGGACGCGGAGCCATCGGTTGCGGGGCCAGAATCGGGACATGCGGGTCGTCACGATATCAAGAACCGCGCCGAGGCCCGAAAGTTAGGAAGTTTGTCAAGGTCGTACGGGTTGGGAGATCGTTGATGCCGGCAGCCTCGGGTGTGACGGGAGAAAATCACAGCGTGGGGCGTGGGACGTCCGGATGCGCCCCCTGCACTCGCGCGAGCAGGCCCCCGCGGGCAGTCTTCACCCGCGGCGATCGGCCCGTCAGCAGTTGTACGAACACATGAACGTGAGCAGGGCCGCGGCCGCCGTGAAGACGGCGAGTTCCCAGAGGCGAACGAACAGCCTGATCGTCCGACGTGACACGACAGCACCTCCGCCAGGAGTTGCGATGCGCCCCCATCAGGCCGGTCGCCTCGCGCGTCCGTGGAGGCGTTGTGCTGACGTGTCATCCGTGATGCCGGGCCGGCCGAGCAGTCCACTGCAACGGCCGTGCCCGGTTTTTGGCCGGGAGGTGAAACCCGGGCCGGTCGCCCGGGCTCGGAGCTGCGTGGCGGTGCGGCCGGTAGTGACTGGATAGATTAGCCTGCCTGCGCGCCTCGACCCGCTGACGCGACGAAGCCCCAAGCGCCCGCTGCGCCGTTCGAGCGCGCTGGCCGAGCGGCTTGCATATGGGCTTGCCCGGTCCGCTCGGAGAGGAAGCGGTACCGTTTTAGGACATTCGCCCGACGCGCAGGAGGGAGGGTCACCAGCCCGGTTGCAGGGGCGCGTTTAGCGCCTTACCGGTCGGCGCGGCGGGCGCATACGTGCGACAGGTCGGCGGTGGCGTGGCGG
>JAUJNJ010000167.1 GCA_030448225.1 Phycisphaerae bacterium
ATCGTGCCCGGGTCCATGCCGAGTTCGCCGAGGCCGTAAAGCCGCACGCCCTTGTCGAGCAGGCGGATGACCACGCGCTCGCCGAAGCTCGTCGGGAGCGTCGCCAGCCGCAAGTCGATCACCCGGTCGCCGACCTTCACGGTGGCGCGCCCGTCCTGCGCCAGCCGCTTCTCCGCGATGTTCATCCGCCCCATCACCTTGATGCGGCTGGTGACCTCGTCCTGCAAATCCTTGGGCACCTCGAACGCGTCGGCGAGCACGCCGTCGACGCGGGTGCGGACGACGAGGCGCTCCTCGTACGGCTGCACGTGTACGTCGGAGGCGCGCGTCTTGACGGCCTCTAACAGGATGAGGTTCACGAGCTTGATGACCGGCGCGCGGCTGTCGGCGTCGAGCAGGTCTTCGCGGCCCTGCAACTGCCGCACCTCGGCCAGCACGTCGTGCCGCTCCAGGCTTTCGATCAGGACCTGGGCGTCGCCGGTCTTCTGCTGGTAGGCGGCGTTGATGGCCGCGGCGAGGTCGGCCGCCGGCGCCAGCAGCGGCTCTACCGCCCGGCCGACGAACCGGGCGACGACGTCGGCCTGGGCCATCTGCCCCAGGTCGCGCATCGCCAGCGGCATGGGCCCGGCCGCCCCGCCCGGCGCGCCGGCGTCGTCGCCCGCCAGCCCGCGCAGGCCGTGCTGGCGCGCGAAGCCGATGGGGATCTTCTGGATGAAGTCGGCCGAGGGCGTGCGGCGTTGCAGGTCGGAAATGAACGGTAAGTCGAGTGATGCGGCCAGCGCGGGCGACGAGAGGTCCGGGCCGCCGGGGGCGATTCTGTCGGGGGGAGAACGCCGAGCAGCGGTCACAGGAGGCGCCGCAACGCCGGGGCCGGGCATGTATTCAGTCATGCGGCGCAAAAGACATCGGCATCACTCGTCGAACATAGTCAGTTATCGCCGCCGATTAAGTTTACCACTCATACGGGTCCCAAGTATTAGACTCTACTAGTCTGGGAAAGCGCGGCCGTCCCTGCCCGCGGAGAATCGGGGAGCGCCGGGCGCGAACTTAACGGAAGCCGTGCCAGTACCCCTCGGCACATGCGTCAGTTCACGACCAGGGGCTCGCTGGACGGGAATCCGTCTCCCAGCCCCGCCGCCTTAGCGTCGGGGCCGGAGAGGAACTTCAGGTCCCTGAACTCGTCATCCCGCAGGATCACCGGGCGGATGAACACGAACAGCGTCGTCCTCGAGTCGCTCGTCGTGCGGCTGCGGAACAAGTGCTTGAGGATCGGGATCTCGCCCAGCAGCGGCACGGCGCTAATCGATTCCCGCCACTGGGTCTGGTTCAGCCCGCCGACGACGATGGCCGAGCCGTCGGGGACCGTCACCTCGCTGGCAACTTCGTTGCGCTGCCGCGAGGGGGGGATGCCCTCGGAGCCGCCGTTGGTGAAGTTGCTGAGCGTCACGACGTACTCGAGCTGGAGGTAGTCGGCCTCGCTGATGTGCGGCGTGAGCTGGATCGTCGTGCCGGCCTCGGCGTAGCCGCCGAAGCTGGTGGTGGCGATGGTTTCGCCGGTGTTGGTGCTCACGAACGGCGCCTCGGCGACGCTGTTCAGCGCGCCCGTCGCGTTGTCGTTGACGAGGATGCGGGGCGCCGACACGATCCGCGCCCGGCCGCTGGTCTTGAGCGCGCGGAGCACCACGTCCGCCACGTCGGCGTTGAGGATCGCGCCGTTGAAGCCGAGGCCCGGGGTGAGGACCAACTGGCCGGTCGTCTCGTCGACCTCGCTGAGGCCGAAGGACGTGAAGGTGATGGTGCGGTTCTCCTCCCCCCGCCGCCGGGCGGCGAGCTCGACGCCGAGGGAGAAGCCGTTGCTGGTGTCAAGGTTGACGATCGTCGCCTCGATCAGCACCTGCGGGCGGCGCCGGTCGAGCTCGAGGATCAGCCGTTCGTAGAACTTGTGCGCCGCCGGCCCGCCCACGACGATACTCGTGGTCGTGTTGGCGTCGGGCGTCACCGTGCCCCGCGCCGAGCGGACGGCACCGCCGACGCCGTCCTGGCGGCGCGCCGATCAGGCGCGCCCGGGTGCGGCCGATCTGGATGCGTGGGGACGCCTGCGGCCCTGCGAAGAGGGCAGCGGGCGTCCAGCCCAGGGCAGCGGTGCCGCTGTCGCCCGTCAACACCGCCCGCGCGCCCGCCCGGGGCCTGCCTTGGCTCCGGACCGCGTCCCCTGTGCGCGCGCCCGTGGGCCGCGGTCCGCCGCCGGGGGCGTCGAAGGATCTTGGCGTTAGCGAGTCGGACCCGGGAACCGCGCCCGGGGAGTAATCGGGGAGAAGGGACCGGCGGAAGACGCCCCGCCGGGCGTCACCCCGGCTGCCGAGCCGCCCGCGGCACCGCCCGCCCAGGCCGCCCTCACCTTCGAGCGAGCGGATGGTGTCGAGCACGTCCGCGGCGGTGGCGTTCGCCAGCTTGTAGAAGTGGATCGGGCTCTGCTCCTGTGGGACCGGCACGTCCAGCTCGGCCACCATGTCGAGGGCGTCGGCCACGCGGTCGGCGGGTCCGACGAGGATCAACTGGTTGGTGGGGGTCGTGCGACACCTGCCGCCGCCCCGCCGCCCGCCGCTTCCGCCCGCGCCCTGCCGCCCAAGAAGGGCAGCGACCTGCTCCGCCAGTTCGGCCGCGTCCGCGTGCTCCAGCGGCACGAACTCGACCGCGCCCCTCCGCGACGACGTCCAGTGGGCGCGACCCTTCCACCCCGGCACCTCCCCGTCCACGGAGCTGAAGCCTTTGACTCGGAGGATGCTCTCAAGGAGCCGGGGAGGGACTCGACGGAAACCCGCGTCGGCGAAGACACCGTGACCTTCGTTGCCCCTCGAGCTTCTCGTCGAACAGGATGTTACCCCCATCCGCTCGCTTACGTACCTCCACGACAACGCGCAGCTCGACGCTCGGCGGAAGTTCAAGTCGACGAACCCCTCGGCGGGCGGCCCCCGGGCCGCGGCTCTTCCTGGAGCGTGCACTCTGCCGGGAGAAAGTAGCAGCCGCGACTGAGGGCGGCCTACGACGCACCACGCCCTAGTGGCCCTGGCGACGTTCGGTCGGGGTTGCAGGCATTCACAGTTCCATCACTCCTCGCCCGCGGCCGTGCCGTGGACGCCCGCCGACTGCGGCCCGCTCCTCCGCCCCTCATTACTGGCGCGGACGCGCGTCCGTGGCTCCGTCGCTTCGAGCCCGGCCCGGGCGGCCGGCGCGACCTCCGACACCCCGTTGAAATGGAGCGACTCCGCCAAAATAACCGGCGGCGGCCTTGTCGTCCTTCAGGGCCCGGGCGATTTCCCCGGCGTGGTAGAGCATACGGGCGTCGCGGACGCCCACCGCCAGCGGCTTCGATTTGCTTCCGGGCCTCCAGCGTGCTCGCCGCTCTTGTGCAAAGCCCAAGCGTAGGCGTCGCGGTAGACGTCGTGACGCCAGCCCATCTCCTGTTTCGCCAGCCGCAGCGCTCGGCCGGCTTCTTGGCGTGGTCGGCGTAGTAGAAGATGAGCTCGCGGTTAGCGTTGTCGTGCGTGTCCATTTCCGCGGGCCTTCTCCTCGAACTGCGCGTAGAACGCCGCCTCGGCGTCTTTCGTGCGGCCGGCCTGCTCGACCTCGGCCCAGTAGTAAAGTTTTCGGGGTGCGGCGGCCGCCTTCACGTGCGGGTCAGCAGATCGGCCGCCTCGGGTAGCCTTCTGCGCGCCGCACTTTTTTGCCTTCTGGGCCAGGGCGTAGTGACACCCCGGGGAACAGCTCCAGCGCCTTCTCGACGAGGTGCTCGGCCGCGCCTCCGCCACAGGCCAACTCCAGGTGCGAGCCCTGGGTGAGGACCCAGGCGATCTTCGGTGTCCGCGTAAGGCAGGCGATGGAAGGCGTCGCTCATCAGCTCGATCGCGCCTTCGACGTCCCCGAACAGTTCCCGCAAGTACGCGCTGCCGCGTCAGGCCCGGCACGGTGCCGGGCCGCAGGTCGAGCATGAACTGAGCGGCCTTCTCGGCTTCGTCGTAGTTGCCCAGCTCGATGTGCGCGTCGGCAAGGAAGCCGTACACCCCTGAGGTCGTCGGGGACCTTCTTGTTCAGGGCCTTGGCCGCCTCCGCGGCCTGCCCGAACTCGTGGCAGCCCGGAGGATCAGACGCGGAGCTTCTCGCCGTCCAAGTTGTCGCCTTCAGGGCGAACGCCTTGTCGAGGCCTCCCGCGCACGGTCGTAATACGCTGTGTCGGAGGTCTCGCGGGCGCGCGGGCCAGGGCGAACGCCAGCGCGTTATACGGCTCGTACTGCTTCGCGTCCTTCCGGATCGCCTGCTCCGCCGCCGCGATCCGCTGCTCGGCGGGCGTGAGCTTCGTGGCGCCCGTTCTGGCGGGTCGTTCAGGCGGCGGGCTCGGCGCGGCCTCAGACGCCTCCTGCGCCCCGAGGTATGGACCAAAGGACAAAGCGAAGAGGCCGCCCAGGAGCATCCATCCCGTTCTCATAATCATAATATTCGATCAGTCGCATGACGTACAAAACTCCCATGGCCGCCGCGCGTCGCGGGCGGCCATGGGAGGGGAGGTCGAGAACTTAGCCGGCCGCGCTATAGTCGGCTGCGCGTCGTCAGTCGCACACCGTGGCCGGTCCGGCGACTGACTTCTCCTCTCCCTTGTGTACCCGAGGGAGAGGGCGATGAGTCCGCCGGCATTCCGAATCCGACCACGAACCAGGCGACGCCCGTGTTCGCCCCTGTCACGGGATACGGAAAGAGGGCGTTTAGCTGCCGGCACTGAGAAGCCTTAGTCGACGGGCACCTCCCGGCCGTCGGGGAACTGCTCGCCCGGGTCGACGTGGCGGCGGTTGCGGCCGCTGTGGGCGGGCTTGACGTACGGGAAGGTCTCGCGGTACGGCAGCACGTCGTTGGCGTTCACGCCGTCGCCGAGACGGCTGTGGGGCGGGTCGTTGAACGCGTCGCCCGCCAGCACGCCGGCGACCGCGCGGGTGGCGACGTCGGTCACGTCGTCGGTGACGCGCCGCCCGTTGGGCCAGCCGGCGAAGTCGCCGCCAAGGGGCCCGAGGCGGCTCTGCTGCGCGAGCGGCGTGGCCGGGATGCCGGTGTTGAGCCGCAGCAGGTCCGCCACCGGGTCGGCGCCTTGCACCGTCGGGGGCGTGAACCCGCCGAGGGACCCGACGAGGTTGACGAAGTTCTGGTACTTCACCAGGATCAGCAGGTCTTGGCGCGGGGGCGCCGGGATGGGCAGCGCTTCGCGGTAGACGGCGTTGAGCACGCGCGCCAGCAGCGGGTCGAGGGCGAAGTCGGCGAATTGCGCGTCGTCCCGGGGCTGGCTCAGGCTCCACTTGTCCTTCGAGCCGGTGCCGATGATCAACTCGTTGAACAGCGGGTTGGCCAGGCGCTGCACCTGTGTGACGGCGCGGCTGCCGCGGATGAAGTCGCGGCGCTCGCTCTCGCCGGCGCGGGGGGAGCGGCGGATGGCGACGCGCGGCCGGGACGTGGTGCCGAAGACGCCGATCGTGGCGGCCGGGTCGGCCGGGCCTACTTTCGCGCCGGTGCTGGTCAGCATCGTGATCGGCACCTCGATCGCCATCGAGTTGACGTTGAACCCGGAGAGGTTGTCCGGGGCGAAGTTGGTGTCGTCGTCGCCGTCCTGCGCGGCGCTGAGCACACCCGGGGGGTTGGGCGAGAACACGCTGGGGCGGAAGTTGAGCGTGTCGAACACCGCGCCGACGTCGATCCAGAACGGGTCGTCGACCGTGCCGGCGAACACCTTCACGCCGCCGTCCAGGGAGAAGACCGCCTGCTCGAACAGCGCGGGGTAGTCCGGCATCGTGCGCGGCCCGACGTTCGACGGCAGCGCGATGAGCCTGCGGCCGCCGCCGAGGTCCGTGCGCACCATGCGCTGGCCCTGGCGCCGAAGCATGCTGACGGTGTACGTCTGCCTCAGGCTCAGGCCCTGCGACCCGTCCCCGTCCAGCGCGGTGATCGCCGGCGGGACGAGCGGCGTCCCGGGGGCCACCGGGGCGGGGGAGTTCGCAGGCGCCGTCAGGCCGGTGCCGACGCCGGCGAACCCGGTGAACAGCCCCGGCGCGCGGACCTCGGTCTGGAAGCGGAACTCGAACACCACGTCTTCGACCGCGTCGTTGTTGTTGTCGACCCGGATCGCGTAGGTGATGTCCTCGTCGAACGGGAAGTAGTTGGGCCCGTTGGACGGCTCCAGCAGCGGGTCCACGTCCATGATCAGCGTGACCTTGTTCGGGTCGTCGTAGCTGACGAAGGCGTAGACGTCGGTGATGTCGGCCTTGTGGTCCAGCGCCGTGATCGGCGCCTCACGATGACTGGCGGCCTGGAGCGGCACGGGCGTCCCTGACAAGGCCCGGAACCCGACCGCAGCGGCCAGGGCAGAAAGAGACTTCACTCGATACATCCTCTAAGTTTTGACCCATGTCGCGGCCGCGGGCGGCGGCGAGAAGGGCCGGAGAATTGTGAAACCGTGCGGGTCCGCAGGCGTCCATACGTATCGTGTCGGCCCCGCGGGCGCCGGGACGCCCTTGAGGTTCAAGTCCGGCTCGAATGGGCGCCCCGCCGCCGGATAAGGCTGCGGGCCCGCAACGTCTGTCCGGCCACGACCCCGCCCATGCCGAGCAGGCCCATCGCCAACCCGGGGGGCAGCGGGATT
>JAUJNJ010000168.1 GCA_030448225.1 Phycisphaerae bacterium
GGGTAGGTGCCCTCCTGCTCGATCGGGTTCTGCGTGGCCAGCACGAAGAACGGCTGTTGCAGGCGGTGGGTCTTGCCGCCGGAGGTCACCTCCTTCTCCTGCATCGCCTGGAGCAGCGCCGCCTGGGTCTTGGGCGGCGTTCGGTTGATCTCGTCGGCGAGCACGACGTTGGTGAACACCGGCCCCGCCATGAACGCGGTCACGCGCTTGCCGGTGGCGTGATCCTCCTCGATCACGTTGGTGCCGATGATGTCGGAAGGCATGAGGTCGGGGGTGAACTGGATGCGCTTGAAGTTCAGCGACAGCAGCCGGGCCAGCGTGTTGATCATCAGCGTCTTGGCCAGGCCGGGCACGCCCTCGAGCAGGTTATGCCCGCCGGCGAAGACAGTGATGAGCAGCTCGTCGAGCACCTCGCGCTGGCCGACGATCACCTTCGAGAACTCGTCCAGCATCCCCTCGCGCAGCGCGGCCAGCTCGCCGATGCGGTCTTCGATCTCCCGCGGGGAGAGCGGGGGCGCGGGCGGCGCGGCTGCGGGGGCAGGGGCGGCGGCGAAACGGGTGACGGTGCTCATCAGTGCTCCGGTCTGCGGGGGTGTAGGTGTGGGTGGACGGATCAGTGGCTCAAGGCGTACGCGACGACATCGATGACGAGCCGCAGGGCATCGTCATAAGACGGGCCCTTCGCGTACGCGTTGGACTCCCGGTTCACGCCGCTCATGAGGTCGAACGGCGTGTAGAGCACCGCCAGGTGCCCGTCCACGAACAGGCCGTAAAACTCGGGGAACTCCAGCCGCGGGTCATCCTTGAGGGCGGCGGGCGTGTAGGTGATGCCGTCGAGCGCGATCCAACTGTTGAACAGCGGGTGGGTCGGCGGGAGCTTGATCAGCTCGCCCTCCGGCAGCGCCTTTTTCAGCTCCCGGCGGAACGCGCCGTCGAACGGCTTGAGGCCCGCCGATGCCGACGCGACCAGCATCCCCCCGCGACGGAGGTAGCTCGTCAGCCCCTGGGCTTCGGCGGCGGTGAGGCGGAAGTCGTGGTGTCCCGTCATGAACACCAGCGGGTAGCGGCCGAGCAGCGGGTCGTCCAGCGCGACCGGGTGCGGCGCGTAGTCGACCGGGATGCCGGTGTTGTCGTTCAACCCGTTGGCCAGGCTGTTCTGGATCGCGGGGTTGTCGTCCCAGCTCCCCGAGTATTGCACGACCGCGCAGCGCACTGCGTCGCCCGGGCGAGTCTGCCCGCCGTACACCGGGAACTCCTGCGCGAGAAAGCGGCCGTACTCGGTGCTGCCCAGCACGTAGGCGATCAGGTTGACGCCGAGGCGGATCGCCGACTCGCCCACGAGGTGCCGCCCGGCCGGGTGGTACTCGGTGGCACTCCACGACGCGCCCATTCCGGAGGGGATCAGGATGGCGGCGGCGCGCGTGCCGACGTCGATCGAGTGGACCTCCGGCGGCTGCATGAGCTGCACGCCGTTCACCATCGACATGACTTGCTGGACGCGGTAGCGGGCGTTGAACACCGGGTGGTCCGCCGACAGCCGCATGAACTGCTTCTGCGGGAACACCCGCCGCATCTCGCGGGCCACGGCGCGGGAGAACTCCTCACGGCCGCGTGCGGCGTTGAAAATGATCGTCCCGCCGTCGGCGAGAAATTTCCGCAGGTTATCGACCTCCGGCTCCTTCAGGACGAAGTCGTAGTCGCCGGCCATGAACAGAATCGGGATGTCGACCGGGTCGAACCCGGGGCTCGCGAGCGGCTTGGTGGCGTACTGGTAGTTGTTCCCGTCCGCCAGCCGCTGGTTGGTGTAGGTGATCAGGTTCGAGGCGTCGTTCGGGTAGCTCTTCCACTGGTCGAACTTCTGGACCGTGCCGTCGGGGTGGATGTACTCGAGCTGCTCGCCGTATTCGACCTTGTAGACCACCGTGAGGTTCGTCGGCGGCGGGGGCGTGCGCTCCTGCGTCTTGCGCTGGCTCGGGCCGGGGTCGGGCAGCAGGCTCGTGTCCTCGCCGCTGGCGATGGTGCGCGGCGGCTCCTTTACCGGCGGCGGGGGCTTGCTCTCGGCCGGCGGGAACTCGACCCGCCGTTGGGCCGAGGCCGGGGAGGCCGGCAGCAGTAGCAAGACTGCCGTCACGATGGCAACGAGCACCTCCCCCCTCATGGCGCGGGCGTCCCGCCCGCGTTTGTCCCGGATTTCAGACGCGCGCCGCCCCGGCACGACGCGTCGAACACCCACACCCGCCGCCGCGTCGCGCCCTTCGCGGCGCGTCCCCCGCCACGGCCCATGGGCATGAGTCCATGCCCATGGCACGCGGACTCGGCGGGGGGCTCACTCACCTCGTCGTGGCACCGGCGCTCCCGCCCTGCTGCATGCTCGCGCGACACATGGGCCCATGCCGCAAGCGGCAACGCGACTCGTAGTGCGTTGGGCTTCACGGGATCGGCACCTCCAGCGTCGGCGTCGGGTCGTTCCGGCTTCGGGCGGTACCACTTGGCCTCCGGCGTGACGGTCACCGTCTTGACGGGCTTGGGCTCCTGGTCGGCCCGCCCCTCCGACGCGTCGTGACGGTCACGTTGTACTGCGGCGGCGGCGTCCAGGCGGCCGTCGCCCTCGATCACCCACGTCTTGACGATCAGCGGCTTGAGCGACTTCGGCAGCGGCGTCGTAGCCCCACCGCGGCCGGCGTTACGGACGTTGAGGTCCGCCGCACCGGGCGGCGGCTGCGGCGGTTGGCCGTGGTCACGGTCACCGCCGCCCCGGGCGGGGGCGTGCCCTTGACGGCCACCACGCAGTGCTGCATCGCCTGCACGCGCGGCGTCGGCGTGACGGCGGCCGTCGGCTCCACCTTGACCTGCTCGGGGGTCAGGTCGCAGTTCACGAGCGTCGCCGCGTTCACGAAGTGGATCCGCACGCCGTCCTTCGGCACGTTGACGAACCGCAGGTTCGCCGCCTGGATGGTGGCCGGGGTGATCGACAGGCCGGTGACGCAGTTGTCGAACGTCACGTCCTCCATCGCGCTCATCGACGTGAGGACGACGCCCACGGCCGAGCCGCGGACCACGAGGTTCTTGACCATGTCGTTCGAGCCGACCCAGTACAGGCCGTTCTGACACCCGTCGAGCACGTTGCCGGAGACGACGGTGTCGGTCTGCGAGTAGCCGGAGATCACCGTAGGTGTACTTGCCGCTGACCGCGTTGCCGCGGACCTCATGATGAGCAGGCGTTGAGCGCGATCGCGTTGAATGGCAGCGGCTCGGCGGCGGCGTACGCGCGAACGTGGTGTTGTTCACGACGGCCGGCGTGTCGCAGGACTCGAGCGCGACCGGCCGGCGTTGGTGAACGAGAGCAGCCGTTGACGATCAGCCGCTCGTTGGGCTTGGCCGGTGTTGTCGATCGTGGACCCCTTGGGCGGCGCGCCGTCGAGTTGGACGTCGCGCACGTCGAGCTGACGTCGGCCACCTCGACGACCGCCAGTCGCTGCGGGGCCGGCACGGGGGGCGGCAGCGGCGGCGCGGGCGTGCCGGGGGGTGGCGCCGGGGGCGGAGGCGGGGGCGGGGCGGGCGGGACGGAGCGCAGCACGACGTTCCGCCGGCCGTCCTTGATCTTCGGCCGGCCCGAGGCCAGCAGCCGCCGCCCTTGCCGAGTTTGAGCGTGCGCAACAGGCGGGGTCGGGCGGTCAGGCGGACCTCGAAGTGGTCGTCCTCGCGGCCGGCCGCGTCAGCAGCCCGTAGCTCTCCAGCGGCCCCGCCAGGGCGAGCACGCGCGTGCCGCCCGACTTGAACGTCAGCAGCCCGTCGGGGTCGACGTACAACTCCGCACACACGTTCGCCACGGGCGGCACCGCCGGAGGGGCGGGGGGCCGCCGGGTGCGCTGGTGCGCCCCGGTGGTAACGCAACCGCGGTGCGCCCGGGGTGCGGCCGGCGCGGCCGGGCCGACGCCCGCACCGATTCCGGCTCCGGCCGCGTAAGGGCCGGGGGCGGGCGGCCCCCGCCGGCGATGTCGCGGTCGAAGACGACGACGTCCTCCGACGTGATGACGACCGAGGTCGTCGGGCCCGAGGACGGCGTTGTCGCGCGCCCACGTCGCCGGGTCGCTCCGGCCCCCGCCCGTGCCGTTCCGAGTAGACCTCCGCCGCGCGCGCCGCCCCGCCGGCCAACGATGCCGCGGCGAGGAACGCGAGGATGAGCCGGCGTGCGTGCGTCATCGGTCGGCCCGTCCTGTAGTGCGAAGTTCACCATCGCGTCGTACTGCCGGTCGGTCACGGGCGTGACGGAGATCGCGTCGAGCTCGACCGCGCTCCCCACACGTGCCGGACCGACGTCGCCGCCCGCCGTCCCGGGTGTCCGGGGCGCGCAGGAGGAAGCCGAGCTTGCGCCCACTGGCCGTACGTGTAGTTGAAGTAGGTCAGTGCCCTGTCCTTCAGCGGGTCGAGCTCGGTGCCGGTGCCGTAAAGCCAGGCGTGCGCTCCGTGCGAGGCGGCGGGCAAGGTGTTGCCGTCTCGCGGCACCACATCTCGACCCACACGTGCCCGCCGCTGCGCGTCGCCGCCCTGGCAGCCCCAGTCCGCCTGCACGGTCATGGCGGTCGTGGATTCGAGGAGCGCGCCCCCCGGCCCACCCCGCGCAGCGGCAGGCAGTCGGTCCGGCCGTCGCCGATCAGCGTGTCGTCCGGCTCGAACCCGGTCGCGAAGCCTGCGACCCCCGCCGGCCGGTCACCCGCGCCACCGGCCTTGCTCCCATCCCAGCCCCCGGTCCCCGCCCCGTCCGCCGGCGCGGGCCGGCGCGCGCGGGCGACGCGCGCCTCGATCGACCGTCGATACCCGGTCAGTTTCTGTTCGTCGTAGAACGTCGGGAACGACTCCTCCAGCGTGTCCAGCCACTCGATCGCCTTGGCATCGTCACCCGCCCGGGCGTGGCTGTCGGCGATGCCGAACAGCGCCTTGGACCGGTACCCGGCCCACTGCGGCAGCTTCAGCAGCACCTCGTAGTGGCCGATGGCGTCCTCGTACCGCCCGCCGGCCCGGTCCGCCTCGGCCCGGAGGAAGCGGTACAGCCCCTCGAGCTTCTGCTCGGGGTAGTTGACCTCGATCTTCTCCATGAGCTGCCGCGTCTGGGCCACGTCGCCGGCCCGCAGCCGCTGCTCGGCGACGCGCAGCATCGCGCCGCGCGTGACGGCGCCGGTCTGGGCGGTGGCGTCGAACTCGGCCCCCCCGAGCGTGCCGGCCAGCCGGTACGCGTCGGCCGCTTTGGGCATCTCGCCGGTCTCGGCGAACAGGTCCCCGAGCCGGATCGCCGCCAGCCGCACCTCCGGGACCTTCAATCGCCGGTTCTCCTCCAGGATCGTATTGTAAATCCGCCCGGCGGCCTCAACGTCGCGCAGGTGACGAAAGCTCACATCGGCGGCCTGGAGCTTCACCCGGACCCGCAGGCTCGGCGTCTTGGCGAACTCCTTCAATGCCTCGTCGCCGTGCGCCAGTGCCTGCTCGGCCTTCCCCTGGCGCGCCAGCGATTCCATCAGCGCGACGTGGGCGCTGGCGCGGGCCGGCGCGTCGCCGTTCGGCGCGGCCAGGACCTGCCGCGACACCTTCTCCAGCAGCGGCCAGTGGTCGGTCTGCTCGCAGACGCGGAGGAAGTTGAACGCCTGCCGGAGCCGCGACGGGTCCAGCTTCGCCAGGTCCCACGCCGCGATCGCGCGCACCGCCTTGCCCGCCGAGAACGGGCTGGCCGTAACCGGCGCGTTCCAGACCGCCACGGTCCGCTGCGCCGGCGGCAGGCCCGGTGACGACGTGAGCTTGACCGGGTACGGCCCCTCCTTGAAATAGACGTGCGTCACGGACCGCCCGGTTGCCATCGAACCGTCGCCGAAGTCCCAGGTGAGTTGGGCCGGGTCGGTCACCGTGCCCTGCGCCTCGAAGCGGACGAGGTACAGCGTCTGCCCGACCGATCCCAGCACGTCGTCCATGCCCCACCCGATCGTCGCGGCCTGCCCACCGCCCGCTTCCTGCACGTCGGTGACCGTCGCGTACAGCGGCTGGGCGAACGCGTCGGGCGGCACGTAGGCCCACTGGTTGGCCCCCGGCGGCACCCACAGCAACACGCAGAAGCCGACGCTCGCCGCGTTCTCGCCGACCACGTGATGCACCTCGAACGGGTGGACGCCTGCGGCCAGGTCGATCGCCGCGCCGTTCGTGCTGATCGGGCTCGACCCGGTCAGCCGCTCGTTGGTCCCGCCGCGCGCGAACACCTTGTGGCCGTCGATGAACAGGAACGCGGCATCCTGCGCATTGACAAGGAAGCGGTAGGTGCCGGCCGTCTTGATGTTGAGGAACCCGCGGTACGACGTGGCGTAGTTGCGCGGCTCGCTCGGCCGGGCGGGGTTCATCGTGGAGATGACCTCCGCCAGCGGCGCGTTGCCGATGACCGTTTCGCTCTTCTTCAGGCCCTCGACGACGTTGGCCCAGGTGTCGATCGGGGCGCCGCCCCATTGGCGGAACTCGGCGACCAGCCCCTCCTGGGCCGGCGGCGTCGCGGCCACGGCGGGGGGGGCGGCGGGGTTGCCGGCGTAAGCCCAGTACCACCTGTCGTTGGCCGACCGCGCGAACTGCACCACCGTGTCGCCGCCGGGATCGTGCGAGAGCACGCTCACGGGGATCGGCTGGCCGGCCGCATTCTGGACGGCGACGTCGCTGCCGTCGGGCTTGAGCCACCCCCCCGCCGGCAGCCGGGCCATAACGGTCGTGGGCCCCGGCCCCGCCCGGGCCCCCCCCACCCCCCACCGGGACCCCCCCCCGGAACCCCCCACCCACGCCCGCGCGGGCGCGGGCCCCCGCGCGCTGGGGCTCTTAGG
>JAUJNJ010000169.1 GCA_030448225.1 Phycisphaerae bacterium
CGTTCCCGTACAGCTCGGCCCCGGGGGCCCGCCCGTCCCCGCCGGTCTGGTGGGTCGGGGGAGGGTCGGTCGTCGCGGTGGGCTTGGTGTCGTTGCTGACGAAGACCTCGGTGAGGACCGGCTGCGCCTCGTTGCCGAAGACCGTCACCTCCACCTCGTTCGTCGTGACGCCCCCGATCGTCACGCCGCTGAGGTGGACGCGCCGGCTCGTGACGTCGTCATTTTGGTTGGCGGCCGTCGCGTCGCTGTCGCGCATGTCGATCGCGTTGACGGCGGCGATCGCCGAGCGGATCAGCATCATCTGCGACGGGGTGAACATGTCCGGCGAGTGCGGGCTCTGCGGCGTGAGGCCCGCCGTGCTGGGGTGGCGGAACGTCGAGCGGAACATCCGGGTGTCGGTGCCGGCCGGCGGGGTGCCCGGCGCGGCGGCGGGCAAGCGGGCGGCGGGGTCCATCACCATCCAGAACGCGCGCCACAGCTCGCCGAACGAGGCCGTGTTCGCCGACGCGCGCGGGACGTAGCCGCTCGCCGGTAGCGGCGGCATCTTGTTGCGCGCCGGCACCGTCGGCTGTTGCACGATCGACACGGGGTTGATCGTGATGTCCGTGTTGAACGGCACGCCCTCCAGCGTGTGGGCCGGGGCGGCGTTCGACAGCGGGTTGCGGGTGACCATCAGCACGCGGCGCGACCAGATCCGGTCGGGGCGGAACTCGCCGAGCAGGTCGAAGCTGTCGTTGTACCACTCCTTCACGATGCGCGGCGTCGCGCCGGTCGGCGGGTCGGACTCGATCTGCGGGGTCGCCAGCGGGTTGCGCTCGTCGTGGCGGTACGGCTGCGTGCGCGTGCGGGGCGTGAGCGGCGTGGTCGGCGCGACGTCGGGCGTGCCGGCGTTGTAGTCCGGGTCGTACCGCCGCTCCAGCGGCAGCTCGAGCGTCGGCAGCAGCATCTGCTCCAGCGGCGAGGCGAACAGGCTGCTCGGGTTGCGCAGCACGCCGCCCCGGTACGCCAGCGCCGTCCCGTCGCCGGCCGACAGGCCGCGGAACCGCTGGTTGGGCGCGAGCGGGGGCGCGACGGGCGGGACGGGCGTGGTCGTGTAGAAGCTCGGGTTCTCGATCCGGCGGGCGAACTGGTGGTACCACTGGTCGTACCGGCTGACCCACTCCATGTCGGGGCGCCCGTCGGGGTTGGGGTCGGGGTCGGCGCCGTCCTCGACGAGCGGCGGGGTCATGGGGTTGTCATCGGTCAGGGGCGGCCGCTTCGACGCGTCGAACCCGGGCGTCCCGACGCGCTGGGCGTTCAACGCGTACATCTGCCGCTCGCGCGTGTAGTCGTCGTACATCGGGTCGGCCGCGTTGGCGTCCGGCGGGTTCCGCCACGGCGCGCCGCCGCCGTACTGGTAGAACGCCTGCCAGAAGTCGACGTTGGGCGTGAAGAAGTTGCCCGGCGGGTTGCCCGGCGGGGCGGCCGGTTGCACCTCCCAGTGCACGTTGGCGTTGAACGCGGCGCTGTTGTCGACGATGCGGACGGCGGCGTAGTACGTGACGCCGTTGATCTCCCCCACCGGGATCTTCCACAGCCCCGCGTCGGCGATCCCGTCGCCGTCGGCGTCGGCGCCGATGAACGGCTCCTGCGGCACGGGCGCCACGGGCGGGACGATCACGTCCGGGTTGCCGGTCCAGGGGGGGAAGTCGAGCTCGTACGGGTTGGTGTGGACGCGGATGCCGGGGTGCACGACGTCGCCGACGCGGACGTACGACGGGTGGACTTGGATGCGGGCGACGCCCCACGGGTTGGTCGGGATCACCCGGCCGTCGGGGCTCTCGAAGTTCGCGCCCGGCACGAGCGGCGCGCTGATCGTCTGCCAGTACGGCCCGGTCGCGTTGAACGCCGCCGCGGTCGGGGGGCGGCTGGGCACGCGCGAGGCGAGGTACGCGTCGTTGATCGCCCAGTCGTTGTGCTCGTACTCGCCCGGCACCGAAAACGCGCGCGACGGCTCGCCGCCGGTCGGCGGGCGGAAGTTCCGCGGGAACTGGCCGTCGAACAGGTCGCCGACGATCTGCCCGTTGGCCATGCGCACGACCGAGTCGACGAGCATGTCGATCTCGACGTTCGTGTTGTTCTGCGCGCTGGCGTAGCGGTCGACGCGGGCGGTGCTGATCAGCGCGGTGCCGGCCAGCGCGACGAGCACGAGCAGCGCGACGACGAGGATCAGCACCGACCCCGGCCGCGCGCGGACGAACCGCCGCTGGACGCGGCCCAAGGCGCGGCGGGCGTGCTGGACGAGTCGTCGGGCCATCGGGGTGCGGGTGGGATGGTTCACAGGTGTCTCTCCGTCCGCCCGTTGGGGCGTTGTCGTCAGTCGTGGGCGCGTCGCGGCGGCGCGTCGCGGCGGCGGCGCGGCGTTCAGGGCAGCTCGACCACGTACTCGTAAATCTGGTCCGCCGTCAGCCGCCCGTTCGTGTCGTCGATCCCGACGACGAGGCGGATCATCCGCGGCATGGGCGGGTCATTGATCTGCTGCACCGCGGCGGGTGATGCGCCGGTGAAGTGTCGGTAGGTGCCGGCCGGTTGCCACGCGCACAGGTAGGTACTATCGAACTCCATCGCGCCGGCCGCGCCGTAGTCGGCCTGTCGCTCCAAGGTGTTCGCCGCGCGCGTCGGGCCACCGGGCCACGGGTTGTTGTTCAGCTGCCGCTCGAAAGGTGCGCCGTACTGCGGGTCGTACGAGTTGGGCGTCGCGGCAGGCAGGTTCATGATGTAGTCGCGGAGCGGGACGACGTCGCGCATCGTGTTGAAGTCACCGTTGACGCCGTCCGTCGGGATGCCGCGGATGACCGGGTCGGCGCCGTCGTCTGACGTGTCGACATTGCGCGGGAAGCCGTACCACCGGATGCGCTCGATTGGCGCTTGGCCGGCCTGGCGGACCAATAGGAAGTCGATTACGCCGTCCGGTTCGGCCGCGGTAATGTCACCGTAGGCGAGCCGGGTCCGGTCGTTAGCGTCGATGCCGTTCGGCGGGTTGTCCGTCTCGCGGGTCTGCGTGACGAAGTCGCCGGCGTACTCGACGACGAACTGCGAGCAGGCCGCCTGGAGCACCGGGACCGTGCGGGCCGCGCCCTCGCTCGTCATCGGCTTAGATGGCACCGGGTAGCCCGAGAAGCGGTCGACCATGACCGTCCACCACGCCGGGGACACGTTCGCCTCGCGCTCCGCGATCGCCCGCTCGAGGATGTTCTCGCGGAAGTTCTCCATGCTCGTGCCGGCGAGGTCGTACCGGGAGTGCTGGATCTGGAACGTGACCGACCCGGGCGGCGCCGCGAAGCTGCGGCCGTTGAGCGTCGCGTTCGACTGTTCCTGCAACGGGCCCCAGTTCTCCGGGTTGTTATTGTGCTGGGGGTTGCCACCGGCCCGAAGGTCGCGCGACCGGCCGATGTAATACTGCGCTGGGCCGACGACGCCGTTCGCGTCCCGCAGGAAGATTGACCACGTCACGGGGGCCGTCGGCACCGCTTCCGGCTCGATCAGGAGGATCTGCTGGCGGCCGAGCGCCCACTGGCGGGAGTAGAAGTTGTACGGGTTGTTGCGGGCGTTGAGCAGATAGGTGTCCGTGCCGGCGGGATTCTCGATCCGCGTGGGCGTGTACCCGGGGCTGCGCGTCTGGTTGAGCCGCAGAAGGTCGCCCGGCTGCTTCAGGTGCCCGAACCAGATCATCGCCTCGTTCGACGTCATCGCCGCCGCGTACGTCCCGTCGTTGCCGGTCTGGCGGCGGTAGTTGTCTCGCGCGAAGAAGTAGAGTTGATCGACGCGGTGATTGCGGTCGTCCAGAGCGGCGTAGTGCGATGCCTCGGCGGCGTCTTCTACGTTGTCCGCGTTCCGGTCGGCCGTGAGGATCGACAGGTCCGTTGACTCTTGCACGTCCCGGCTGGGCCGCCGCGTCTCTAGCGCCGGGTTGTAGTCGAGGTCCCCGATCGCCACCTCCGGCCCGGGGAACGCCGCTACACGCTCGGACCGGATGATGAAGAACGGCGCCCCTCGTGCCGCCCCGCTGCCGGGCAGCACGGCGTGGCGGAGGTCGTCGAACATGACCGACGAGGTGCCGCGCCCGCCGCGGATGGCTTCGGACAGGCTGGTGCTGGCGCCGATCGTGTCGCTGGTGATCTTGAAGACCTGGGTGACGCCGAGGATCAGGACCAGCACCATCGCGACCGAGACCATCAGCTCGATCAGCGTGAAGCCGGCGCGGCGGCGGCGGCGGTCGGCCGGCGGCGCGTCGGGGGGCGTCGGGCCGCGGCGGGGGGAGTCGGTCGTCGGGGTCGGGGTGGTCATCGTGTGAAGTCCCGTCTCGGGTGGCACGGTCTGGCGGAAGCAGCCCGGCCGAGACGGTGGGCAACGCCGGCGTGCTGGTGCGGGCGGGAGCGG